>NZ_JBJGXN010000006.1:0-476374 GCF_045447035.1 Pseudomonas sp. O230 | reverse complement strand
GCAGCGGGTCTACAAAATTTCGATGCTCCGTTGACCGAGTGGGTCATGGGCCGATTCTTGTTGGCGCTGGATCATTTGATCAAACGAGGCTTACGCTTTGACTATCAACGCGTGGAGGAGGAACAGCGTTTCCTGCGTGGTCAGCTAGATGTGGTCAAGCAAATGCGCCAACCGCCTGGGCGCCAGCACCACTTTCAGATACGACACGATATCTATTTGCCCAACCGAGCAGAAAATCGCCTACTCAAATTAGCGTTAGATCAGGTCTGCAAAACAACCAAAGATGCCGGAAATTGGCGACTGGCTCATGAGCTAAGAAGTGTGTTGTTAGAAGTACCTGAAAGCCGTGATGTGCAACAGGATTTTAAACGATGGAGCAACGAGCGGCTGATGGCGCACTACGTTCCGGTGAAACCCTGGTGTGAGCTGATCATTAAGCAACAAATACCTTTAGCGGTCGCTGGGGATTGGCATGGTATGAGCTTGTTGTTCCCTATGGAGAAGCTATTCGAGCGCTATGTGGCTGCGAGTCTTGGCAGAGATCTGGAGCACGACGCTCGACTTCAAACTCAAACCCATACTGAGTATTTGTGTCAGCACAAAGGAAAAAACTTCTTCCAGCTACGACCGGATCTGATGGTTCACCATCAACAAAAAAAATGGGTGCTAGACACAAAATGGAAGCGGTTGAGTTCTTTCGCTGAGGATAAGAGCTACGGTTTGAAACAGTCCGATTTTTACCAGCTGTTCGCTTATGGTCACAAATACTTAGCTGGCAGTGGTGAGTTGGTACTGATCTATCCACGACGATCTGCGTTTGATGCTCCATTGAAGGTATTTGAGTTTGCTCCGAAGCTCATGCTTTGGGTGCTGCCGTTTGATATGGAGCGGGGTGTATTGTTGGGCGCTCCTGAAGGGTTCCCTCTTCAAACTCAGCAACTGCAATCGAGTGAAAAGTCGGCTTGATACTCAGGGTTCCAAATCAAATGGGTGCAGGGAACTGCACCCTATCTCCAGCGGCTTTCTAAAATTGAAATAGCTGCGAAGCCTTCTTCCACCAAGACGTTTGCTGCTGGGGCAGCAGGATGCAAGGCATGTCCCGCAGCCGAATCCATGGTTCATTCTGCCAGTGCAGCAAACTCAACTGCATCTGCGGCCAATCCAAAACGCTTAAGGTCGGGCGCTCCACCCGAGTCATTCTGGCATCGCGCAATGCAGGTACAACCTGATGCGTCAGCCACTCGCGCAATGAGCGATATTCCGGACAATAGTGATAAATCAGTAATTCATACACCCCTGATTCACTGAGCATCAGTCGTTCCTCCGCTGCTCCGTGGGCGTGTACCAATAACATCCTTCGCTGATCCGTATCGAGTTTTCGAGACATTCGCTCATCCAAATACTTGCCCATTAGGCGTCCCATATCGCGAGCGCAAAACCAAACTTGGTTTTCAAACAGCAGGGCGTGTAGATGAATGTCGTAACGAATGAATAGGGTGGAGGCGAGAGGCTCCCACTCGTTCGTTGGCGTGGATAGATTTCTGGATGCGAGTTGAGTAGACATAGTCCGCGACCTCTACGTATTAAGGGGCAGGGCCAGACCCAACGTAGAGTGGACTTAAGAAATCCCAACGAGCAAAGCCTCTCACATCCGAACAGCAAATCACCAATGGGTGATAGAGCGTCTGTGTGACTGGCCAAGCTTTCCACGTTGGGCGTTTCTTAGGCACCTGCGATAGAGCTTAGAAGTGTTTTGAATAGTCATCAACGCAGAAAGATCTGGAGTTGCTGTAGGAGTTTTGGCGGTGAGCGTCGAGATAAGTAAGTCTTTTCCTACCCAATAAAAAGCCCCGATCAGATCGGGGCTTTTAGTATTTCGATTTGTCGATTTACACCGTCAAATCGTGGCGAGCTCGGAAATTAATCCCAGCTAAGCGCACCACCGGTTTGGTACTCAATAACCCGCGTCTCAAAGAAGTTCTTCTCTTTCTTCAAGTCCATAATCTCGCTCATCCAAGGGAACGGGTTAGTCGTCCCTGGATACTCTTCCTTCAACCCAATCTGCGACAAACGACGATTCGCGATGAACTTCAGGTAGTCCTCCATCATCGCCGCGTTCATGCCGAGTACACCGCGAGGCATGGTGTCACGCGCATATTCGATTTCAAGTTGGGTGCCCTGCAGAATCATCTGCGAAGCTTCTTCCTTCATCTCGGCATCCCACAAGTGTGGGTTTTCGATTTTGATCTGGTTGATCACGTCGATGCCGAAGTTCAGGTGCATGGATTCGTCGCGCAGGATGTATTGGAACTGCTCGGCGACGCCGGTCATTTTGTTGCGGCGGCCCATGGAGAGGATCTGGGTGAAGCCGCAGTAGAAGAAGATGCCTTCCAGAACGCAGTAGTAGGCGATCAGGTTGCGCAGCAACTCTTTGTCGGTTTCGACGGTGCCGGTTTCGAACTTCGGATCGGAGATCGAGCGGGTGTATTTCAGGCCCCAGGTGGCTTTTTTCGCGACCGATGGGATCTCGTGGTACATGTTGAAGATCTCGCCTTCATCCATGGCCAGCGATTCGATGCAGTACTGGTAGGCGTGGGTGTGGATCGCCTCTTCGAAGGCCTGGCGCAGGATGTACTGGCGGCATTCCGGGTTGGTGATCAGGCGGTACACGGCCAGGACGAGGTTGTTGGCAACCAGGGAGTCGGCGGTGGAGAAGAAGCCGAGGTTGCGCATGACGATGCGGCGCTCGTCGTCGGTCAGGCCTTCCGGGTCTTTCCAGAGGGCGATGTCGGCGGTCATGTTGACTTCTTGCGGCATCCAGTGGTTTGCGCAACCGTCCAGGTACTTCTGCCAGGCCCAGTCGTACTTGAAGGGTACGAGTTGGTTGAGGTCGGCGCGGCAGTTGATCATGCGCTTTTCGTCGACGGCGACACGGGCGGAGGCGCCTTCGAGTTCGGCGAGGCCTTCGGCGATGTCGAGGTTGTCCAGGGCAGCCTTGGCGCGAGCGATGGCGGCGGAGTCGGACGCGGTTACAGCGCGAGCTTCTTGAGCGGCAACACCACCGGCGGTGTCGAGGCGGTCCATGTTGGCTTCAGTCGCGTGGCCGGCGTTGGCGCCTTTTACCACGGTCTCGCCGCTGTCTTCTTTGTCGAATTCGTCCCAGCTCAGCATGACGTGTCGTCTCCTGCGTGAGGGCCAGATGCCCGTGTGAAAACTGATTGGTTGGTTTTTCACACGACCGGTCTGGCCGCGTTGGATAGCGTTTTTTGCAGCGGTACACGCAGGCAAATAAACATAATTTTGTACGGAGTTCCGAGAGCCGCTGACGGCGCTGCAGTCGGTGAAGACGTCGGCCTGGGCTTCGGACTGGCTGTCATCCCTGTAAGGGAATATTGCAGGCCCGTTAAGCCGGCATTATAGGGAAATTTTTGCGGCCGTGGTGGGGCGAATCCGCGCATGGAGCGGTCGAGAAGGAGGGTTTTTCGGTCGGAGCGAGGGTTTACAGGGCTTTGGCTGGAGATCGCGGGTGCAGATTTTTTTTCTTAAATTTTGACGTGCTACTTTTTTGTTCAAAAAATAGGCAAAAAACCGGGTTTTTTACTACATGTTGTGTTTTGAGTCGGTTTTCGGTGGTTCCAGACACAACTAAGCCCGACCGAAGTCGGGCTGTAAGTCACGCCCTATGATCAGCTGAGGCGAGCGGCACCGAGGTGATCTGCACCATCAGCGGCGACTTTGGCTGCACCGGTGTGATCGGAACCGTCAGCAGCGACCTTGGCGGCGCCGGTGTGATCAAAACCGTCGGAGGCGAGTTTGCCTGCACCCATGTGATCGGCACCGTCGGCGGCGAAGGAGGCCGAACCGGTATGGTCGTAACCGTCGGAAGCGACAGCGGCTTCAGTGGTAAGAGCAGCCGAGCCCGTGCGGTCGTAGCCGTCGGCGGCGAAGGTGTTGGCGGCCAGTACAGAAAAGGTCAGGGCGAGGATCAGTTTGGTTTTCATGGTCGTTGCTCCAGGTTTGTTGGCGTTGTGTGCCTTGGTGTGGAGTTCATACTACGCCGACTAATTCGATTAAAAAGCGCAAATAAATGCTTAAAATAATCAAGTAAATCGATATATACGGTTCGGCGCTTCATCTGCCTTGAGCGGCGGGGCCGGTGGGTCGAACCGTTAAGAGGGCGTGCGGGTGATTAGCCGTTGGAGCAGCCGTTACCCATGATGCTGTAGCGCAGAATGTGGCGTTGGCCTTTGGAGTCATCGTATTCCATTGTCACGGGGACAGCTTCGCACACATTGGGAACTTCACTCATGGAGACAACTTTGGCGATGTCCAGGTGAGTTGAGTAGGTGTATTCCTCGATGGCCGGTTGTTGCTGTGCGACATCAGTCGGGACCTCGTCGGCCATGGCGGTTGCGCACAGGCTGGAGAGGGCCAGAACTAATAAAGCTTTCATTTCGGTTTTACCTTTTAGAGGTCGAGTGGGGTCACGCAACCTTTTTGGGGTTGCGTGTGGAACTTGATTGCCGGTGTTTTTTGATTAACTGCCTTCGTGGGGGCTGCAACTTGGTTAATCAGGGTTTGCCTTGTTGGCGAGGCTGATTTTAGGCGTGGGGGAGGCGTTCATATAGGTGGGGTTTTGATAAACACCTTTGACAGATTTCGTAACAATCGCCGAATAGCATTCGTAATGGCCGGCTTGTTAGTGATCGTTCGACGGGGTTTTTCAGGTAGACCGCGTTATCGATCTTCGAGGGCAAGCCACGCTCCCACAGGGCTTGTGGTGTGTTCGAGAGGCTTATCACGATAATTTGTAGGGGCTTGTTACTACCATCGTCGAATGGTTCTATAGGCCCGGCCCGGCTACAACTGGGGTCATACAAAAACAACTATTTCACCGAGGTAAGAAAGATGAGTGCGGCTTCTCTGTATCCCGTTCGTCCCGAGGTTCTGGCCAATACGCTGACTGACGAGGCGACCTACAAGGCCATGTACCAGCAGTCCGTCGTCAACCCGGACGGCTTCTGGCGCGAACAAGCCAAGCGCCTCGACTGGATCAAGCCTTTCACCACGGTGAAGCAGACGTCTTTCGACGATCACCATGTCGACATCAAATGGTTCGCCGACGGCACCCTGAACGTTTCCTACAACTGCCTCGACCGTCATCTGGCCGAGCGCGGCGATCAAGTCGCGATCATTTGGGAAGGGGATGACCCTGCCGAAAGTCGCAACATCACCTACCGCGAGCTGCATGAACAAGTCTGCAAGTTCGCCAACGCCCTGCGTGGCCAGGATGTTCACCGCGGCGACGTGGTGACTATCTATATGCCGATGATCCCTGAAGCCGTGGTCGCCATGCTGGCCTGCACCCGGATCGGCGCGATTCACTCGGTGGTGTTCGGTGGTTTCTCGCCGGAAGCCCTGGCCGGTCGCATCATCGACTGCAAATCCAAAGTGGTGATCACCGCTGACGAAGGCGTTCGTGCCGGCAAGAAAATCCCGCTCAAGACCAACGTCGACGACGCGCTGACCAACCCGGAAACCAGCAGCATCCAGAAAGTCATCGTGTGCAAGCGCACCGGTGGCAACATCAAGTGGAACCAGCATCGCGACATCTGGTACGAAGACCTGATGAAAGTGGCGGGCAGTGTCTGCGCGCCAAAAGAGATGGGCGCCGAAGAAGCGCTGTTCATCCTTTACACCTCCGGCTCCACCGGCAAGCCTAAAGGCGTGCAGCACACCACCGGCGGCTATCTGCTTTACGCCGCCATGACCCATGAGCGCGTGTTCGACTACCGTCCGGGCGAAATCTATTGGTGCACCGCCGACGTCGGCTGGGTCACTGGCCACACTTATATTGTCTACGGCCCGCTGGCCAACGGCGCGACCACCGTGCTGTTCGAAGGCGTGCCGAACTATCCGGACATCACCCGGGTGGCGAAGATCGTCGACAAGCACAAGGTCAACATCCTCTACACCGCGCCAACCGCGATCCGCGCGATGATGGCATCGGGTCAGGCCGCTGTCGAAGGTGCTGATGGCAGCAGTTTGCGTCTGTTGGGTTCGGTCGGTGAGCCGATCAACCCGGAAGCGTGGGACTGGTACTACAAGAATGTGGGCAAGTCCCGTTGCCCGATCGTCGATACCTGGTGGCAGACCGAAACCGGCGGCAACATGATGAGCCCGCTGCCGGGTGCACATGGCCTGAAGCCGGGTTCCGCAGCACGTCCGTTCTTCGGCGTGGTGCCGGCGCTGGTGGACAACCTGGGCAACATCCTCGAAGGCGTTGCCGAGGGTAACCTGGTGATTCTCGATTCGTGGCCGGGTCAGGCGCGCACGCTGTATGGCGACCATGACCGCTTCGTCGACACCTACTTCAAGACCTTCCGCGGCATGTACTTCACCGGTGACGGCGCGCGTCGTGACGAGGACGGTTACTACTGGATCACCGGGCGTGTGGACGACGTACTCAACGTGTCCGGCCACCGCATGGGCACCGCCGAGATCGAAAGCGCGATGGTTGCGCACCCTAAAGTCGCCGAGGCTGCCGTGGTCGGTGTGCCGCACGACATCAAGGGCCAGGGCATCTATGTCTACGTGACGCTGAACGCTGGCGAAGAGACGAGCGAACAATTGCGTCTGGAACTGAAGAACTGGGTGCGAAAAGAAATCGGCCCGATTGCTTCGCCGGATGTGATCCAGTGGGCGCCGGGGCTGCCGAAGACGCGGTCGGGCAAGATCATGCGGCGGATTCTGCGCAAGATTGCGACGGGTGAGTACGACGGGTTGGGGGATATTTCCACCCTGGCGGACCCGGGTGTGGTGCAGCATTTAATTGATACGCACAAGACGATGAATGTTGCTTAACCGCTGTCTTTGAGTCAGTAAAAGCCCCATCCGGTGCTGTGCCGGATGGGGCTTTTTTTGTCTGTGGATTTTGTATTGGCTTGGCGGGCCTCATCGCGGGCAAGCCCGCTCCCACAGGGATTTGTGGTGTGCATGCGATCTGAACCAGTCCCCGAAACCTGTGGGAGCGGGCTTGCTCGCGAAGAGGCCAGATCAGGCGCCACATAAACATCGACCAATAATTATCGGCTTCACCCGTAGGACATTTCCCACTGTTACCCGCCACCCTTCAAGTAACTGAATGTGTAACCGCTGGCGCCGATACGGGGCATTGAGAAACGCCATGGGTCCACAATGGCGCATCTCAGCTCAGCAGAAAAATAAGAACCCACGCTACGCTTGCCGGATTAGAAGGCTTTGCCAATAATAGGCCCGCAATTTGCAATGTAGATCGGTTCACTGTCTTTTGCTCTTGCATGAAATTGCAAGGCTGTCAACGTGCCTAAACGGCTTTCTCGGTGCTTCTGTAATTTGTTGTCGCATTGAAGAAATATCGGCTTCGGGCCTGTCGTTAGAATGCCGATCACTCGCTCGTCGTTGCCTGTGTTGAAAATTCGCACAGGCACTGTAGGACGCAGCACTGCTTTCCGGTTCCACCCATTCGCATATTGGGCTGTCGCTCACTCTGCCGTTTTAGCCCTTTACCGATGGAGTCCCAAGATGAAGAAACTCGTGCTGCTTGGCGCCCTGGCACTGTCCGTGCTGTCCCTGCCAACCTTCGCCGATGAAAAGCCTCTGAAAATTGGTATCGAAGCGGCTTACCCTCCGTTCGCATCCAAGGCACCGGACGGCAGCATCGTTGGTTTCGACTACGACATCGGCAACGCGCTGTGCGAAGAGATGAAGGTCAAGTGCGTGTGGGTCGAGCAAGAGTTCGACGGTCTGATCCCTGCACTCAAAGTGCGCAAGATCGACGCGATCCTGTCGTCGATGTCGATCACTGAAGACCGCAAGAAGTCCGTGGACTTCACCAACAAGTACTACAACACCCCGGCTCGCCTGGTCATGAAGGCCGGTACTCAAGTCAGCGAAGGCCTGACTGAGCTCAAGGGCAAGAACATCGGCGTGCAACGTGGTTCGATCCACGAGCGTTTCGCCCGCGAAGTCCTGGCCCCGCTGGGTGCCGAGATCAAGCCGTACGGTTCGCAGAACGAAATTTACCTCGACGTGGCGGCCGGTCGCCTCGACGGCACCGTGGCAGACGCTACGCTGCTGGATGACGGTTTCCTGAAAACCGACGCTGGCAAAGGTTTCGCCTTCGTAGGTCCGGCCTTCACCGACGTCAAATACTTCGGCGACGGCGTGGGTATCGCGGTTCGCAAGGGTGACGCGCTGAAAGACAAGATCAACACCGCGATCACCGCCATTCGCGAGAGCGGCAAGTACAAGCAAATCCAGGACAAGTACTTCGCCTTCGATATCTACGGCAAGTAACACGTCCAGGCGACAAGTCCGAAATGGCGCAAGCAGCAGAATCTCTGAGGTTTGCGCCATTTTTTCATCCCAACTTTCGAGGACCTGAATCATGTTGAAAGGCTACGGGGCTGTCATCCTCGATGGCGCATGGCTGACGCTTCAGCTCGCCTTGTCGTCCATGGCTCTGGCCATCGTCCTGGGGCTGATCGGCGTTGCGCTGCGTCTGTCGCCGGTGCGTTGGCTGGCCTGGCTGGGCGATCTGTATTCCACGGTGATCCGCGGGATTCCCGATCTGGTGCTGATCCTGCTGATTTTCTACGGCGGTCAGGACCTGCTCAACCGCGTCGCACCGATGCTCGGTTATGACGATTACATCGACCTGAACCCGTTGGTCGCCGGTATCGGCACCCTGGGCTTCATCTTCGGTGCGTACCTGTCGGAAACTTTCCGTGGCGCCTTCATGGCGATCCCCAAGGGGCAGGCAGAAGCCGGCATGGCGTACGGCATGAGCAGTTTTCAGGTGTTTTTCCGGGTGTTGGTGCCGCAGATGATTCGTCTGGCGATTCCGGGTTTCACCAACAACTGGCTGGTGTTGACCAAGGCCACCGCGCTGATTTCGGTGGTGGGTCTGCAAGACATGATGTTCAAGGCCAAGCAGGCGGCAGATGCTACCCGCGAGCCTTTTACCTTCTTCCTCGCAGTGGCGGCGATGTACCTGGTGATCACCAGTGTCTCGTTGCTGGCATTGCGTCACCTTGAGAAGCGCTACTCGGTAGGCGTAAGGGCGGCTGATCTATGATCTTCGACTACAACGTCATTTGGGAGGCCTTGCCGCTGTACTTCGGCGGCCTGCTGACCACCCTCAAATTGCTCGCGCTGTCGCTGTTTTTCGGTCTGCTGGCGGCCTTGCCGCTGGGGCTGATGCGCGTCTCGAAGAACGCAGCCGTCAACATGACGGCCTGGCTCTTCACCTACGTGATCCGCGGCACGCCGATGCTGGTGCAGCTGTTTTTGATCTACTACGGGCTGGCGCAATTCGAAGCGGTACGTGAAAGCTTCCTGTGGCCGTGGCTGTCCAGCGCGACGTTCTGTGCGTGCCTGGCGTTCGCGATCAACACCAGCGCCTACACCGCTGAAATCATCGCCGGCAGCCTGCGCGCTACGCCGAACGGTGAAATCGAAGCGGCCAAGGCCATGGGCATGTCGCGCTACAAAATGTACAAGCGCATCCTGCTGCCGTCGGCCCTGCGCCGGGCGCTGCCGCAGTACAGCAACGAGGTGATCATGATGCTGCAGACCACCAGTCTGGCGTCCATCGTGACCCTGATCGACATCACCGGTGCCGCGCGCACGGTCAACGCTCAGTTCTACCTGCCGTTCGAGGCTTACATCACCGCTGGCGTGTTCTACCTGTGCCTGACCTTCATTCTGGTGAAGCTGTTCAAACTGGCCGAGCGCCGCTGGCTGGGCTATCTGGCCCCGCGGAAGCACTGATATGGAACGCATCGATCATCCATTGCCGTGGAGCCACCTCGGTAGCGAACGCCAGATTTCGGTGTTCCGCTTCGGTAGTGGCGAGCGCAAGGCCTATATCCAGGCCAGCCTGCACGCCGATGAATTGCCGGGCATGCGCACGGCCTGGGAGCTTAAAAAGCGCCTGACCGAACTCGAAGGCCAAGGCTTGCTCAACGGCGTGATCGAACTGGTGCCGGTGGCCAATCCACTGGGCCTCGGTCAACTGCTGCAAGGTAATCATCAAGGGCGTTTCGAGGCGGGCAGCGGCAAGAACTTCAATCGGGATTTCGTCGAGCTCAGCGCGCCAGTGGTCGCCGAGCTGGAAGGGCGGCTGGGGGATGATCCTCACGCCAATATCCGCTTGATCCGTCAGGCCATGAGCGATCACCTGGCGGCCTTGCCAGAGGCGAGCAGCCAGTTGCAAGGCATGCAGCGCGTGCTGCTCAGCCATGCTTGCACCGCCGACATCGTGCTGGATCTGCATTGCGACGCCGAAGCAGCGCTGCACATGTACGCCTTGCCGCAGCACTGGCCGCAATGGCGTTCGCTCGCTGCGCACCTGAACGTGAAAGTGGGCCTGCTGGCGGAAGATTCCGGCGGCAGCTCCTTCGACGAAGCGTGCTCGTTGCCGTGGTTGCGTTTGTCGCGTCAGTTCCCGGACGCGCAGATTCCACTGGCGTGCCTGGCGACGACCATTGAACTGGGTGGTCAGGCCGATACCGCTCGCGCTGACGCCGAGGCTTACGCCGAAGGCATTCTGGCGTTTCTCGCCGAGCAAGGCTTGATCAGCGGCGAATGGCCGAAACCTGCGCAGGATGCCTGCGAAGGTCTGCCGTTCGAAGGCACTGAGTTGTTGTTCGCGCCGCATCCGGGCGTGATCAGTTTTCTGCGTAAACCCGGTGAGTGGATCGAAGCCGGCGATGAAATTTTCGAAGTGATCGATCCGTTATCGGATCGGGTCAGCACGGTGTGTGCTGGTACGTCCGGGGTGCTGTTTGCCATTGAACGGCTGCGTTATGCCCAACCCGGTTTCTGGCTGGCCAAGGTGGCGGGGCGCGAAGCGCTGCGTCACGGGCGCTTGCTCAACGACTGACTGACTGTTTTTGTGAGAACCGACCGCATGTACAAACTTGAAGTCCAAGACCTGCATAAACGCTATGGCAGTCACGAAGTGCTCAAGGGCGTGTCCCTGAAAGCGGCGGCTGGCGATGTGATCAGCATCATCGGCTCCAGTGGCTCCGGCAAAAGTACCTTCCTGCGCTGCATCAACCTGCTGGAGCAGCCGCACGCGGGCAAGATTCTGCTCAACAACGAAGAGCTGAAACTGGTGGCCAACAAGGACGGTGCGCTGAAAGCCGCCGACCCGAAACAGCTGCAACGCATGCGTTCGCGTCTGTCGATGGTGTTCCAGCATTTCAACCTGTGGTCGCACATGACCGCGCTGGAAAACATCATGGAAGCGCCGGTCCACGTGCTCGGCATGTCCAAGGCCGAAGCCCGCGAGAAAGCCGAGCACTACCTGAACAAGGTTGGCGTGGCGCATCGTAAAGATGCCTACCCAGGCCACATGTCCGGCGGCGAGCAGCAGCGCGTGGCGATTGCCCGTGCCCTGGCGATGGAGCCCGAGGTGATGCTGTTCGACGAACCGACCTCGGCCCTCGACCCGGAACTGGTCGGCGACGTGCTGAAAGTGATGCAGGCCCTGGCGCTGGAAGGCCGGACCATGGTGGTGGTGACGCACGAAATGGGCTTCGCCCGTGAAGTGTCGAACCAACTGGTGTTCCTGCACAAAGGTGTCGTCGAAGAAAGCGGCAACCCGCGTGAAGTGCTGGTGAACCCGCAATCCGAACGCCTGCAACAATTCCTCTCGGGCAGCCTGAAGTAAACCGAACTCCCGTTGCGCACCGGGATAGTGCATGCTTCGCAATCCAGAGGCCGGCCCTAATCCCCTGTGGGAGCGGGCTTGCTCGCGAAGAGGCCGTGTCAGTCGACATCATTGGTGAATGACACACCGCATTCGCGAGCAAGCCCGCTCCCACATTTGATCTTTGCCGGTTTCGAGATTTGCGTTCATTTACGGGCTAGCATTGGCCCATGCCTTTAATACTGTTTTCGCTTCGGATCACCCGCCCATGACTGCCCATCGAATTGGTTTCCTGATTTGGCCCAGCACTAAAGCACTGACGCTTGCGCTGGCTGAGGAGGCCTTGCGTGTTGCCCAGCGTGTGCATCCGGACGTGGTCTACGAACTGTCGTTTTTGCAGGCCGAACCGCCGACCGAAGGCGTCTGGCAATTGCCGGGTGAGCCGTGGGCCGGCAAGCTCGAAAACTTCCAGAAACTGTTCCTGCTCGCCGACGAGCCGCCGACCACCCTCGCGCCGGCGCTCAGCAGTTCGCTGAAACAACTGGTGCGTGCCGGTTGCGTGATCGGTGGTTTGTCCGCCGGTGTTTACCCGTTGGCGCAACTCGGTTTGCTCGACGGTTATCGCGCTGCCGTGCATTGGCGCTGGCAGGACGATTTCGCCGAACGTTTCCCGAAAGTCATCGCCACCAGCCATTTGTTCGACTGGGATCGCGATCGCTTGACCGCGTGCGGCGGCCTGTCGGTTCTCGATCTGTTGTTGGCGGTGTTGGCTCGTGATCACGGCGCCGAACTCGCTGGCGCCGTGTCTGAAGAACTGGTGGTCGAGCGCATCCGCGAAGGTGGCGAGCGCCAACGCATTCCGCTGCAGAACCGTCTCGGTTCCAGCCATCCGAAGCTCACCCAAGCGGTGTTGCTGATGGAAGCCAACATCGAAGAACCGCTGACCACCGACGAAATCGCCCAGCACGTGTGCGTGTCCCGTCGGCAGCTGGAACGGATCTTCAAGCAATACCTCAACCGTGTGCCGAGCCAGTACTACCTGGAACTGCGCCTGAACAAGGCCCGGCAGATGTTGATGCAAACCAGCAAGTCGATCATTCAGATCGGCCTGTCGTGTGGCTTCTCTTCGGGGCCGCACTTCTCCAGTGCCTACCGCAACTTCTTCGGCGCCACGCCGCGGGAAGATCGCAACCAGCGGCGCAGCAGCAGTCCGTTCGAGTTGTCGTCGGTGCCATCGGAACGAGGCTGACGGGCGCCTTACTCGTCGACTTCGGACCCCTCCGTGGATGAAAGCTGCATCTCACCTCGATTGATCACATCTTCCACATTGAAATCCGTGCCCGTGCTCTCGAAGTAGTCGATTAGCCGTAACACGCTTTCCTCGGAAAACGGATTGCCTCGAAGGTTGATGTTTTCTGCCACTTCCACGGGCACTTCCATGATGTCGCTCGGGATGTCGGTGATGGCGTTATCGCTCAGGTCGGCCCAATCCAGTTCCTCCAGCTGCAGCAGGCCCCGGGGCACTTCGGTGATGCCGGTATCGGCAAAGAGGACGGTGGCGAGCCCCTTCATTTGACTCAGATCGGGCGTTTGACCCAAAGGGTTGAGGCTCAGATCCAGATAGTCCAGCTGCTCCATTCCCGCCAATGCGTTTGCCGACTCCGCTGACAAAGTGATGCGACAGTCGTACAGCGACAGTGACCGCAGTCGACCCATCTTGAACACCGCCTCGGGAAGGGTGCCGAGGTCACACTCACGCAGTCTCAGGCTTTTGAGGTTGGGGAAGACGTCGAGGAAGCGTCCGATCCGGGTCACGCCATCGACACTTTGCAGCTCCAGCGCCGAGACATGGCTGAAGTCGGCGCTGAGGGTTGGCAACTCTCCCGTTATTCGCGAAGTGATGACCAGATCAAACGTTGGTTCGAGCGAATCATTGAAATCGTCCAGGTCGCTTTGATGCCGCCAGCATTGCTGCAGTGTTTGCATGAATTCATCGCGGTTGGCGTGCTCGACAAACAGTTGGCGTTCATTGAACGGTTCGCCCGTGCGTGGGTGGAGCGGCGGCAGGTCGGCGGTCCATGCCGCCAGGTCGTTGCTCAACTTGGCGAGCTCTGCTTCCAGCCTGGTCAGTTCTATCCGGCCCTCTTCCAGGGTCCCGGGTAATTCGTAGACGAACTCGCTGGCCTGCTCGACTTCCATGTTCGGGTAAAGCGCCCTGACACGCTCGATATCTGCCTGTGGGGCATAGACGCCCAGATCGTATGAGGTTTCGAGGTAATGCAGCTTGATGCGTTGTCGAACGCTGTCGATGAGCGGGTTATCCGACAGGTGCACGCCGCGCTTGTCGTAGACCGTGCTGTCGAACAAACCGGCAGGCAGCTCGGTGATTCGGTTATTGACCAGCATCAGCGTGTTGAGCTTGGGATGCGTGATGGCGCTGGCGGGGATTTCCGTCAGACCGGTTTCGCTCAGGTCCAGGTGCACCAGCTCCGTAAATGCGCCGACATCGGGTACTGCATCAACCGGATTGCGGAACAGGTCCAGCATCACCAATTTGTTCAATGAGGACATTTTTGACCAGGCGTCGGCGTCAAACCTGATCGCGCAGTCGTGGAGCAGCAATGCATCGAGGTTGGTCATCCGTGGAATGGCCTCGGGCAAGGTGCTTAGCGAGAAGCCCCGTAAGTCCAGGCGACGAAGGTTATTGAAACGTTGCAGAAACCCGTGAATGCCTTGCTCTGCGCGACTGCCTTCAAGGGCAAGCAGGGAGACGTGGCTGAAGTCCGCCGTCAGAACCGGCAGGTCACCCAGAATCGGATCCGCGAACCGCAGTACGTATCGGTCGCTGTTGTCCGCAGAGTCCAGGTCCCGGTCTGACTGCCTGCGCCAGCTGCGCTGGATTTCCTGAGCCAGCAACCGTCGATTGTGCCGCTGGGCCTGTTGTTCCAGTTCGTTCAATGGAAGCCTGGTTTCGGGGTGCACGGTGGGGGCTTCGTTCATCCAGGTGCGCAGATCCTCATGCAGTCGTTCCATTTCATTGCTCAGGCGCGAAAGCTCCACGCGAGCGCCATCGGGGTGGCGTTGCAAGCGGGCGACGATGGCGCGGAGTTCATCCTGGGGCAGGCTTGGATACACCTCGCGTACCCTGTCATTGAGTGTCGGTGTCGGGCGACCGATTCGGTGGTAACCCTCGGTTCCTCCGGGCAGGCGCATGGTCGTCGGGTCATAGAAGGGTTTTCGATTGGGGTGTTTGGCCAGTAGCGTGCGCAACTCCGGTTTGTTCTGTGCTTGCCGGACGATGCGTTGTTTGAGTATCGGGCCGTCTTCGGCAGAAAGGCCCATCGCGGCGCGCTCCGTTTCAGGTAATGCCTGAAGGATGGCCTGATAAAAGTTGCCCGCCAGCTCAGTGTTTTCATGGGCGTTGTAAGTGCCGTCTTCGCCGTACACCAATGTCCTGAGGAGGCGCGCGTCGGGCTGGCCGATGCTGTCGCGCAGCGTCCCTTCATGGGAAAACTCCCTGACTTCGATGCGCAGGCGAGCGGGCCAGCCGGACAGTGACTCAAGCGTGTGCAGGGCCAGACGATGGGTGTCCGCCGTCTCCATGCCCTCCAGATAAAACCCCTCATAGGCTCTGGCGATACGCACCGCGTCCATGGCTTTGAGCGCTACATCCTTGAGCCGTTGCGGCAAGCGTCCGCTGTGCATTTGTTTCAGCTCGGTGCCGGTTGCGTTGCTCACCAGTTCTTGTGCGATGTCCGTGGGCAATCCGCGTACTTCGCCTTGCAGCAGTTGAACGTGGCGGTCGTCGGTTTTTTCGAGTTCGCGGTAGCGCGACTGGAACAACGATGAGCGCTGATTCAGCGCCTGATAGCGGTCGGGATGTTCGCTGCCGGTCTGCTCGACCAGTGCCTGAATGTCGCGGTCAATTTTGAAGCGCTTGATCGTGTCGGTCAGTAGCGAAGGCGGGCGCTGGTTCTCGACGTGGATTTCGCGCAACACGTTGTCGTGAAAACCGCTGATCTGCAGGATTTGCTCGCGCTCGGCAGTGTTGAACGACTCGACGCTCTGGCCGATTCGGCGCAGCACGGTTTGCCGGTCCCAGGTCAGCGGTCGCTCCAGCATGGTCTGCCAGGCGCCATGATTGTTGTGGCGCAGAGCGGGCTGATAGGCATCGGCCCGGTTCGGGTGTTGAATCTGAAAGCGGCCAGTCTTGCTGTCCGGTTTGATCGAATAGAGCTTGTCTTCAACGCGAACCAGCGTTTTGCCCTCATGCTGATACACGCCGAGATGATCGCGTGTGGCAGAGTCCGGCAAATCAACGGACTGTTCGTAAGGGGTCAGATCCGGTTTCCAGTATCGGGTTTTGCCGGTGGCTGTTTCGACCGGTTTGAGCGGGGAAATCAGGGTCACCGCCTCGCGAGACATGAGGCCATTGAACGCATTGGCCGCCATGACACCGCCCACCGCGAAAGTTCCGAGTTCAACCACCGTCTCAACGATCGTCATCAAGTGTCCGAACGCTTCGGTTTTCAGGCCTTCGGCCCAGTCAATGATGCCTTCGAACGTGTCGTCGAGCACTTGATAGGCCATGTAGCCCAGCATGACTTCGCCCAGAAGCGGAACAAAGGGCAAGGCAACGAACGATGCCACTTCAAGGATCTTTTTCGCGACATTGCTGAAGGCGTCCCACGCCGCCCACCTTGCCGTTCGGTCGGCACTGGCGGTAGAGACCGCGAGGCTGCGTGCGTCATTGAGGATCTTGTTCGATTGCTGCTGGTAAAGATGCGTCCACAGATCGTTTCTGATCGAGCTCACCGAGAACTGCAGGTTGGGCTTGTCGATGGGGGTGTCGCGCCAGCTCGGCAGCGGATCACCTTGCTGGTGTTCATGCCAGGTGACCGCGCTGAGGCGGGTGTTGAGGTCGGCGAAAAAGTGCCCTCGTTCCTGATGATCGATGAACCGGCTGAAGAACGCCTGATAAGCAGGGGCGCGCAGTTTGCGGGTCAGCTCGGCCATGAACGCCTGGGTGTCGGGGTACTGTTTGAGCGGATGTTCCGGATCGTCGGGGATGTAGGCGATGATCCGCGAGCGTTGGGAGGTGAGATCAAGTCGCGGCGCGAAAATGACGATGCCGGTCAGCAATGAAGACATCAGGCTCAGGTCGTGACAATGCAGTCGCCAGTTATCCAGTCCGACGTTTTCGCGGCCCTCGATGATGTCGAGAATCGACTGATTGGCATCCAGCGGCAGGTCGCCCCGGACCTGGGCCATATGCAGGGCTGAAAGCAGGGCGGCCTTGTGCGTCTTGATCGCGCTCGACTTCAACACGGCCTCGGCTACCGAATTGTTGAACCCCAGATTTTCTTTGAGGTGGGCCTGGTATCGACCACCGATATCCAGCTCCCTGCACAACCGCGTGAAGCTCTGAATGGACAGTTGGCGTTTGATCGTCGGCAATGTATCGAATTGACCTGTGGGCGAGGGTTCGGTGATGAATGTCGAAGTTGATTCGTAAGCCTCGGCTTCGGTTTCCGAATCCTGAAAGTTGTGCAGGGCAGCGTCGAGCAGCGATACCGTCCAGGTGCGCGCGGCACCGGTCTTGATCGGGAACCACGGGATGGTCTGCGGGATGTACAGGCGCAGGAAGGTCGTCTTGACGTCCAGGTCCAGTCCGTACCGGGTTCTCAATGCGTCTTGCAGAAGCGGTTCGGCAAAGTCCCGGGCGTTCTGCAGTTTATCCAGCATGGATTCCAGTTGATTGCGCTGGGTCAGGTAGTGCGTGTTGGCTGTTTTCAGGGCCTGATGCTGCTGACGGGTTGCTGTGGTGTGCCAGTCAGGAATATCCAGCCGCGCGCTCTTGAGCGCGCGCCGGGTGACGGGCGATGTTGTTAATACCCAGTCGGGCAGATTGTGGAAAACATGCTGAAAATGCGTGTCTGGCTGAGCCGTAAGCTCGGGTTGATGCTGGGTCATTGCGCTAATCCCTTAGCGTTTGGATGGAAGCGCAGCAAAACAGACGATGAAGCATGGCGTGCGGTACATAATTACCGCTTCGCTTCACAAGCCTGCCTGTAACCTGTGCCTCCGGTTTAAACTGCGCCTTTGCGACGCTATATGTCGCATTGCCGTAAACCCGGGAAAATCCGGGGTTTGCGCTATAAGAAGTTGTCGCTTGGCGGCAAGGCCGGGCTGAAAACTGTCCTTACAATCCCCCTCATCGCTCGCCAGTTTCAGGCGAGTGTTCCTTTTCAGGAGACTCCGATGTCCGTTGAGCACGCTGCGGTAGAACGCGCCGATTTCGACCAGGTAATGGTTCCCAACTACGCGCCTGCCGCCTTCATTCCTGTGCGTGGCGCCGGTTCCCGCGTCTGGGACCAGTCTGGCCGCGAGCTGATCGACTTCGCCGGCGGGATTGCCGTCAACGTATTGGGCCATGCGCACCCGGCGCTGGTCGGTGCCTTGACCGAACAGGCGAACAAGCTGTGGCACGTGTCCAACGTGTTCACCAATGAGCCGGCCCTGCGCCTGGCCCATAAGCTGATCGACGCCACTTTTGCCGAGCGCGTGTTCTTCTGCAACTCCGGCGCCGAAGCCAACGAGGCGGCTTTCAAGCTGGCCCGTCGCGTCGCTTTCGATCGTTTCGGGACCGAGAAGTACGAAATCATCGCCGCGCTGAACAGCTTCCACGGCCGTACCCTGTTCACCGTGAACGTCGGTGGCCAGTCGAAATACTCCGACGGCTTCGGTCCGAAAATCACCGGCATCACCCACGTTCCTTACAACGATCTGGCGGCTCTTAAAGCCGCCGTTTCCGACAAGACCTGCGCCGTGGTGCTGGAACCGATCCAGGGCGAGGGCGGCGTAATGCCGGCCGAATTGGCTTACCTGCAAGGCGCCCGCGAACTGTGCACCGAGCACAACGCACTGCTGGTGTTCGACGAAGTGCAAACCGGCATGGGCCGCAGCGGCAAGCTGTTCGCCTACCAGCATTACGGCGTGACTCCGGACATCCTGACCAGCGCCAAGAGCCTGGGCGGCGGTTTCCCGATCGCGGCGATGCTGACCACCGAAGACCTGGCCAAACACCTGGTTGTCGGCACTCACGGCACCACTTACGGCGGCAACCCGCTGGCGTGCGCTGTCGCTGAAGCCGTGATCGACGTGATCAACACCCCTGAAGTGCTGGCCGGCGTCAACGCCAAGCACGACAAGTTCAAGGCTCGCCTGGAACAGATCGGCGAGAAATACGGCCTGTTCACTCAGGTGCGTGGCCTGGGTCTGTTGATCGGCTGCGTCTTGAGCGATGCCTGGAAAGGCAAGGCCAAGGACATCTTCAACGCCGCCGAGCGTGAAGGCCTGATGATCCTGCAAGCAGGCCCGGACGTGGTCCGTTTTGCGCCAAGCCTGGTGGTTGAAGATGCGGACATCGACGAAGGTCTGAACCGTTTCGAGCGCGCTGCGGCAAAACTGACGCAAGCCTGATAGACCCTTCGACGCCTGACCCTTCAGGCGTCGAACCCAATTTTTATGCCGGACCGGATCAAATGTGGGAGCGGGCTTGCTCGCGAAAGCGGTGGGTCAGACAACTGCAATGTCGACTGATACACCGCTTTCGCGAGCAAGCCCGCTCCCACATTAGTCCGAGTGTCTTCAATGACTGCCCGGTTATTTTTCCTGAAGTGTTAGATGAGAAAGGAGTGACACCATGCTGGTGATGCGCCCCGCGCAAATGGCTGATCTGGGCGAGGTACAGCGTCTGGCTGCGGACAGCCCGATTGGTGTCACTTCCTTGCCGGATGACGTTGAACGCCTGAGCGACAAGATCGCCGCGTCTGAAGCCTCGTTCGCCGCCGAAGTCAGCTTCAACGGTGAAGAGAGCTATTTCTTCGTCCTCGAAGACACCACCACCGGCAAACTGGCCGGCTGCTCGGCCATCGTTGCTTCGGCCGGTTACTCCGAGCCGTTCTACAGTTTCCGTAATGAAACCTTCGTGCACGCTTCCCGCGAGCTGAAGATTCATAACAAGATCCACGTGCTCTCCCAGTGCCACGACCTGACCGGCAACAGTTTGCTGACCAGTTTCTACGTGCAGCGCGAGTTGGTGGGGTCGCCGTGGGCCGAACTCAACTCCCGTGGCCGCTTGCTGTTCGTAGCGAGCCATCCGGAACGTTTTGCCGATTCCGTGGTGACCGAGATCGTCGGTTACAGCGATGAAAACGGCGACTCACCGTTCTGGGACGCCATCGGTCGCAACTTCTTCGACCTCAACTACGCCGAAGCCGAGCGCCTGTGCGGTCTGAAGAGCCGGACGTTCCTCGCTGAGCTGATGCCGCATTACCCGATCTACGTGCCGCTGCTGCCGGACTCCGCGCAAGAAGCGATGGGCCAGGTGCACCCCCGGGCGCAGATCACCTTCGACATCCTGATGCGCGAAGGCTTCGAGACCGATCACTACATCGACATTTTCGACGGCGGCCCGACGTTGCATGCCCGCGTTTCGGGGATCCGTTCGATTGCCCAAAGCCGCGTCGTGCCAGTGAAAATCGGTGAGCCAGTCAAGGGCGTTGGCCGTCAGTACCTGGTGGCCAATGCGCAGTTGCAGGATTACCGCGCCGTGTTGCTCGAGCTCGATTACGCGCCGGGCAAACCCGTGACCCTGGATCTGGAAGCGGCCGAAGCCTTGGGCGTCGGCGAAGGTGCGAGCGTGCGCCTGGTAGCGGTTTAACGACTGCTTTTATTGCCTGAAAAGCAGAGAGTTTCGCGGGTGGCGCAAGCGGCCCGTTTGAGGAGATAGCATGATCGTTCGTCCCGTACGCAGCAGCGATTTACCCGCTCTGATCGACCTGGCCCGCAGCACCGGCACCGGCCTGACCACGTTGCCAGCCAACGAAGAACGTCTGGCCCACCGGGTCGGCTGGGCCGAGAAAACCTTCCGTGGCGAAGCCGGGCGGGGCGATGCGGACTACCTGTTCGTGCTCGAGGATGATGACGGCCGCGTGGTGGGGATTTCCGCCATCGCCGGTGCCGTTGGCCTGCGTGAACCCTGGTACAACTTCCGGGTCGGCCTGACGGTCAGCGCGTCGCAAGAGCTGAACATCTATCGCGAAATTCCGACGCTGTTCCTGGCCAACGACCTGACCGGCAACTCTGAATTGTGCTCGCTGTTCCTGCACGCCGATTACCGCACGGGCCTCAACGGTCGCATGCTGGCCAAGGCGCGGATGCTGTTCATCGCCGAGTTCCCGCAGCTGTTCGGCAACAAGATCATCGCCGAGATGCGCGGCGTGTCCGACGAAGCCGGGCGTTCGCCGTTCTGGGAAAGCCTCGGTCGTCATTTCTTCAAAATGGAATTCAGCCAGGCCGATTACCTGACCGGCGTGGGCAACAAGGCGTTCATCGCCGAATTGATGCCGAAATTCCCGCTGTACACCTGCTTCCTGTCGCCGGATGCGCGCAACGTGATCGGTCAGGTACACCCCGACACCGAGCCCGCGCTGTCGATGCTCAAGAGCGAAGGTTTCAGCTATCAAGGCTACGTCGATATCTTCGACGCTGGCCCGGCGGTGGAATGCGAAACCAGCAAGATCCGCGCCGTGCGCGACAGCCAGGCGCTGGTGTTGGCCATTGGCACGCCGGGTGACGACGCCACGCCGTTCCTGATTCACAACCGCAAACGCGAAGACTGCCGCATCACTGCTGCGCCAGCACGCTTCGCCGCCGGCACGTTGGTCGTTGATCCGCTGACCGCCAAACGTCTTCAACTCAACGCCGGCGATCAAGTGCGCGCCGTTCCGTTGTCTGCTGCCAGGGAGTCGAAATAATGAATTCGCTATACATCGCAGGTGAGTGGCTGGCCGGTCAGGGTGAAGCCTTCCAGTCGCTGAACCCGGTGACCCAGCAAGTGCTGTGGGCCGGCGAAGGTGCCACCGCCGCCCAGGTTGAGTCGGCCGTGCAAGCTGCGCGTCAGGCGTTTCCGGGTTGGGCCCGTCGCACCCTGGACGAGCGCATTGCGGTGCTGGAAGCCTTTGCTGCCGCGCTGAAAAACCACGCTGACGAACTGGCGCGTTGCATCGGTGAAGAAACTGGTAAACCGCTGTGGGAATCGGCGACTGAAGTGACCAGCATGGTCAACAAGATTGCGATTTCGGTGCAGAGCTACCGCGAGCGCACTGGCGAGAAGAGCGGCCCGCTGGGCGACGCCACTGCCGTGTTGCGCCACAAACCGCATGGCGTGGTCGCGGTGTTCGGTCCTTACAACTTCCCGGGCCACTTGCCGAACGGTCACATCGTGCCGGCCCTGCTGGCTGGTAACAGCGTGCTGTTCAAACCGAGTGAGCTGACGCCGAAAGTCGCCGAGCTGACAGTCAAGTGCTGGATCGAAGCGGGCCTGCCGGCCGGCGTGTTGAACCTGCTGCAAGGCGCTCGCGAAACCGGTATCGCCCTGGCGGCGAACCCGGGCATCGACGGTCTGTTCTTCACCGGTTCGAGCCGTACCGGCAATCATCTGCACCAGCAGTTTGCCGGTCGTCCGGACAAGATCCTTGCACTGGAGATGGGCGGTAACAACCCGCTGGTGGTCGATGAGGTCGCTGATCTTGATGCCGCGGTTTACACCATCATCCAGTCGGCGTTCATTTCTGCCGGTCAGCGTTGCACCTGTGCTCGCCGCTTGCTGGTGCCGCAGGGCACTTGGGGCGACACGTTGCTGGCGCGTCTGGTGGCGGTCAGCGCGACCATTGAAGTCGGTGCGTTCGATCAGCAACCCGCGCCGTTCATGGGCTCGGTGATCTCCCTCGGTGCCGCGAAAGCCTTGATGGACGCGCAGGAACATCTGCTGGCCAACGGCGCCGTGACGCTGCTGGAAATGACTCAGCCACAGGCGCAAGCCGCGTTGCTGACCCCAGGCATTCTGGACGTGACCGCAGTGGCTGACCGTCCTGACGAAGAACTGTTTGGCCCGTTGCTGCAAGTGATCCGCTACGCTGATTTTGAAGCGGCGATCGCTGAAGCCAACGACACCGACTATGGCCTGGCGGCCGGTTTGCTCTCGGATTCCGAAGCGCGTTATCAGCAGTTCTGGCTGGAAAGCCGCGCCGGTATCGTCAACTGGAACAAACAGCTGACCGGTGCCGCGAGCAGCGCACCGTTCGGCGGCGTCGGCGCCTCGGGCAACCACCGCGCCAGCGCCTACTACGCGGCGGATTATTGCGCGTACCCGGTGGCCTCGCTGGAAACGCCGAGCCTGACCTTGCCAGCGGCCCTGACGCCTGGAGTGAAGATGGCGTGATGCCCATCGCCAGCCTGCTGGCGATGGCCGCAACGCGGTCTTACTGAATAGTTACTGAAGCCATAACAACAGATTCTCGTGGAGCCTCGCTGATGAAATCCTATGAAGTCAATTTTGACGGTCTAGTGGGGCCGACCCATAACTACGGCGGTCTGTCCTACGGCAACGTCGCGTCCCAGAGCAACAGCCAGCAGTCTTCGAACCCGAAGGAAGCCGCGCTGCAAGGCCTGGCGAAAATGAAAGCGCTGATGGAAATGGGCTTTCAGCAAGGCGTTCTCGCTCCGCAAGAGCGTCCTGATGTCGCTGCCCTGCGTCGCCTGGGCTTCAGCGGCACCGACGCGCAAGTGATCGAACAAGCGGCCAAAGACGCGATGCCATTGCTGGTCGCCAGTTGCTCGGCGTCGAGCATGTGGGTGGCCAACGCCGCCACGGTCAGCCCGAGCGCCGACACCGCCGACGGTCGCGTGCATTTCACCGCCGCCAACCTCAACTGCAAATACCACCGCAGCATCGAACACCCGACCACCAGCCGCGTGCTGGGCGCGATGTTCGCAAATCAGAAGCACTTCGCTCACCACGCGGCGTTGCCGGCCGTGGCGCAATTCGGGGACGAAGGCGCAGCCAACCACACGCGTTTCTGCCGTGAGTACGGTGAGGCCGGCGTCGAGTTCTTTGTGTTCGGTCGCAGCGCGTTCGATAACCGCTACCCGGCACCGCAGAAGTACCCGGCGCGCCAGACCCTCGAAGCCTCGCAAGCCGTTGCGCGTCTGCACGGTTTGAGCGATGACGGCGTGGTCTACGCCCAGCAGAATCCTTCGGTGATCGATCAGGGCGTGTTCCACAACGACGTGATCGCGGTGGGTAACGGCGAGGTGCTGTTCTATCACGAGGACGCGTTCCTCGACACCGAGCAGATGCTGGCCGAGCTGCAAAACAAACTCGCCAAGGTCGGTGGGAAATTCCAATCGGTGTGCGTACCCCGTTCGGCGGTTAGCGTCGAAGACGCGGTGCGTTCCTACCTGTTTAACAGCCAGTTGCTGACGCGTCCTGACGGCTCGATGCTGTTGATCGTGCCGGAAGAGTGCCGTGGCAACGAACGCGTCTGGCAATACCTGCAAAGCCTGACCAGCTCTGGCGGCCTGATCCGCGAAGTCAAAGTTTTTGATTTGAAGCAAAGCATGCAGAACGGCGGTGGCCCGGCGTGCCTGCGTTTGCGCGTGGCACTGAATGAAACCGAACTGGCGGCCGTCAACCCAGGCGTTATCATGACGGCACCGTTGTACGGCACGCTGACCGAATGGGTCGACAAGCACTACCGCGACCGCATGGCCGAAAACGATCTCGCGGACCCGCAATTGCTGCTTGAGTGCCGGACGGCACTGGATGAACTGACGCAAATCCTTAAACTGGGCGCGGTTTATCCATTCCAGATCAATTGAACGTCGAGAGCGTAAAACACATGAGCGATACCCTGCAGCTGATCCTTGAAGACACCGACGGCACGCAACTGGAAACTTCCTGCACCCGCGTCGCGGTCATTTGGCAAGGCAAAGAGCTGTGGATTCAGCACGACGGCCGCGGCCAATTGCTGATCGGCGTGGACGTCGAAGAAGGTGACGCCGAATACGCCAACCTGCTGCTGCGCCCATTGGCGACTAATCTGGTAAGTCTGCAACTGGAAATGGAGCCGGCTGAAGTCGGTGACGAAGACCACGTGCACGGCCCGGATTGCGCACACGACCACTAAGGAAACCGCTCTATGCTCGCCCTCGGCAAACTGCTTGAACTGACCCTCGCCGGCCGTGAACCGGCGGAGAAGACTCAACTGACTGTCGAAGGCGTGCGGATGCGCTGGTTGAGCGAAGGTGCGCTGGAAGTCCGGCCACCTGAGGCGCGCGACAATGGTCTGGACCTGCTGCTGTCGGCGGGCATCCATGGCAACGAAACAGCGCCGATCGAGTTGCTCGATCGCCTGTTGCATGACATCGCTCGCGGCGATTTGAAGCCGCGTGCACGTATTCTGTTCCTGTTCGGCAACCCCGAAGCGATTCGCAAAGGCGAGCGTTTCATCGAACAGGACGTCAATCGGCTGTTCAACGGCCGTCACGAACAAACCAGCGGCTCGGAAGCTCTGCGCGCCTGCGAGCTGGAACGGCTGGCCGCCAGTTTCTTCAGCCTGCCGGACCGCAAGCGCTTGCATTACGACCTGCACACCGCAATTCGCGGCTCGAAGATCGAGCAGTTTGCGTTGTATCCGTGGAAGGAAGATCGCCAGCATTCACGTCTGGAGCTGGCTCGCCTGCGTGCCGCCGGCATGGAAGCGGTGCTGCTGCAAAACAAGCCGTCCATCGTTTTCAGCTCCTACACCTACGACAAGCTGGGTGCCGAGTCTTTCACCCTGGAGTTGGGCAAGGCGCGGCCGTTCGGGCAGAACGACGGGGTCAATGTCGATCTGCTGGAAACCCGACTGAAGCAGATCATCGAAGGCACCGAGCCGCCGCTGACCGAAGCATCACTGGACGGTTTACAGTTGTTCAGCGTGGCACGGGAAATCATCAAGCACAGCGATAGCTTCCGCATGAACCTGCCAGCGGATATCGAGAATTTTTCGGAACTGGAAGTGGGTTATCTGCTGGCCGAAGACATCGCCCAGACCCGCTGGATCATCGAGGAAGAGGGCGCCCGGATCATCTTCCCCAACCCCAAGGTGAAAAATGGCCTGCGCGCCGGCATCCTGATCGTGCCGACTACCGACGAAAACCTCGCCTGATCACGATTTCAAACACAATGTAAATCCTTGTGGGAGCGGGCTTGCCCGCGATAGCGGACTGTCAGTCGATAACGATGGTGCCTGACACTCCGCCATCGCGGGCAAGCCCGCTCCCACAGGGTTTCGGGTTTAGACCGCTACCGCACGCGGCTCGCTGCGACGCAACGCTCGCATCTTGTGCAGCGTATCCGCACAGGTCTTCGCCGCTTCCTGACCCTTGTGCACAAAGTGCTCGAAGAAGAACTTCTGGTGTTCTTCGCCGGCGTGGAAGTGGTGCGGTGTCAGGGACACGGAGAATACCGGCACTTCGGTTTCCAGCTGAACCTGCATCAGGCCGCTGACCACCGACTGGGCGACGAACTCGTGACGATAGATCCCGCCATCCACCACCAGGGCTGCCGCGACGATGCCGGCATAACGCCCGGTCTTGGCCAGCAGTTTGGCGTGCAAGGGCATTTCAAAGGCGCCGCCGACTTCAAAGAAATCAATGTCGGATTCGTGATAACCCTGGGCAATCATCTCGGCGACGAAGCCCTTACGGCTCTGATCGACGATTTCCTTGTGCCAGCAGGCCTGGATGAACGCAACGCGCTCGCCCTGATGGTGTTTGCTTTTGCTGTCGATTGCGGTGGGTTGCATGTTCTGACTCCTGTTTATGTAAAAAACAGGGCATATGAATCGAATGGGATTTAAGGGTACGTACGCTCGCACGAATGCCTGCGGACGGCCCTTTGGCGCCAATCCCGTTCTCTCTTCATCCGGACTATGACCGTCGGCCCCGGGATCACACCGGGTCTGCTGACCTTGTCGCCAGTCACCGCCGAAGCCGTGCTGTCGCCAAGCGCTCGCGGGCTATGCGCGTTGCGCGCAATTACCGCCGGTGGGGAGTTGCACCCCGCCCTGAGAACGTTTTGCCGACAGATTGTCTGGCGGCGCAGCGTTTTTAACACATATTTGTGCGCTGTGCATTGCTGCGATCTGATGATTGTTATCGACTTTTTCACTCACTTGACCGGCCTTTTCCTCGCCCAAGGGTTGATTATTCGTCGTCATGACCGCAGTAATTCCATTCTGAAAGGGATTTCCCCCTGCTAACCGAGGCCAGATTCATGAGCGTTATCGATCTTCGCAGCGACACCGTCACCCAACCGACTCCAGGGATGCTCGACGCGATGGCCAGCGCGGCCACCGGTGACGATGTCTACGGGGAAGATCCGACGGTCAATCATCTGGAAGCCGAGTTGGCGAAACGCCTGGGTTTTGCCGCGGCGTTGTTCGTGCCGACCGGCACCATGAGCAACCTGCTGGGCCTGATGGCACACTGCGAGCGCGGCGATGAATACATCGTTGGCCAACAGGCACACACCTATAAGTACGAAGGTGGCGGCGCGGCGGTGCTCGGTTCAATCCAGCCACAACCGCTGGAAGTGCAGGCAGACGGCTCACTGGACCTGGCCCAGGTGGCGGCGGCAATCAAACCGGACGACTTCCATTTCGCCCGCACCCGATTGCTGGCACTGGAAAACACCATGCAGGGCAAGGTGCTGCCGCTGGAGTATCTGGCCCGGGCTCGCAGCTTCACTCGCGAGCACGGGTTGCAACTGCACCTCGACGGCGCACGCCTGTATAACGCGGCAGTCAAACTGGGTGTCGATGCCCGGGACATCGCGCAGCACTTCGATTCTGTTTCGGTCTGCCTGTCCAAAGGCCTGGGCGCGCCGATCGGTTCGGTGTTGTGCGGCTCGGTCGAGTTGATTGGCAAGGCGCGCCGTTTGCGCAAGATGGTTGGCGGCGGTATGCGTCAGGCCGGGATTCTGGCAGCGGCGGGGTTGTACGCTCTGGACAATAACGTTCAGCGTCTGGCCGACGACCATGCCAATGCGCAGTTCCTCGCGGACGGACTCCGAAAAGCAGGTTACGAAGTCGAACCGGTGCAAACCAACATGGTTTATGTGCAGATGGGCGACAAGGCCGAGGCGATCAAGGCCTTTGCCGCCGAGCGCGGGATCAGGCTCAGCGCCGCCGGCCGCCTTAGAATGGTCACGCACATGGACGTCAGCCATGCGCAAATCGAGCAAGTCATCGCGACATTCGTCGAGTTTTCGCGCAACTGACTGCGTTAGCCGTCCAATTGACCGTTTCTATCGTATAAACACGCTGTACCCCGCGCGCTGGGCCGATATAATGCGGCCCTTTGCCGTCGCTTCGTCTGTTGACGTTTCGCACAGGCCTTTGGCCGCAGCCTCCGTGGAAGAACCTAATGAAAAGCGCAGAAATCCGTGAAGCCTTCCTTCGCTTCTTCGAAGAGCAAGGCCACACCCGTGTAGCCTCCAGCTCTTTGATTCCGGGCAACGACCCAACCCTGCTGTTCACTAACGCGGGGATGAACCAGTTCAAGGACTGTTTCCTGGGCCAGGAAAAACGTGCGTACACCCGTGCAACCAGCAGCCAGAAATGCGTGCGTGCCGGTGGCAAGAACAGCGACCTGGAAAACGTCGGTTATACCGCTCGTCACCACACGTTCTTCGAAATGCTGGGTAACTTCAGCTTCGGTGACTATTTCAAGCACGATGCGATTACCTTTGCCTGGACCTTCCTGACCGGCGTCCTGAAGCTGCCGAAGGAAAAACTCTGGGTCACTGTCTACGCCTCTGACGACGAAGCGTATGACATCTGGACCAAGGAAGTCGGCGTTCCGGTCGAGCGCATGATCCGCATCGGCGACAACAAAGGCGCGCCGTACGCGTCGGACAACTTCTGGACCATGGGCGATACCGGCCC
The DNA here is from genome assembly GCF_045447035.1 of Pseudomonas sp. O230. Lineage (NCBI taxonomy): Bacteria > Pseudomonadati > Pseudomonadota > Gammaproteobacteria > Pseudomonadales > Pseudomonadaceae > Pseudomonas > Pseudomonas sp. O230. The sequence goes on along the minus strand of NZ_JBJGXN010000006.1, from coordinate 447,838 downwards.
GTGCGGTCCTTGCACTGAAATTTTCTACGATCACGGCGACCACATCTGGGGCGGTCCACCGGGCTCGCCAGAAGAAGACGGTGACCGTTACATCGAGATCTGGAACAACGTGTTCATGCAGTTCAACCGCACCGCCGATGGCGTGTTGCATCCGTTGCCTGCGCCGTCGGTTGACACCGGCATGGGCCTGGAGCGGATCAGTGCGGTGATGCAGCACGTCAATTCCAACTATGAAATCGATCTGTTCAAGAACCTGCTGAGCGCTTCGGCGGAAGCGATTGGCTGCGAAAATGGCGATCAGTCTTCACTGAAAGTTGTGTCCGATCACATTCGTTCGTGCGGTTTCCTGATTGCCGACGGCGTGCTGCCGTCCAACGAAGGTCGCGGCTATGTGCTGCGCCGGATCATTCGTCGTGCGTGCCGTCACGGCAACAAACTGGGCGCGACCGGCAGCTTCTTCTACAAGATCGTCGCGGCGCTGGTCGCCGAGATGGGCGAGGCGTTCCCGGAGCTCAAGCAGCAACAGGCCAACATCGAGCGCGTGCTCAAGGCCGAAGAAGAGCAGTTCTCCAAGACTTTGGAGCACGGGCTGAAGATCCTCGAGCAGGATCTGCTGGAACTCAAAGGCACCGTGGTGCCGGGCGACGTGGTGTTCAAGTTGTATGACACCTACGGTTTCCCGATGGACCTGACCGCTGACATCGCCCGCGAACGCAACCTGACCGTCGACGAAGTCGGCTTCGAGCGCGAAATGGAAGCCCAGCGCGTGCGTGCCCGTTCCGCCAGTTCGTTCGGTCTGGACTACAACAGCCTGGTCAAGGTTGACGTGGCAACCGAATTCACCGGCTACAAGGCCACCAGCGGTTCGGCGAAAATTGTCGCTATCTATAAAGAAGGCAAGTCCGTCGACGTCTTGAGCGAAGGCGAAGAGGGCGTGGTCGTTCTCGATCAGACCCCGTTCTACGCTGAATCCGGCGGCCAGATTGGCGACTGCGGTTACCTGCAATCGAACAACGGCCGTTTCGACGTGCGCGACACCACCAAAACCGGCGGCGCGTTCTTGCACCACGGTGTGCTGGCGTTGGGCAGCCTGACCGTCGGTTCGCCGGTCGAAACCCACGTCGAAGCCGACGTGCGTCACGCGACATCGCTGAACCACTCGGCAACGCACTTGCTGCACGCTGCATTGCGAAAAGTGCTGGGCGATCATGTTCAGCAGAAAGGCTCGTTGGTCGACAGTCAGCGCCTGCGCTTTGACTTCAGCCACTTTGAAGCCATCAAGCCTGAGCAGTTGAAAGCGCTGGAAGACATCGTCAACGCCGAGATTCGCAAGAACTCCGCGGTTGAAACCGAAGAAACCGACATCGAAACCGCCAAGAAAAAAGGCGCCATGGCGCTGTTTGGCGAGAAGTACGGCGACAACGTACGCGTGCTGAGCATGGGCGGTGATTTCTCCGTCGAGCTGTGCGGCGGGATCCACGCCAACCGTACCGGCGACATCGGTCTGCTGAAAATCATCAGCGAAGGCGGTGTGGCTTCCGGTGTGCGTCGTATCGAAGCGGTCACCGGCGCCGCGGCGCTGGCATACTTGAACGCTGCCGAAGAACAACTCAAGGAAGCGGCCAACCTGGTCAAGGGCAGCCGCGACAACCTGATCGACAAGCTGTCGGCTGTGCTGGAGCGCAACCGTCTGCTGGAGAAGCAACTCGAGCAGTTGCAGGCCAAGGCGGCCAGCGCGGCGGGCGACGATCTGTCGGCCTCTGCCCTGGACGTCAAAGGCGTGAAAGTGCTGGCCGTGCGTCTGGACGGTCAGGACGGCAAGGCGCTGCTGGCGCTGGTCGATCAACTGAAAAACAAACTCGGCCGCGCAGTGATCCTGCTCGGCAGTGTCCATGAGGAAAAGGTCGTTCTGGTTGCAGGCGTAACCAAAGACCTGACTGGCCAACTCAAAGCCGGTGATTTGATGAAGCAAGCCGCTGCGGCAGTGGGCGGGAAGGGCGGTGGTCGTCCAGACATGGCGCAGGGCGGTGGTACTGACGCTGGCGCACTGGATGCCGCATTGGCCCTCACCGTTCCATTTGTAGAGCAGGGTTTATAAGGCAGCGTCTCCGGCCCGCAGTCTAGTGGCGGGCCGGAACTGTTTGAGTGATTATTTGGGCGCCCTTCATGGGCAGAGGCGGCTTTGAAATGGCTTTGATCGTACAGAAATTTGGAGGCACCTCGGTCGGCACTGTCGAGAGAATCGAGCAGGTCGCCGACAAGGTTAAGAAATTCCGTGATGCCGGCGATGACCTGGTGGTCGTGCTGTCTGCAATGAGCGGCGAAACCAACCGTCTGATCGATCTGGCCAAGCAAATCAGTGGCGATGGCCAGCCGGTTCCGCGTGAGCTGGATGTGATCGTTTCCACCGGTGAGCAGGTGACGATTGCCCTGTTGGCCATGGCGCTGATCAAGCGCGGCGTGCCAGCGGTGTCATACACCGGCAATCAGGTACGGATCCTGACGGACAGCGCGCACAATAAAGCGCGTATCTTGCAGATTGATGACCAGAAGATCCGTGGTGATCTGAAAGCAGGTCGCGTGGTGGTTGTCGCCGGTTTCCAGGGCGTCGACGAGCACGGCAACATCACCACCCTCGGGCGTGGCGGTTCCGACACCACCGGCGTGGCGCTGGCGGCGGCCTTGAAGGCTGACGAATGCCAGATCTACACCGATGTCGACGGCGTCTACACCACCGACCCGCGTGTGGTGTCCGTGGCCCAGCGCCTGGACAAGATTACCTTCGAAGAGATGCTGGAAATGGCCAGCCTCGGTTCCAAGGTGTTGCAGATCCGTGCGGTCGAGTTCGCCGGCAAGTACAACGTTCCGCTGCGCGTACTGCACAGCTTCAAGGAGGGTCCCGGCACCCTCATTACTATTGATGAAGAGGAAACCATGGAACAGCCGATCATTTCCGGCATCGCTTTCAATCGCGATGAAGCCAAGCTGACCATCCGTGGCGTGCCAGACACCCCGGGCGTGGCATTCAAGATTCTCGGCCCGATCAGCGCCGCGAACATCGAAGTCGACATGATCGTGCAGAACGTTGCGCACGATAACACCACCGACTTCACCTTCACCGTGCACCGCAACGACTTCCAGGCCGCGCAAACCGTACTGGAAAACACCGCTCGCGAGATCGGTGCCCGTGAAGTCGTTGGCGACATCAAGATCGCCAAGGTCTCGATCGTCGGTGTCGGCATGCGCTCCCACGCAGGTGTGGCCAGCCGCATGTTCGAATCCCTGGCCAAGGAAAGCATCAACATCCAGATGATCTCGACGTCGGAAATCAAAGTCTCCGTGGTGATTGAAGAGAAGTACCTGGAACTGGCTGTGCGCGCTCTGCACACGGCTTTCGAACTGGACGCGCCTGCCCGTCAGGGTGAGTGATGCGTTTACCGAAGGGCGCGGTCTGACCGCGCCCTTCGTCTTTTTTGAATGGCGCGACCCAGGACTCTGTTCTTTTGCTCGCGCTGGTCAATACTCAGGCATGTAGGGCTGCGATCGTAACGGTTGTAGGTCGAGTGCCTTTTTTTTGCAGACTGTTGTCCCTGAACTGTAATGCGTGAGGAGAAAGGTATGCTGATTCTGACTCGTCGGTGCGCAGAAAGCCTGATTATTGGTGATGGCGAAATCACCGTGACCGTGCTCGGCGTTAAAGGAAATCAAGTGCGTATTGGCGTTAACGCGCCTAAAGAGGTTGCTGTTCACCGCGAGGAAATCTACTTGCGGATCAAGAAAGAGAAGGACGACGAACCAAGCCATTAATTTTTATCGTTTTTTATGTTTGCAAACGGGGAAGAAGCTGGTTAATATACGCCCCGTGTTGCGGAGAGCTGGCCGAGTGGCCGAAGGCGCTCCCCTGCTAAGGGAGTACACCTCAAAAGGGTGTCGGGGGTTCGAATCCCCCGTTCTCCGCCATTATTTGCGTAGTACGTTGTAATCTGGCTTCTTCGGTAAGTTGTTGAAATTACTAGAAAAAAGCGCTTTACAAAAAGATTCAACGGCCTATAATGCGCGGCAACAAATGCACTCGTAGCTCAGCTGGATAGAGTACTCGGCTACGAACCGAGCGGTCACAGGTTCGAATCCTGTCGAGTGCACCATTTAAGAGTTGTTTGCAGTAATGTGAGCTACTCTGTTTCAACCAGTTGTGATCTGGTCTAAAAACACAAATTGCACTCGTAGCTCAGCTGGATAGAGTACTCGGCTACGAACCGAGCGGTCACAGGTTCGAATCCTGTCGAGTGCACCAAACACCAAAAAGCCCGCGTTTAACGCGGGCTTTTTGCCGTCCGGGATTTGGCTTTTCCTTTGGTGCATCCTTTCTCATCGAACTCGACGTGTGCGCTGCGACCTCGCTTGGTGTCGTATCGGTAGCTCGTGGCCGAATTCCTAATGCTGATCTTGTCGGGCTTGCCGAGGGCGCTTTCGACATCTTGCTGGCTCATGCCAGCGACAATTCGTTGATTGATGATTGCTTCCCTGCGTTCCCGGGCATTGATCAGGTTTCCACAGCTGTCCTCGGTCTGGCCGACGACCGTGGGCTCCTTCCTTTTGATATTCATACGTGATGTTTCGCGAAAGTCCGCTTTCGGCATGAGTGTCACCGTGCTGCCGGGCGCGAGCGTGCGCACCTCCTGAAGTGAAAGGCTCTCACCGGCCGCACAGCTCAACGTGGTGAAGGTGATGCGGCCGTTTGCTGCCTCGCAACGGTGAACGGTTGAGGCGAGTGCCTCAGGCGGTAGGCAGAGCAGAGGGATCAGTAGAAAATAATGTGCATTCAATGGCATCAAACGTCCTCCATGACGGTCTGATTCAAGGGTAGCCGCTGCATTTTTCAACGCGGGTGTGTTTTCTTTTCAGAATGAGTCGTCGCATTTTCAAGCATCAGGACGGCGCTCAGGTTTGTCTCGCAAGCGCTTGTTTCAGACGCGATTTTTTAACATTTAAAACCGTTGGGCGGTGTATCATTGCGCCCGTCAGCCCCGCCGGGGCTTGTGGAATACCTCCATGGACTTACCCAGTAGTAACTCAGTAAACCGCTTTTCCAATCATGAATTGACTGATTGATCCTTCCGGCGTGCCCCGCTGCTGGGAGTGGAGTTCGCCTATGTCTGAAGTTGAAGTAAAGAAAACGCAAGAAAGCCTGCAGGACCGCCTCGCTCAAGTGATTGAGCTGCTGCATCGTCAGCGGGTGGTCGAAGACCTGACTCATCGCCAGGAAGGTCCGCATCACGACCGGGTTGAAAACCTGGTTCACCGGCAAAACCTCGTCGAACTGCAACGCAAGCTCGATGACCTGCACTCCGCCGACGTTGCCTATATCCTTGAAGCCTTGCCGCTGGACGATCGTCTGACGCTCTGGCAATTGGTCAAGGCTGACCGCGACGGCGACATCCTGCTCGAAGTTTCCGACTCGGTGCGTGAAACCCTGATCGCCGACATGGACGATCACGAGCTCCTGGCGGCGGCCAAGGACATGGATGCCGACGAACTGGCCGACCTGGCCTCCGAGCTGCCGCGGGACGTCGTCCACGAGCTGATGGAAACCCTCGATGGTCAACAGCGTGAGCGCGTTCGCTCCGCGTTGTCCTATGACGAGGAGCAGGTCGGTGCGCTGATGGACTTCGAGATGGTGACGATCCGTGAGGATGTCAGTCTCGAGGTGGTTCTGCGTTATCTGCGTCGGCTCAAGGAGTTGCCCGGTCACACTGACAAACTGTTTGTGGTCGATTACGACGGCGTGCTCAAGGGTGTGTTGCCGATCAAGCGTTTGCTGGTCAACGACCCGGAAAAACAGGTTTCGGAAGTCATGGCCAGTGATCCGGTGAGTTTTCACCCGGACGAAGATGCCTACGATGCCGCACAGGCATTCGAGCGTTATGACTTGATCTCGGCGCCCGTGGTCGACAAGAACGGCAAGCTGATCGGCCGTCTGACCATCGATGAAATGGTCGACTTGATTCGTGAAGAGAGCGAAAACGAAGTTCTCAACATGGCGGGTCTGCGTGAAGAAGAAGATATTTTCGCGTCGGTCTGGAAGTCCCTGCGTAACCGTTGGGCTTGGCTGGCGGTAAACCTGATTACGGCATTTATTGCCTCCCGTGTGATCGGTCTGTTCGAAGGCTCGATCGAGAAGCTGGTGGCGCTCGCGGCGTTGATGCCGATCGTGGCGGGTATCGGTGGCAACTCGGGTAACCAGACCATCACCATGATCGTTCGCGCCATGGCGCTGGACCAGGTGAGTACCGGCAATACCTCGCGACTTATGCGCAAGGAGTTGGCCGTCGGTTTGATCAACGGCTTGGTATGGGGTGGGGTGATTGGTGTGGTGGCCTACCTGCTTTACGGCAGTTGGTCCCTTGGCGTGGTGATGACCGCCGCCATGACACTCAACCTGTTGCTCGCGGCGTTGATGGGTGTGTTGATTCCCATGACCCTGGTTAAACTGGGGCGCGACCCGGCGATGGGGGCCAGCGTGATGATCACGGCGATGACTGACAGTGGCGGATTCTTCATCTTCCTTGGGTTGGCGACGATCTTCCTGCTCTGACGCCACACAATCAAAACCCGCCAATCGGCGGGTTTTTTGTTGCCGAATTTCAGGCAAAAAAAAGCCAGCGATTATGCTGGCTTGAGCGTTCGGATGTAATCAGGAGGCGTCTGCGGCCATTTCGGCATCGTGGGCAATCAGCGAAACGAGTGCATTTTGCTGACGGTGGGAAAGTTGGCGGAAACGCTGCAGCAGTTCGCGTTCATGCAATGACAGCTCCGGGCTGTCCAGGCGCATGCTCAACTCTTCTCCCAGTGCGCCTTCCTGAATAAGACTCTGCTCAAGGCGCGCAATGATCTCGGAGTTCATGCTGCGATGATGATTGCGAGCCACCTCGGCAATGCGTTCACGCATTCCGTCTGGCAGACGTACGACGAACTTGTCAGCCGTACGGCTGGAATAAATTGCCTGTTTCAATGGGCGCATATATTTAACCGGTTAGTTCAGGGGAGCGGTTCTCGGGATTGGCCGCACGATGTCTGATAGGACAAGGACTCTGGCCAAATGTTCAACCTGAATTGATAGAGGCTCGCATCATGCCTCAAAGAAGCCAGATCATTGGCGTCAATTCTGTGACAAATATTGAACTGGATAAAGGCGTTATGCCAGCACCAATTATCAGAAATGCGGACTGTTCTGAAAAGATTGCCCACGTCCGTATCGCTGGCCGCATCCTGTTGCCCGACAGGAGATGTCCGAGGACGCCTGAAGGTGCATGCTGGGCGGATTTCGATCACGATTCCTTACCTTATACAGGATAGTGGCAAATGGCCGATTTACTAGTGGCAACCACGTCATGAGGGGCTATTTCAAGATGGATGGCCGACTGATTTACCTGATGGGGCCTTCCGGATCCGGCAAGGACAGTCTCATCGAGGCTGCTCGTGCGCCTTTGCAGGCAATCAATTGCGAAGTGGTGCGTCGGGTCATTACGCGTTCAGCCGAATCCGTGGGCGAGGAGGCTATCGGTGTTTCTCGCGAAGAATTTGGGCGCCGCAAGGACCGGGGTGATTTCGCGTTGTGTTGGCATGCCAATGGCCTGGATTACGGCATTCCCGGGGTGATCGATCAATGGCTCAAGGAAGGCCGGGATGTCCTGATCAATGGCTCCCGCGGGCACTTGGCTCAGGCTCTGAAACGCTATCCAGCGCTGCTGCCGATTCTGTTGACGGTCAAGGAGGACGTGCTGCGAGCGCGCTTGCTGCGGCGAGGGCGCGAGGGGGCGGTGGAGATTGAGGCTAGATTGCGCAGAAATGAACTGTTCACGGCGCACGCTTCAGAGGGTGATACGCCAATCCACCGACTGGACAACTCAGGCGAACTGTCGGTCACGGTGGCCAATCTGATGAATCTGCTACAAATCAGCGCAGCACAGGGTCAAACTTGATCTTGCGGCCAGCGACCAGCGCCAACACGAACAGCGCACTGAAAACGCCGCAGGCAATCAACGGCAGGGTGACAATTGCATCTTCGACCAGTGACAAATGAAGGATGCCGCTCAGTAGGGCGAGGACGAAAAATCCCGCGGCTGATTTGGACATGCTGTGCTCCTGAGGGGTTGTTCAAAATACCAGGCGTTCTGAAGACTGCGCCGGCAGCAGGATGTTTTCCTGGCTTACTGCTTGACCGACAAAGCCGCGCTGATCGCTCAACACCGCCAACTGAGGCGCCCTCTGTACCTGGAGGTAATGAGGCATGCGTTGAGCCACCGGGTCAGCACCGCTCTCGGGGGCAAAATGAAAACCCAGCAAAACCGCCAGAGCGATCGCGTTCGAGAGTAAAAGGGCGCTGTTCATGAGGCTGACCTCCATTGTTCCTGAGAACAGCTAAAGCAGCCGACGTGCCAAGAGTCTAACGACTATTAAATCCTTTAAAAACAAACAATTAAGATAATCACGCAAGTCGCTCGCATTGCAATTTGCAATGATGGCTTTTTGCGGCGATGCAATTTGCACGGTAAACAAATCCCGTCCTGTCGAGGGGCGCTTGCCTACACTTAAAAAGCCTACGGACGACATGACAAACGCAGACCCGCCCGTTAACATGCACGCCGTCCATCGCGCCGCATTTCTCGCGGGCGACTTGTGTCTCAGTAGCTCAATTGGATAGAGCATCCCCCTCCTAAGGGGAAGGCTGGCAGTTCGAACCTGCCCTGGGACACCACAAAATTCCAGCCGTATGGCTGTCAAAAAAGCCCCGCAAGGATCCTGCATCCGGCGGGGCTTTTTCGTGGGCGTTCACCCGACGATCGACATGAGCGAGGCGCTAGTTGCTGTTCTGGCTCCCAGACCACTCAAGGAGCGAAATAGAGGCCACACAGGGGCGTCCAATTCTGGTTATGGATCAACCCCTTCAAATTTTCAGCCCACATTCGCAGCCCCCTGAAATTTGGGCTGTCACTGCGTAAATGCATGCCCATTTCTTCAAGTGAATGGCCCTGCTGGCCGATAACCCGGACAGTCATGATCTTCTTCTTAACATTGCCTGGAAATCTTCGATGCTGTCGTATCACCAAAAGCGTTTTCTGATCGTCGATGATTTCTCGGATTTTCGCAGTTCCGTCAGGTCCATGCTGCGTGAGTTGGGCGTCAAGGACGTGGACACCGCGGACACTGGCGAGCAGGCGCTGCGCATGTGTTCGCAGAAGTCCTACGATTTCATCCTGCAGGATTTCCACCTCGGCGATGGCAAGAAGAACGGTCAGCAGGTTCTCGAAGACCTGATGGTCGAGAAGCTGATCAGCCATGAAGCCGTGTTTGTCATGGTCACCGCCGAGACCAGTCAGGCGATGGTGCTCAGCGCCCTGGAGCACGAGCCCGATGCGTACCTGACCAAACCGTTCAACCGTTCTGGCCTGGCCCAGCGCCTGGAACGGCTGGAGCAGCGCAAGACCTTGCTCAAACCGATCCTGCAGGCGCTCGATCGCGGCAAACCGGTTGAAGTGCTCAACGCCTGCATCGCCTTGTGCAAGCAGGACATCCGCTACTCGCCGCTGTGCCTACGCTACCGCGCCGATGCCTTGCGCGACTTGAATCAGAACGAGGCGCTGGAGCGTCTCTACGACGGCATCATTGCCGATCGACCTTTGCCGTGGGCGTTCGCCGGGCTGGGCCAGTTGCTGTTCAAGCGCGGTCAGGTCAGCCAGGCCAAGGGCGTTTACGAAAAAGCCTTGAAAGTGTTCCCGATGATGCCGGCGCTCTATGACGGCATGGCTGACGTGCTGGTCGCCGAAGGCGACACCAAGGCTGCGCAGCGGGTGTTGGAGGAGGCGATTCGTTTGTCGCCGCTGGCCGTGCGCCGGCAAGCGCTGTTGGGCAAGTTGGCGATGACCAACGAAGATTTCGACACCGCGTCCAAAGCCTATCGTCAGGCTGTCAGCCAAGGTGCGCAGTCACGTTTCAAAGATGCCGAAAGCAACCTCGGCCTTGCCCATGCGTTGATCAGCAAGGGCAGCGAAAAGGGCCTGGATACCCGGACCCGGTTGGAAATCAACACCACGCTGAGTGCCGTGGCCAAGGAAAACCCTTCCGACCCGGGCCTGCAGATTCGTGCGCGACTGATGAAAGCCACCAGCCTGTTGCTCAACGATGCCGAAACCGCGGAGAAGCTCACCGAGCAAGCGATGTTGCGCCTCGATGGCATGGAGCAGTTCATGAGCGCCGAAGCTGCGCTGCTGGTGGCCAAGCAACTGCAAATGCTCGGTCAGGCTGACGCCGGTGCTTCGATGCTGAAAAACTGCGCGGAAATCTATGGCGACGACCCGACGGTGATGCAGGGCATCGCCAAGCTGACCGACGACCCGGCCATCCTCAACTCCGGTAACGATGCGGCGGAGCTCAACCGTCAAGGGGTGCGGGTGTACAAGACCGGCAACCTGGTGGAGGCGCGGGCGCAGTTCCGCAAGGCCCTGGCGCTGCAACCGAAGAACATCAGTATTGCGTTGAACATGGCGCAATCGCTGCTGCATGGCACCGATACCAGCGTGCCGTCGGCGGAGCTTGAAGAATGTCGCGCCTGCCTGAAAACGGTCGGCCTGATGCCCGACACCGATGCGCGGTATGCGCGTTATCAGAAACTGAAAATCAAGGCGTTCAGCGGATGAACCAAGACAACCCGGCACTGGATTTCTCCACGGTGATTGCTTCCACCGTGCACGACATGAAGAACTCGCTGGCGATGCTGATGCAGGCGCACAGCCAATGGCTGGCGCGCTTGCCCGACCCGGCGCGGCATACCCCGGAGCAGGGCGTGATCGAGTTCGAGTTCGCCCACCTCAACGGCATGCTGGTGCAGTTGCTGGGGCTGTACAAGCTCGGCGTCAACCAGATGCCGTTGCAGCCGGCTTACCATGAACTGGACGACTTTATTGAAGCGCAACTGGCCTGCCATCAGGACGTGTTCGCCAGTCGCGGCATCATGGCGACCTACGAAGTGGACCCGTTGAGCCCGTTGGGTTTCTTCGACCGCGAGCTGATTGCGTCGGTGCTGGCCAACAGCATCAACAACGCCATCCGTTACGCCCGTCACGCATTGTTGATCACGGTGAGTGACGAGGCCGGGCAACTGGTGCTGACCATCAACGATGATGGCGAGGGTTACCCGGCCGAGATGATCGAGCGTCAGGCCGATTACGTGCAGGGCATCAATCACAGCAGTGGCAGCACCGGCCTGGGCCTGTATTTCGCTGGGCGGATTGCGGCGTTGCATCAGCGCAACGGCATCGGTGGGCGCACTGAAATCAGCAACGGTGGCCCGTTGGGCGGCGGCGTGTTCAGCCTCTATCTTCCCTGAATACCCGCAACCCCTGTAGGAGCCGGTCCGGCGTAGTTGTCCGCCATGACGTTTTTGTTTGCCGCTGCTTGATATTCCGAACACGCGAAGCCTATTTTGTACGGGTCGCCGTTCGCGGCTTGCACAACTACAAAGGATTGCGTCATGACAACCGATGGCCAGCGTTCACTCGCGCAGCGACTGACGGGCATTGATGAGATTGAATGTGTTACGCCAGACTTGAACGGCGTGCCCCGTGGCAAGGTTATGACGGCCGAGGGCTTTCTCGAAGGGCGGCGTTTGCAGATGGCGCGGGGTGTGCTGCTGCAATGCATCATGGGCGGATATCCGCCAGCGCGTTTTTACGGCAGCGATGACGGCGATCTGGCGCTGGTGCCCGATCCTGCGCAGATCCACCGCTTGCCCTGGAGCAAGCGGCCGCGCGCCTTAGCCATTTGCGATGCGGACGAACTGACGGGCGAAAGCTCCCGTCTGTCGACTCGCGGTCAACTCAAGGCAGTTATCGCGCGTTACGCGGCCCTGGGGTTGGCGCCGGTGGTGGCCACCGAACTGGAGTTTTTCGTCTTCGCGCCCAACACTGACCCGACGCAGCCGTTCCAGTCGCCGGTGGGTCTGGATGGTCGACGCGAGGACGGTCAGTCGGCGTTCAGTGTCAGTTCCAATAACGGCTTGCGGCCGTTCTTCAGTGAAGTCTATGAATGCATGGCGGCCCTCGGTTTGCCGCGCGATACGTTTATGCACGAGATGGGCGTGAGTCAGTTCGAGATCAACCTGTTGCACGGTGATCCACTGCTGCTGGCCGACCAGACGTTGCTGTTCAAGCATCTGCTTAAAGAGGTGGCGCTCAAGCATGGGCTGACGGTGGTGTGCATGGCCAAGCCACTGGCGCACACGCCGGGCAGCTCGATGCATATTCACCAGAGCATCGTCGAGATCGCCACCGGGCGTAACGTGTTCAGCGACGGCAACGGTGAGCCGACGGCGACCTTCCGTCACTTCATCGGCGGCCAGCAGGCCGGCATGGCGGATTTCACGGCGTTATTCGCACCGAACGTGAACTCCTATCAGCGCTTGTGCCATCCGTTCGCATCACCGAATAATGCCTGCTGGTCCCACGACAATCGGGCGGCCGGTTTGCGCATTCCGGCCAGTTCGCCGGTGGCGCGTCGGGTCGAGAATCGCCTGCCGGGGGCGGATGCAAATCCTTATCTGGCGATTGCCGCGAGCCTGGCGGCGGGGTTGTATGGCATTGAAAACAGGTTGGAGCCGAGCGAAGCGATCCAGGGCGAATTCGAGGTGCCGGATAATCTTTCGTTACCGTGTACCTTGCATGCCGCCCTCGAGCGTCTGAAACGTAGTCAATTGGCGAAGGAACTGTTCGGCAAGGAGTTCATCGAAGGCTACGTCGCTTCGAAGACCATGGAGTTGACCAGCTTTTTTGATGAAATTACCCCCTGGGAGCGCCGTGTTTTAGCCGCCCAGGCCTGACGAACCTTCGTCTTCGGGCTATCTTTTCGGATAGCCCGTTTCTCACCGCAAGGAGCCGCTCGGAACGCCGATGCGCCAAATCTGGAAACCCTTTCGAGCGCTGTATTTCGCCTCGCTGATGATGTTGATCGGCTCCGGCTTGCTGAGTACTTACCTGGGCTTGCGCCTGGCGGCCGACCATGTCGACAGCCTGTGGGTAGGTGCGTTGATGGCGGCCAACTATTTCGGCCTGGTGCTGGGGGGCAAGATCGGTCACCGGTTGATTGCCCGGGTCGGGCATATCCGGGCCTATTCGGCCTGCGCCGGGATTGTCGGCGCGGCAGTGCTGGGGCATGGGTTGGTGGACTGGTTGCCGGCGTGGATATTCCTGCGGGTCATCGTCGGCCTCGGCATGATGTGCCAGTACATGGTCATCGAAAGCTGGCTCAATGAGCAGGCCGAAGCCTCGCAGCGTGGGGCGGTGTTCAGCGGGTACATGATCGCTTCTTATCTTGGCCTGGTGCTGGGGCAACTGATTCTGGTCATGCACCCGGGCCTCGGTCTGGAGCTGTTGATGCTGGTCGCCCTGTGCTTTGCTTTGTGCCTGGTACCGGTGGCCCTGACGCGGCGGATTCACCCGGCGCCTCTGCACCCGGCACCAATGGAGCCGCGGTTCTTCATCAAGCGTGTGCCGCAGTCGTTGAGCACAGTGTTGGGGGCGGGGCTGATCATCGGTTCGTTCTACGGTCTGGCGCCGCTGTATGCCTCGCAGCAAGGGTTGTCCACGGAGCAGGTCGGTCTGTTCATGGGTAGCTGCATTTTTGCCGGCCTGCTGGTGCAGTGGCCGTTGGGCTGGTTGTCCGATCGCTATGACCGGGCGCTGTTGATCCGCTGTTTTGCGCTGGTGCTGGCCGTTGCCGCGTTGCCGCTGGCAGTGATGCAACAGGTGCCGCTGGAGGTGTTGTTCATCACCGGTTTTATCTGCTCGCTGGTGAAGTTCTGCCTGTACCCGCTGGCGGTCGCGTTCTCCAATGACCACGTCGAGGCTGATCGGCGGGTGTCACTGACGGCGATGTTGCTGGTGACCTACGGTGTCGGCGCGAGTATCGGGCCGTTGGTCGCCGGGGTACTGATGAAGATGTTCGGCAGTCAGATGCTCTACGCCTTCTTCAGTTTCTTCGCGTTGGTGCTGGTGTGGCGGATCCGTCCGAAAGCGGTGACCAACCTGCACCAGGTGGACGACGCGCCGCTGCATCACGTCGCCATGCCGGACAGCATGTCGAGTTCGCCGCTGGTGGCTTGCCTCGATCCGCGTGTCGATGAGCAGGTGGTGCAGGACCAGATGCAGAGCCCGGTCAGTCCTGATCCAGCGCCTGAACCGGAGACAGAGACACCAACCCCTCCACCTGCGGAGGGTCCTGACTCGGGTCGCGAGCAAAGCTTCACCGAGGCCAGGCCTTAAAACCGAGGCATAAAAAACGGGCAGTCACCGCAAGGGACTGCCCGTTTTTTTGCCGCTTCGACTTACAGGTCGTCTTTGTCGAAACGTCGTGCTTCGCGCTGAAGCTGATAGACGAAGCGCTCGACCTGACGCTGCACCAGGCCGCTCATGTTGTGAAAGCGGATGCCAGCGAACGTGGTGGAGATCCTTTCTTCGAAGTGCAGGTAACGCAGTTCGACCGGTGCAGTCATTTTGCCAAAGGGCAGGGCGGCAGCAAAGCGGTCGTAGACCTGGCCCAGTTGCAGGCTGTCGGTGATGTCACCTTCAAAGCGCAATTTGCAGCCCGTGGCGGAGATGTCCAGCAGCTTGCCGCTGATCGGCGCCTTGAGCTTTTCTCCGTCCAGATCGACGTTGACCAGTTGCGCCAGCTTCAAGGCTGCGCGAAAGGCGTTGCGGCGCTGGTGATAAACCACCTCGTCCGGCAGCGAGCCTCGATAGCAGCGAGTGTCACCGGACTCGTCGATGGTCAGTTGACCGTTGCTTTCCCAGGCAATGCGCACGCCTTCGTGAAAGCCTTCGACCTTGAACGGTTCGCCGGCCAGCATGAAGCGCTCACCGTCACGCGGAATCATTTCGTCGAGCGCAATGGTGCCGCGCTCGCGGTCGACGTCCACCAGGTAGCTCTGAAAGCGCTGGGTGCGCTCATGGAATGTGATGATCAGCGGATCATGGCTGTCTTGCAGTTGGCGCAGATTGCCGGAGATTTCCAACGGTGTGGTAAGCACCTTGGGTGGCTGCGGGGCATCTTCCGCGTTTAAGGCATTGGACACGGTTCATCAATCTCCAGACAAAATATGACTACGGCTGGCCATTATATTGCCAGCATGTTGCTAGTCTTGATAGGGCGTGGTCATTTGCGGGCTCAAGCCTGACTGAGTGGGCGCGGCTTCGCAAGCTTGGCGGTTGATCCGCGGGCATCATAAAGCGCTGGCGGTTCACCGCCGGTCAGGATTTTCAACTGATTGGCCGTGGCGGCCTGCTGGACCAGGATTGACTGACCATTGTTGGCGTTCGCCGCTTGGCATTGAGCCAGCAGATCGGTCAGCACATCGCTCTGGGTCAGCAACTCGTCGCCAATGCTCGAATGGCTGGCCAGTTGCTCCAGGCCGTTACGATTAGTCGGCAGGTTGAGGCTGGCGAGGATTTCACTGCGCTTGCGGCCATGCTGTTCGAGCAGAATGATCAATGCCTGTTTCTGCGCCAGAATGTCTTCGAGCAGTGGCATGTCGCGACCGTGCAAGGCGAGGGACTCGGTTTGCAGTAACTCGAGCAAGTGTTGCGCTGGAGCAAAGTCGTCGGTGATCAGTTGCAGTAAATTAGTGTCTTGCATGGCTGGCCTTGGGTTTTAAGCGTCCAAAAGCCTGGCGCGGGCCGTGGCCTAGCGCTGGGCTTCGAAGTTGAGCAGTTTGCTGGCTACACGGCTGCTGTCGACTTTATAGCTGCCATCGGCAATCGCTGCTTTCAACTCGGCCACACGGGCGTTGTCGACGGCAGGCTGATCGCGCAGCTTGTCAGTGACCTTTTGCAACTGTTGAGCCTCATTGCTGAGGTGTACCGATTCCCCGCTTTTGACGGCAGTGGCCTGTTCGGCCGGGGTATTCAGCGGCGCGGATTTGCCGGCTTCGGCGGTTTCCTTGGCAACGCTGGTACGTGTACTGCCCGTAAGTGACGAGGAGCTATTCAAACGGCTGAAATCGATGACCATGGTAAAAAACCTCTGAGTATTTGGACGCTTGCCATGTTTTCGGCTCTCCCTGTGAAAACTTTAGACTCATTTATCAAATGAGCCTGCATGCGCCAGCACTTCTCCTGCATGCGGCACAGTTTAGGGAACAGCCTCGGGCAACGCCACTCTTCACGAACAGAGAATCCTACATAGACACTTCTACCTGGCCCGGCGCGGTAACTTGCGCCTTGATGACTCGCCTGGAATTGAGGTTTTTCACGCGTATTTGCTCGGCCATACCGCCATTTGACAGGGCCTCGCCGGGCATTCGCACGCTGAGCGTACCACTGCGGGCGGTAATCACCACCTGATCGCCTTTGCGAATGACTTCCGCCTGTTCGAGATGAACCAGGGTAATGACTTGATCGGTGACCATTGGTCGGGTAAGTCGTTGGCCGATCGCCTGGTCGACCGACGTGAAATAGCCCTGGCCGATCAGGCTGATGTCACGCTCGCGCAGAGTCACGTCTTCGGGCTCGACAATCCCGGCGCGGCGTAGCGGCCGGGTCACGGTCACAACGTCGCGAAACAGGCGGACTTGAGCGGGTACGAAGACCGTCCAGGGGGATGAACCCTCGCAGCGAACCTTGACCGTGACCCGGCCCAGCGGCTTGGCCGGACTCTCCAGGCTGGCTGTCAATTCCTTGTCGCACATGGGCATGCGCAGCCGGGGGTCGAGCTGGTTGACCTGGATTTCGTAGCGACCTTCCGTTTGACTGGTAGCCAGATAGTCTTCTACGGTGAATTCAAGAAAGCCCTGAGTGACGCCGATAAGTATGTCAGGCAAGGTAACCGCGTCAGCAAGGGCAGGGCTGCCAGCGTTGAACAGGCAAACGGCCGACATCGCGCAGAGCAATCTGCGGCAGGTTGATGTCAGGCGTCGGAAAAATGTCGGTTCTGTGTTCATAAGAGTTAAAAAGCAAGCGCCGTGCCGTTTAGTGATGAATGTGCGTCGCAACACACTTAGCGTTGGTGTAGGAGTCTGGGCATGGCTGGTGTAATGGATTCGGTAAACCAGCGCACGCAACTGGTAGGGCAGAATCGCCTGGAGCTGTTGTTGTTCCGTCTCGACGGCCAGCAGCTGTATGGGATCAACGTATTCAAGGTTCGTGAGGTGCTGCAATGCCCCAAACTGACCGTGATGCCCAAGTCCAGTCCTGTCGTGTGCGGTGTGGCGAATATACGGGGGGCGACCATTCCGATCCTTGATCTGGCAATGGCGACCGGTTCCGGGGCGCTTAAAGATCAAAGCAATCCCTTCGTGATCATCACGGAGTACAACACCAAGACCCAGGGTTTCCTGGTGCGCTCGGTGGAACGTATCGTCAACATGAACTGGGAGGAGATTCATCCGCCTCCCAAGGGCACCGGGCGCGATCATTACCTGACGGCTGTGACTCGGGTCGACAATCAGTTAGTCGAAATCATCGACGTCGAGAAAGTGCTGGCGGAAGTGGCCCCGACGCCGGAAGCGATTTCCGTCGGCGTGGTCGATGTCGAGACCCAGCACAAGGCGCTGTCGCTTCGGGTGCTGACGGTCGATGACTCGTCGGTGGCGCGCAAGCAGGTCACGCGTTGCCTGCAAACGATCGGTGTCGAAGTGGTGGCGTTGAACGACGGGCGGCAAGCGCTGGATTACCTGCGCAAGCTGGTCGACGAGGGCAAGAAGCCGGAAGAAGAGTTCCTGATGATGATCTCCGACATTGAAATGCCGGAGATGGACGGGTACACCCTGACGGCCGAGATCCGCAACGACCCGCGCATGCAAAAGCTTCATATCATCCTGCATACTTCGTTGTCGGGTGTATTCAATCAGGCGATGGTCAAGAAAGTTGGCGCCGATGACTTCCTGGCCAAATTCCGTCCTGATGACCTGGCATCCCGGTTAGTTGACCGGATCAAAGCAGCAGACATCAGCTAGGGGCCTTCTGCCCCTGGCGGTTAACACGATTTAAGAGGCGGCATCTTTGTCTACGGGTAATTTGGATTTCGAACAGTTCCGGGTCTTCCTGGAAAAAGCCTGTGGCATTTTGCTCGGTGAAAACAAGCAGTACCTGGTCTCGAGCCGTCTCAACAAACTGATGGAACAGCAAGGCATCAAGTCCCTGGGTGAGCTGGTCCAGCGCATCCAGACCCAGCCGCGCAGCGGTTTGCGCGAGTTGGTGGTCGATGCCATGACGACCAACGAAACCTTGTGGTTTCGTGACACCTATCCGTTTGAAGTCTTGAAGAACAAGGTACTGCCCGAAGCGATCAAGGCGGCGCCGGGGCAACGCTTGCGAATCTGGTCGGCGGCCTGCTCGTCGGGTCAGGAACCGTATTCGCTGTCGATGTCCATCGACGAGTTCGAGCGGGTCAACATGGGTCAGTTGAAGATGGGCGTGCAGATCGTTGCCACTGACCTGTCCGGTACCATGCTGACCAACTGCAAGACGGGTGAGTACGACAGCCTGGCCATCGGCCGCGGGTTGTCGCCCGAGCGTCTTCAGCGTTATTTCGACCCGAAAGGGCCGGGGCGCTGGGCAATCAAGGCGCCGATCAAGAGTCGAGTGGAGTTTCGCTCGTTCAACCTGCTGGACAGCTACGCGAGCCTCGGCAAGTTCGATATCGTGTTTTGCCGCAACGTGCTGATCTACTTCTCCGCCGAGGTGAAGAAAGACATCCTGTTGCGCATCCATGGCACGTTGAAACGCGGCGGTTATCTGTTCCTCGGCGCCTCCGAAGCGCTGAACGGTTTGCCGGATCATTACCAGATGGTCCAGTGCAGTCCGGGGATCATTTACCAGGCGAAGTGATGGGTTGGTGGTATCGAAAAACGGGAGTCCTCAGGGGCTCCCGTTTTTTTATGCCTGTGATGATCTCTCGAAATCACCGCACCCGCCGTGGGAGCGGGCTTGCCCGCGATTGCGGTGTTACTCGCAAAGTTGAGGTGACTGACACACCGCCATCGCGGGCAAGCCCGGCTCCCACAGGGAAAGGTATTGCCTTGAAAAAAGCGGCAGAAAAGCGGCAGACGGCGGAAACCCGTTGCCGCTTTTCTGGCATTGCCGCTTTGCCTCTGCCCGCAAAGCCCCGGTTTACGGGCTTTTTTGAATTGGCACGCCGCTTGCTATGTCCATCGTACGAAAAATCAGGTCACCCGAAGGTTTCCCGACATGAGCATCAGCTTCGATAAAGCGCTCGGTATCCACGAACAAGCCCTGGGCTTCCGCGCTCAGCGTGCCGAAGTCCTGGCCAACAACATTGCCAACGCCGACACCCCGAACTACAAGGCTCGGGATCTGGACTTCTCGAAAGTGCTCGCCGAGCAGAACGAGAAAACCAAGAGCGGCTCGTTCGCCTTGAACATGACCAACAACCGTCATATCGAAGCCGAAGGCATGGGCAATGGCGACGAGTCGCTGCTGTATCGCACGCCGATGCAACCGTCGATCGACCAGAACACCGTGGACGCTCAACTGGAACAGTCGAACTACGCGGAAAACGCGATCAACTTCCAGGCCAGCTTCACCCTGCTCAACAGCAAATTCAAAGGGCTGATGTCAGCCCTTCGCGGAGAGTAAGTCATGTCCCTATCCAGTGTTTTCAACATTGCCGGTAGCGGCATGAGTGCGCAAACCACGCGCTTGAACACCGTGGCCTCGAACATCGCTAACGCCGAGACTGTCTCGTCGAGCATCGACCAGACCTACCGTGCGCGTCACCCGGTGTTCGCCACCATGTTCCAGGGCGGGCAGAGCGGCGGCAGCGATTCGTTGTTCCAGAACCAGGAGGCGGCCGGTCAAGGCGTGCAAGTGTTGGGCGTAGTCGAAGACCAGAGCAATCTGGAAGCGCGCTATGAGCCGAACCACCCGGCGGCCGACGCCAAGGGCTACGTCTACTACCCGAACGTCAACGTGGTGGAAGAAATGGCCGACATGATTTCCGCGAGCCGTTCGTTCCAGACCAACGCCGAAATGATGAACACCGCCAAAACAATGATGCAGAAGGTCCTGACCCTCGGTCAGTGATAAGGGGCGACTCAGATGAGTGTTACCGATACCACCAGTGGCCTTAGCCTCAAAGACATCCTGGCCAACTCCTCGATCAAGACCAACACCAGTGCCGACGGCCTGGCGTCCGCCACGAACAGCGCCACCGGCAAAAAGGCTCTGGGCAAGGACGCGTTCCTGCAGTTGCTGGTGACACAACTGAAGAACCAGAACCCGCTGGAGCCACAGGACAACGGCGCGTTCGTTGCCCAGCTGGCGCAATTCAGCAGCCTGGAAGGCATCACTACGCTCAACACTACCGTGAGTGGTCTGGCCAGCAACTACAACTCGTCCCAGGCCTTGCAGGCTTCGTCGCTGGTGGGGCGTTCGGTCATCGCGCCGGGTAGCAAAGCCGTGGTCGATACCACCAAGAGCTTCACCGGGACCATCGCGGTGCCTGCATCGGTGGACCCGGTGAAAGTCAGCATCACCGATGCCGACGGCAAGGTCATCCGTACCATCAACCTGGGCAGCCAGAAAGCCGGCACCGCCAGCTTCATCTGGGACGGCAAGAACGATGCCGGCGAAGTGGCCAAGGCGGGCACGTATACCTTCGGCGCCACCGCAACTTACGACGGCAAGGCAACCTCGCTGGTGACGTACCTGCCGGCAACGGTCAACAGCGTCACCATCAGCCAGACCGGCGGTGAGTTGATGCTTAACCTTGCCGGGCTGGGCAGCATTGCCCTGTCCAAAGTACAAACCATTGGTATGTAGAGCCGACTAACACGGCACAAAGGAGTGGAATATGTCTTTCAATATCGGCCTTAGCGGTCTCTATGCAGCCAACAAGCAACTGGACGTGACCGGCAACAACATCGCCAACGTCGCGACCACCGGTTTCAAATCGTCCCGTGCGGAATTCTCGGACGTTTACTCGGCGACCAAGCTGGGTTCCGGCAGCAAAACCATCGGTAACGGTGTACGCCTGGCCAACGTTTCCCAGCAGTTCACCCAGGGCGACGTCAACAACACCGGCAACGTGCTGGACATGGGCATCAACGGTTCCGGCTTCTTCGTGCTGAACGACAACGGCTCGCTGTCCTACACCCGTGCCGGCACGTTCAAGGTCGACAAGGACGGTTACGTCACTAACAGCGATGGCACTGCGCGTCTGCAAGGTTACGGCGTGGACGCTAACGGCAAGATCATCAACGGCGTGTTGACCGACCTGCGTATCGATACTTCGAACCTGGCGCCAAAAAACACCTCCACGGTGTCGTCGACGATCAACCTGAACTCCACTGCACCGGTTATCGATCAGGTTGCCACCCCGTTCGACCCAAGCAAAGAAGCCTCCTTCACCAAGCAGTTCAGTACCCCGATTTACGACACTCAGGGTAACAAGCACGTCATGGACCAGTACATGGTCAAGACGGGCGCGAACACCTGGAAAACCTACACCCTGATTGATGGTCGCAACCCGAATGGCAGCGACCCTAGTCCTACCGCAGTTCCGTTGAACCCGCCGGTTGCTTCGACCATGGTGTTCGATACCTCGGGCAATCTGGTTTCGGTCACCACACCGGCCGTTCCGGCGCCGATCGTCAGCCCTGACCTGAAGGTCACCGGCTGGATTCCAGGTACCGTGACCAATGGCGTGTGGGCAGCGAACGGCGCTACTTCCGGCGTCGTTACGATCTCCATGGCCAAAACCTCGCAGTACAACGCCGACACCGCACGTTCGATTCCTACGCAGAACGGCTACGCCACCGGCCAGATCACCAACCTGACCATCGATGGCAGCGGTGTGATGCTGGCCAACTTCAGCAACAGCCAGACCAAGGCTATCGGCCAGATCTCGCTCGCCAGCTTCACCAATGAGCAAGGCCTGCAGCCAGTAGGCGGCACCAGTTGGAAAGAAACCTACTCGTCGGGTATCCCGGGTTACGACGCGCCGAACACCGGTACCCTGGGCGAGATCCACTCCAACTCCCTGGAAGAGTCCAACGTCAACCTGACCAATGAACTGGTCGACCTGATCAAGGCGCAGAGCAACTACCAGGCGAACGCCAAGACCATCTCGACTCAAAGCACCATCATGCAGACCATCATTCAGATGACCTGATGTTGGTTGGCTGATTGCTGCAAAAAGAACCCCTCGCAAGAGGGGTTTTTTTATGCCCGGGATTTGTCTCGGGTGCAGGATTTTGTGTCGTCAGGTCGGGCCTCTTCGCGGGCAAGCCACGCTCCCACAGGGTTTTGTATCGTTCCGTGAGCGGCGCAGTTCCTGTGGGAGCGGGCTTGCCCGCGATGGCGTCAGACGAGGCAGCACATTCCTCCGGGCAAAAGAAAACCCCCGACCAATCCAGAGGACTGATCGGGGGTTGTCGAGTAAGCGCGCTTTCAGCGCCTACCGGCTCAGCTTATTGGCAAGCTTCGCAATCCGGCTCGTCGATGGCGCAAGCCTTCGGCACTGGAGCAGGGCCGGCGGGTGCTGCCAGGACCGAATCTTCACCGTGGTTGCCGCCGCTGGAAACAGCGTTCAGCTTGCCGGTGTTGATGGTCGACTTCTCGGTGCTGGTCGCGGCCAGGGCACGGAGGTAGTAAGTGGTTTTCAGGCCACGGTACCAGGCCATGCGGTAGGTCACGTCCAGTTTCTTGCCCGAGGCGCCAGCGATGTACAGGTTCAGCGATTGAGCCTGGTCGATCCACTTCTGACGACGGCTGGCCGCGTCAACGATCCACTTGGTGTCCACTTCGAAGGCAGTCGCGTAGAGCTCTTTGAGTTCTTGCGGGATGCGCTCGATCTGTTGAACCGAGCCGTCGTAGTACTTCAGGTCGTTGATCATGACCGAGTCCCACAGACCGCGAGCCTTGAGGTCGCGAACCAGGTACGGGTTGATCACGGTGAATTCGCCCGACAGGTTCGATTTCACATAGAGGTTCTGGTAGGTCGGTTCGATCGACTGCGATACGCCGGTGATGTTGGCGATGGTCGCGGTCGGTGCGATGGCCATGATGTTGGAGTTACGAATGCCTTTCTGTACACGGGCGCGAACCGGTGCCCAGTCCAGGGATTCGTTCAGGTCAACGTCGATGTACTTCTGGCCACGTTGCTCGATCAGGATCTGTTGCGAATCCAGTGGCAGGATGCCTTTGGACCACAGCGAACCCTGGAATGTCTCGTACGCGCCACGTTCGTCGGCCAGGTCGCAGGACGCCTGGATCGCGTAGTAGCTGACCGCTTCCATCGACTTGTCGGCGAACTCGACGGCAGCGTCGGAACCGTAAGGAATGTGCTGCAGGTACAGCGCGTCCTGGAAGCCCATGATGCCCAGGCCGACCGGACGGTGCTTGAAGTTGGAGTTCTTCGCTTGTGGCACCGAGTAGTAGTTGATGTCGATTACGTTATCGAGCATGCGGACTGCGGTGTTCACGGTGCGTTCCAGCTTGGCGGTGTCCAGCTTGCCGTTGACGATGTGGTTCGGCAGGTTGATCGAGCCCAGGTTGCAAACAGCGATCTCATCCTTGTTGGTGTTCAAGGTGATCTCGGTGCACAGGTTCGAGCTGTGGACCACGCCGACGTGCTGTTGCGGGCTGCGCAGGTTGCACGGGTCTTTGAAGGTCAGCCATGGGTGGCCGGTTTCAAACAGCATGGACAGCATTTTGCGCCACAGGTCTTTGGCCTGGATGGTCTTGAACAGCTTGATCTTGCCCGGGTACTGGGACAGGGCTTCGTAGTACTCGTAACGCTCTTCGAAGGCCTTGCCGGTCAGGTCGTGCAGATCCGGTACTTCGGAGGGCGAGAACAGGGTCCATGGGCCGTCATCGAAGACGCGCTTCATGAACAGGTCAGGGATCCAGTTGGCGGTGTTCATGTCGTGGGTACGACGACGATCATCACCGGTGTTCTTGCGCAGCTCGATGAACTCTTCGATGTCCATGTGCCAGGTTTCCAGGTAGGCACACACAGCGCCCTTGCGCTTGCCACCCTGGTTGACGGCAACGGCGGTGTCGTTCACCACTTTCAGGAACGGTACGACGCCCTGGGATTTGCCGTTGGTGCCCTTGATGTAAGAACCCAGTGCACGAACCGGGGTCCAGTCGTTGCCCAGGCCACCGGCGAATTTGGACAACATGGCGTTGTCGTGGATCGCGTGGTAAATGCCCGACAGGTCATCCGGCACGGTGGTCAGGTAGCAGCTGGACAGCTGTGGACGCAGGGTGCCGGCGTTGAACAGGGTCGGGGTCGAGGACATGTAGTCGAAGGACGACAACAGGTTGTAGAACTCGATCGCACGGTCTTCCTTGTTCTTCTCTTCGATCGCCAGGCCCATGGCCACGCGCATGAAGAAGATCTGCGGCAGTTCGAAGCGGATACCGTCCTTGTGGATGAAGTAACGGTCATACAGGGTTTGCAGGCCCAGGTAAGTGAACTGCTGATCGCGCTCGTGGTTGATCGCCTTGCCGAGTTTTTCCAGGTCGAAGGTGGCCAGGACCGGGTTCAGCAATTCGAATTCGATACCCTTGGCGATGTAGGCAGGCAAGGCCTTGGCGTACAGGTCGACCATTTCGTGGTGGGTCGCGCTTTCAGCGACTTCCAGGAAGCTCAGGCCTTCGGCACGCAGGGTGTCCATCAGCAGGCGGGCGGTCACGAACGAGTAGTTCGGCTCACGCTCGACCAGGGTACGGGCGGTCATCACCAGGGCGGTGTTGACGTCGGTCAGGGCCACGCCGTCGTACAGGTTTTTCAGGGTTTCGCGCTGGATCAGGTCGCCGTCGACTTCTTCCAGGCCTTCGCACGCTTCGGTGACGATGGTGTTCAGGCGACCCATGTCCAGCGGGGCAAAAGTGCCGTCGGCGCGGGTGATGCGGATCGACGGGTGCGCGTTGACCGCTTCTTCTGCCGGGGCGTGGGCAGCGCGCTGTTTCGAGCGACCGTCACGGTAGATCACGTAGTCGCGAGCCACTTTCTGCTCGCCGGCACGCATCAGGGCCAGTTCGACCTGGTCCTGGATTTCTTCGATGTGGATGGTGCCGCCCGATGGCATGCGACGCTTGAAGGTCGCGGTGACTTGTTCGGTCAGGCGGGCAACGGTGTCATGGATTCGCGACGAAGCGGCAGCGGTGCCGCCTTCAACTGCGAGAAACGCTTTGGTGATCGCGACGGTGATTTTGTCATCGGTGTAAGGAACGACAGTGCCGTTACGCTTGATCACGCGCAGTTGGCCAGGCGCGGTGGCGGACAGATCCGAAGTCGAATCAGCGGCCTGCGGCAAGGTGCCCTGCGGGTTCTCGCGAGTTGTGTCGGTTTGCATGGGGGGTTGTCTCCACATTCTCTATGTTTGTTTGGGCACCATCACGGTGCCCACCGTTCCGTCCTGAAGCACTACAACCGGCGGGGCCGGGCATACCAACTTCGGGACAGATCAGGAAGGGGGCTATTGGGGCGCCGCTTCCATGCCGAAGTCTTTGGTCCCAGGCCTTGAGCCTGACACCAGGATCCTTTTGGGTGACAGTAATCGACTGCAACACCCGTACCGTTAACGCCGTTTCCGGCTCAAAAACAGTAGCCATCCGCACGCGCGGTTTGGTCTTTCGAAAATACGTTTGGTTCAACCGGAAAGAGGCAATAAAAGCGCTTGAAATCGGTGTCCGGTTTGTGTTTGGTTTTTGGCGTAAAACCCTACATGTAGGGTTTTTTTCGCGCCGGGGTACAAGATAATGCGTTTTGGAGGGTGTTGCAACGTACTACCTGTGGATAAACCTGTGCGTAAATTGTGTGTGAAAGGTGGAACGAGCGTGTAGGCCGCGACCTAGCTGGAGCGGACCGTTTTTCGCTGATTTTCAGCGATTGAAAACAGTCATCCGGATTTTTAAGGGCGCGAACCCTATCACAAAAAACCGGGTTGTCCGAACGCATTTGCCAGCTTGTGTTCTCGACGAACGACGTTTATACAATCGGCCGATGGTTACGCATTCTTATCCTCCCCAATCATTACAAAAAGACGGGCGGATCCTTCCTTATAAGTGTTGTTGGCAAGCAGAGGTCACCGTGGAGCAAGAAGCCTGGCAGGTATTGATTGTGGAAGACGACCAGCGTCTGGCCGAACTGACCCGCGAATACCTGGAAGCCAACGGCCTGCGCGTATCGATCGAAGGCAACGGCGCCCTGGCGGCCGCGCGCATCATCAAGGAGAAACCGGACCTGGTGATCCTCGACCTGATGCTGCCGGGCGAAGACGGCTTGAGCATTTGCCGCAAGGTCCGCGACAAGTACGACGGGCCGATCCTGATGCTCACCGCGCGCACCGACGACACCGATCAGATTCTCGGCCTCGACCTGGGCGCCGACGACTACGTCTGCAAACCGGTTCGCCCGCGTCTGCTGCTGGCGCGTATCCAGGCCTTGTTGCGGCGTAGCGAAGCGCCTGAAAGCGTCCCGGAAAAACAACGGCGCCTGCAGTTCGGCCCGCTGGTGGTCGACAACGCCTTGCGTGAAGCCTGGCTGCATGACAACGGCATCGAGTTGACCAGCGCCGAGTTCGACCTGCTCTGGCTGTTGGTGGCCAATGCCGGGCGCATCCTCTCTCGTGAAGAGATTTTCACCGCGCTGCGCGGCATCGGCTATGACGGCCAGGACCGCTCCATCGACGTGCGTATCTCGCGCATTCGGCCGAAAATCGGCGATGACCCGGACCATCCGCGACTGATCAAAACCATCCGCAGCAAGGGCTACCTGTTCGTGCCGGAAGCCTGCGTAGACCCTTCGCTGTGAATTCGATCTTCCTTCGTATCTATGGCGGCATGTGCGCGGCGCTGATTCTGGTGGCAGTGCTCGGCGTGCTGGCCTTGCACTTGCTCAACCAGGTGCGCAGCGAGCAATACCGCGAGCGCCTGGCCCACGGCACGTTCTCGCTGATGGCCGACAACCTGCAACCGATGAATGAAACCCAGCGTCATCGCGCCTTGCTGGTGTGGGAGCGCCTGCTTGGTATTCCGTTGGCGCTGAAGACCTTCGCCCAGACCGACCTCGATCTGACCCAGCGCACCCGCGTGCTGCGCGGTCAGGCGCTGGTGGAGCAGACCGGTCCGCACGCGGCGAAGGTCTATCGACTGATCAGCGACAAGGAGCAACTGGTGCTCACGGGGGAGGTGCAGCAGATCAGCGAGCAGCTGGCACGCGCGACCATTTATCTGCTCGCCGATGAGCTGGTGCGCGTGCCGGTGGCCGAGCAGCCCAAGCGTCTGGCGCAGTTGAAAGAGGACAAGGGGTTTGGTTTCGACTTGCGGCTGGTCACGGTCGGCGAAGCGGACATGGACGAAGACCAGAGCCGCCGGGTGGCCGAAGGCGATACGGTGATGGCGCTGGGCAAGGGCGGCGATTCGATCCGGGTGTTTGCCGGCATGGTCGGCACGCCGTGGGTGCTGGAAATCGGTCCGTTGTATCAGATGAATCCTTACCCGCCGGAGTGGCTGGTGCTGATCGCGGCCCTGGGCTTGAGCCTGATCGGGTTGATCGTCTATCTCTTGGTGCGGCAACTGGAGCGCCGCTTGCGCGGGCTCGAAGCGGCCGCCACGCGCATCGCCAAAGGTAGCCTGGAAACCCGTGTGCCGGCGCGCGGCGCCGACTCGGTGGGGCGCCTGGCCTCTGCGTTCAACGGCATGGCCGAACACCTGCAGCAGTTGCTGGCGATTCAGCGTGAACTGGTCCGCGCGGTGTCCCACGAATTGCGCACGCCCGTGGCGCGCCTGCGTTTTGGCCTGGAGATGATCGGCTCGGCCACCACGCCGCAGGCGCTGGAGAAGTATCGCGAGGGCATGGACCACGACATTGAAGACCTTGATCGGCTGGTCGACGAGATGCTGACTTACGCGCGGCTGGAACAGGGTTCGCCGGCGCTGAATTTCCAGCGGATCGACCTGGATGCGTTGGTCAATCAGGTAATCGAAGAATTGGCGCCGTTGCGCGCTGACGTCACGGTGCAGCGTGGTTTGTGCCTCTCGGCTGCCGATTGCGATGACGCCTGGGTCGAGGCCGAGCCCCGTTACCTGCACCGGGCGATCCAGAACCTGGTGAGCAACGCCATGCGCCATGCCTCATCGCGGGTGACCGTCAGCTATCAGGTCGGGCAGCAGCGGTGTCGGGTCGACATCGAGGATGACGGGCCGGGTGTGCCGGAATCGGCGTGGGAGAAAATCTTTACGCCGTTCCTGCGCCTCGATGACAGCCGAACACGTGCTTCGGGCGGGCATGGATTGGGGCTGTCGATCGTGCGGCGAATCATCCACTGGCATGACGGACGGGCGTTGATCAGCAAGAGCAAGAGCCTGGGCGGGGCTTGCTTTAGCCTGAGTTGGCCGCGCAATCAGGAGAAGCGCTGAGACCCTCGTTATCTGGGATGGCCTCATCGCGGGCAAGTCGAATCGTCGCACCGCCGCTCCCACGGTGTCCGTGTCGTACACAAAATCTATGAACACCAATGAACCTGTGGGAGCGGGCTTGCCCGCGATGAGGCCAAACCGTGCACCGCAAATCCTCAAGCCTTGATACTGACCAGACTCAACAATTGCCCATCCTTGACCCCAAACTGCGCATCCAGCTCGGTGCCATGGCGCCATTCGCTGGACAGGTCGGTCAGTAAGCGAAGTCGCACCTCCCCGCGCTCGGTCCACTCCAGCACCTCGGCATGCTCGAAGTAGAAGCGCTGCTGAACAATCGGATACAGCGCCTTGAACAGGCTTTCCTTCACCGAAAACGTCAGTGTCACCCGCAGCGCCAATTGATCGTGACGGCCTGCGACCATGCGCTGTAACTCGGGCGGGGTGAGAATTTCCCCGGCCAGGCGCTCGGCCCGTTCTGGGTTGAGCAGGTTTTCCAGGTCCATCCCTAAGCCACGCCAGTGGGTTTTCTGCGCGACAATCGCCGCCGCCCGGCCGGTGCTGTGGGTGATTGAACCGCAGATGTGCGCGGGCCAGACCGGCGCCCGGTCTTCGCCAATGGCCGGGATAAAACTCAGCCCCTCCAATTGCTGTAACGCGGCGCGGGCGCAAACCCGGCCGGCGAGAAACTCGGCCTGACGCTTGGCGACCGAACGCTGGATGGTCGCGGGTGGCTCGATGGCGCTGCGTTGAAAGTCATCGACGGCCAGGTGCGAAGGATCGAAGTGCGTGCTCAGTAGCACCGTATCGGGCAGCACGAACGGCAGTGGCCAATGGGCATCGAGTGGGGTGCAGCAGGCGGGCAGGGCGGGGACGTGATTCATGTCGGGCATTTTGCCGGGTTGCCTTCGTGCTGGGTAGTCCTGACATCAGCCCGCGCCTGGGTCCGATTGCCTAGCTAAAAATCTTTTTGAAAAACGCCTGCATATCCGCCCACGATTTTTCATCCGCCGCTTTGTTGTAACCAATATCCGGTCCGCCATGATCGCCATGGCTCAAGCGATCCGCGTCCGGATTACTGAACCCATGTTTGGCGCCTTCGAGGCTGACGAATCGATAGTCGGCCCCGGCCTTGTCCATCTCGCTCTTGAACGCCGCGACGTTCTCCGCCGTGACCATGCTGTCCAGCGCACCATGCTCAACCAGGATTTTCGCTTTCACGCTGCCCGGTGTCGCCGGGGTCTTGGTCGCCAGCGCCCCGTGGAAACTCACCACGCCCGCCAGCGGCAAGCCCTGACGTGCCGCATTCAGCACCACGCCGCCACCGAAGCAGTAGCCAATCGCAGCGATTTTTTCCGGATCGGTTTGCGGCTGTTTCTTCAGCAGGTCCAGCCCGGCCTGAAACCGCGCACCGGCCGCGTCGCTGTCTTTCATCGCCGCTTGCATGAAAGCCATGGCGTCCTTGGGATGTTCGGTGTTTTTGCCGTCGCCATACATGTCAATGGCCAGGGCGCTGTAGCCCAGACCGGCGAGGTCGCGGGCGCGGCGCTTGGCGTAGTCGTTGAGGCCCCACCATTCATGCACCACCACAATGCCGGGGCGGGGGCCTTTGACCGCGTCGTCGTAAGCGTAATACCCGATCAATTTCGTGCCGTCGGGGCTCTGGTAGGGAATTTCCTGAGCCTTGATGGTCGCCTGGCTGAGCCCGCTCACGGCCAGCAAAAACAGGGCAAGGAATACACGCATGGTCGGATCTCCTGCAAAAAAGTCGTCAACACAGCCTAGTCGATCTGGTTCAGCTCAGGTTCAGAGTGCGTTCAGGGGGAGTTCAGGGGCCGCTGCGTAATTTAGCTTCGTACCCAAAGCATCTGCGCATGAGGACACTCCCAATGACTGGCTTTAAAAACCTGCTGCTGGCATTCACCGTTTTGAGCGCGAGCACCGTGGCGTTCGCTGCCGACGATAATGTCGCCAGCCTTGCTCTTGGGAAGACCGGCGAGAGACCGAAAAAGTCCCTCGTCCTGCACAGCCTCAGCACCAACGGCGTGGTCAGTCATGACAGTGCCTGGGGGGCGCAGTTGGGCCAACCGAACCACCAGGCCGATTACTGCGCCACTTACGCCAACGTGTCGGTCTCTCACAATGGCATTAAACTCCGTCAGGAGGACCTCATGGGCCGCTATGATCTGTCTTGAACTACGCCGTTGCACCTCAGCAGAGGTTGATTTGCCCGGGAGAGCGTTATGAAATTGCTGGTCGTCGAAGATGAAGCGCTGTTGCGCCATCACCTGCAAACCCGCCTGACGGACAGTGGCCACGTGGTCGAGGCCGTGGCCAACGCCGAGGAGGCGCTGTACCAGACCGAGCAGTTCAACCACGACCTGGCAGTTATCGACCTCGGCCTGCCGGGCATGGGCGGGCTCGACCTGATCCGTCAACTGCGCTCGCGGGGCAAGGCCTTCCCGATCCTGATCCTGACCGCGCGCGGCAACTGGCAGGACAAGGTCGAAGGCCTCGCCGCCGGCGCCGACGATTACGTGGTCAAGCCGTTCCAGTTCGAAGAGCTGGATGCGCGCCTGAATGCCTTGCTGCGTCGTTCCAGCGGTTTCACCCAGTCGACCATCGTCGCCGGGCCGCTGTTGCTCGACCTCAATCGCAAACAGGCGTCCCTCGATGAACAACCGCTGGCGCTGACCGCGTACGAGTACCGAATCCTCGAATACCTGATGCGCCATCACCAGCAAGTGGTGGCCAAGGATCGCTTGATGGAGCAGCTCTACCCGGATGACGAGGAGCGCGATCCGAACGTGATCGAAGTGCTGGTCGGCCGCTTGCGCCGCAAACTCGAAGGCCCGGCCGGCTTCAAGCCGATCGACACCGTGCGCGGCCTCGGCTACCTGTTCAATGAGCGCTGCACTTGATTCGTTCGCTTCGTGTCCGCTTGATGCTCGCCGCCACGATCCTGGCGGTGTTGTTCATGTTGGCGTTGCTGCCGGCAATGCAGGGCGCGTTCAGCCTGGCGTTGCAGGATTCCATCGAACAGCGCCTGGCGTCGGACGTCACCACGTTGATCTCCGCCGCCCGGGTCGAGGGCAACCGCTTGCAAATGCCGGCGCAATTGCCCGATGAGCGCTTCAACCTCACCGACAGCCGTTTGCTCGGCTACATCTACGACCGCGAAGGTCACCTGGTCTGGCGCTCGAAGGGCACCCAGCAAGAGGACATCAATTACAAACCGCGTTACGACGGGCGCGGTAACGAGTTCGCGAGGATCCGCGAAGCCAGCGGCCAGGAATTCTTCGTCTATGACGTTGAAGTCAAGCTGCTCGGCGGCAAAAGCGCGGCGTTCAGCATCGTCGCACTGCAACCGGTGCGCGAGTACGAAGTCACCCTCGAAGGCCTGCGGGAAAATCTCTATCTGGGTTTCGGTGCCGCGTTATTGGTGCTGCTGGCATTGTTGTGGATCGGTCTGACCTGGGGCTTGCAGGCATTGCGCCGGCTCAGTCAGGAACTCGACGAAATCGAAAGCGGCACCCGCGAAAGCCTCAGCGAACAGCACCCGCGTGAACTGTTGCGCCTGACCGGCTCGCTCAACCGCTTGCTGCACAGCGAGCGCGAACAGCGCAGCCGTTATCGGGATTCCCTCGACGACCTGGCGCACAGCCTGAAAACCCCGTTGACGGTGTTGCAAGGCGTAAGCGAAGACATGGCGCAACGCCCGGCGGATCGCGATCAGGCCTGGGTGCTGCAAACCCAGATCGAGCGCATGAGCCAACAGATCAGCTATCAGTTGCAGCGCGCCAGCCTGCGCAAAAGCGGCCTGGTGCGCCATCAGGTGCGTCTGCGGCCGGTGCTGCAAAGCCTCTGCGACACACTGGACAAGGTCTACCGCGACAAACGCGTACGAGTGGCCTTCGATCTGCCGGAGCAATGCTACGTGCCGATCGAGCAGGGCGCCTTGCTGGAAATGCTGGGCAACCTGCTGGAAAACGCCTATCGCCTGTGCCTCGGCGAAGTGCGCATCAGCGCGCGCGAAACCCTCAGCGGCGTCGAGTTGTGCGTCGAGGATGACGGGCCGGGTGTCCCGCCGGATCAGCGTGCGCGGATTCTGCAGCGCGGCGAACGGCTGGACCGTCAGCATCCGGGGCAGGGCATAGGGCTGGCGGTGGTCAAGGACATCATTGAGAGTTACAACGCGAAGCTGACCCTGGGCGATTCGCCGATGGGCGGGGCGGCGTTCCGGATTCATTTTCCGGTGGTTTGATCTGAATTCTTTAGCGTTCTTTCGGGCCCCATCGCGGGCGAGCCCGCTCCCACAGGTTTTATCGTCGGTCACAAATTCTGCGTTCGCAGAGATCCCTGTGGGAGCCGGCTTGCCGGCGATGGCGTCCATGAAATCGCCATCGCCGGCAAGCCTGGCTCCTACAGGTTCAATTTTCCTGCGCGCGATAAGCGCCAGGCGTCAGCCCGGTCCACTTCTTGAACGCCCGATGAAACGCCGAAGGTTCGGAAAACCCCAGCTGTTCAGCGATCTGTTGCAACGACAGGTCCGCGCGTCCCAGGTGATAAATCGCAATGTCGCGGCGCAACTGATCCTTCAATTCCTGAAAACTCGAACCCTCTTCGCGCAAATGCCGGCGTAACGTCTGCGGGCTGATGTGCAGGTGCGCGGCCACCGCTTCCAGGTCCGGCCAGCGCGCACTGTCGCGGCTGAGCAAACGGCGCAACTGACTGCTCAGGCTGTCGCCGTCGTCCGGGCGCGACAACAGGTCGGCGGGGGAGCGTTCGAGGAAATGCTTGAGGGTCCGCTCGTCCTGCAACAGCGGCATGTTCAGGTAGCGACTGTGGAACAGCAGGCTGCTCTGCGACGCGCAAAACTCCATCGGGCAGGGGAACAGCAACTCGTATTCGGCGCCGTGTTCGGGTCTCGGGTAGCTGAAAGTGGCCTGTTCCAGACGAATGCGTTGGCCGATCAGCCAGCTGCCGAGGCGATGCCAGACCATCAATTGGCTTTCGGTGAGGAAATGGTCGGGGTCCTGAAACTTCGAATCGTCCAGGCTCAGGCGGATCATTTCGTCTTCGCGGGTCAGGGTCAGACGCGGACCGCCGGGGAATAGGCTATAAAACAATAACCCGCGATGCAGCGCCTTCTCCAGATTGCGGCAGTGAATCACGGCGTGGCACATCATCGCGAAGCTGCCGGTTTTGCTCGGCACCGGCCCGAAGCCGAGGTACTCATCGTCGAGTGCCAGCCACAATCCCTGAATCAATCGGGTGAACTGCTCAGGCGCGATTCGCGCCCGTGGTTCATCGAGCAACTCCGGGCTGATACCGAGTTGTTGCAGCAGGTCTGAACAGTCGTAACCCAGGCGGCGCGCGCCACCAAGGACGGCACGGGCGAAATGACTGGCGATGGTGCGTTCGCGCATAACAGGCAAATCCGTCATTGGACGGCGGATGGTAGGCATGCTGCCTAAGGATGAACAAGGCGGATATCCGCCAAATTGCAGGACGAGGTTTGGCGGATGGGCGGAAACCCGCCACCGTTTGGTAAGGCGTCCATGGCACGGTGAACCTGTAACCCCTGATGTCAAAAGGCTCGCAAGGGATTTGGCAAAGGTGGCACGCCGCTTGCGATGTGACGAGCAGATGCCTGCCGTCGCGCAGCTCGAAAAAACAAATCCCTCCAGTGCAGGAGGGTTCGCAATTCAGGTGTCGTGGGCAACAGATGGATGTTGTCACCGGGCACTCTTGAGGAACTTTGCAATGACGACTCGTCAGCCACTGTACAAATCCCTGTATTTCCAGGTGATCGTTGCCATCGCCATCGGCATCCTGCTTGGTCACTTCTACCCGCAGACCGGTGTAGCCCTCAAGCCGCTGGGTGACGGGTTCATCAAACTGATCAAAATGATCATCGCCCCTATCATCTTCTGCACCGTTGTCAGCGGTATCGCCGGCATGCAGAACATGAAGTCGGTCGGCAAGACCGGCGGTTACGCGCTGCTCTACTTCGAAATCGTTTCGACTATCGCGTTGCTGGTCGGCCTGCTGGTGGTCAACATCGTCCAGCCGGGCAACGGCATGCACATCGACGTGAGCACGCTGGATGCCTCGAAAGTGGCGGCCTATGTCGCGGCCGGTGCTGATCAAAGCGTGGTTGGCTTCCTGCTGAACGTGATCCCGTCCACCATCGTCGGCGCGTTCGCCACGGGTGACATCCTGCAAGTGCTGATGTTCTCGGTGATCTTCGGTTTCGCCCTGCATCGCCTGGGTGCCTACGGCAAGCCGATCCTGGACTTCATCGATCGCTTCGCCCACGTGATGTTCAACATCATCAACATGATCATGAAGCTCGCGCCGATCGGTGCCTTCGGTGCCATGGCGTTCACCATCGGTGCCTACGGTGTCGGTTCGCTGGTGCAACTGGGTCAGCTGATGGCGTGCTTCTACATCACGTGCCTGCTGTTCGTCCTGGTGGTACTGGGCGGTATCGCTCGCGCTCACGGCTTCAGCGTCCTGAAAATGATTCGCTACATCCGTGAAGAGCTGCTGATTGTGCTGGGTACTTCCTCCTCGGAATCGGTACTGCCACGCATGCTGATCAAGATGGAGCGTCTGGGCGCGAAGAAATCCGTGGTGGGTCTGGTGATCCCGACCGGTTATTCGTTCAACCTCGACGGTACTGCGATCTACCTGACCATGGCGGCAGTGTTTATTGCTCAGGCAACCGACACGCACATGGACATCACGCACCAGATCACCCTGCTGGTGGTGTTGCTGCTGTCCTCCAAAGGCGCAGCTGGCGTGACCGGTTCGGGCTTCATCGTACTGGCCGCTACTCTGTCCGCTGTCGGCCACCTGCCGGTTGCCGGCCTGGCGCTGATCCTCGGTATCGACCGCTTCATGTCCGAAGCCCGTGCATTGACCAACCTGGTCGGCAACGCCGTTGCCACCATCGTTGTGGCCAAGTGGGTCAAAGAGCTGGACACCGACGTGCTGCAAGCCGAGCTGGCCTCGGGCGGTCGTGGTATCTCCGACGAGCGTGAAGAAGACGACCTGGGCGTGGCTGAAGGCCCAACCCCAAGCAACGTCAAGTAACACGTGTTGTTATGAAAAAACCCGCTTCGGCGGGTTTTTTCTTGCCCGGCATTTGAGCGTAACGGTCACAGTTGCTGACACATCAGGTGATTGCTGCAATGCGATTGGCTGCCTAGGCTGGAGGCATCGCATTGGAGATCACACATGCTCGGTCCATTGGCATCACTCAAGGTTCTGGATTTCTCGACACTGTTGCCGGGGCCGTTCGCCTCGCTGTTATTGGCCGACATGGGCGCCGAGGTATTGCGCATCGAATCGCCGACCCGCATGGACCTGTTGCGCGTGCTGCCGCCCCATGACCAAGGCGTGTCGGCCAGCCACGCGTACCTCAATCGCAACAAGCGCAGCCTGGCGCTTGACCTCAAGCAGCCTGAGGCACTGGAGGTGATCAAGCAGCTGTTACAGGACTACGACATCGTCCTGGAGCAATTCCGCCCGGGGGTGATGGAGCGTCTGGGCCTGGGCTATGAAGCGCTGAAGGCGATCAATCCGAAGCTGATCTACGTGTCGATCACCGGTTACGGGCAGACCGGTCCCTACAAGGACCGCGCCGGCCATGACATCAATTACCTGGCGTTGGCGGGGCTGGCGAGCTATACCGGCCGCGCCGACAACGGCCCGTTGCCCTTGGGCATGCAAGTGGCGGATGTCGCCGGCGGCTCGTTGCATGGGGTAATCGGCCTGCTGGCGGCGGTGATCGCCCGGCAGCAAAGCGGGTTGGGGCAGCATCTGGATGTGAGCATGACCGACTGCGCGTTCAGCCTGAACGCCATGGCCGGTGCCGGGTACCTGGCCTGCGGCGACGAACCGGGTCGGGAAGACCAGTTGCTCAATGGCGGCAGCTTCTACGACTATTACCGATCGCGGGATGGCCGCTGGTTGTCGGTAGGCAGCCTGGAACCGCCGTTCATGAAGCAACTGTGCACAGCGCTGGGGCTGGAGGAATTGGCGACGCTGGGCCTGTCGCCGCAACCGGCCCAGCGAAAGAAGCTCAAGGAAGCGCTGCAGACTGAATTCGAGAAACACGACTTTGCCGAATTGTGTGCGCTGTTTGCCGAACTCGATGCGTGTGTCGAGCCAGTGTTGACCTTGGGTGAGGCGGTTCGGCACCCGCAGTTGCAGGCGCGGGAATTGGTAACCGACGTGCCGCGGGGGGATGGCATGAGCCAGGCGCAGATGGCGTGTCCGTTGAAGTTTTCAGAGGGGTTGCCTGAGCCTCGGCATATCGGCGCGGCGCTGGGGCAGCATACGGATCAAGTGTTGGAAGAGTTGGGGTTTAGTGCTGAGCGGATTGCCGAGTTGCGGCGTGCCAAGGTGATTCTCTAGCGCCTGTTCTGGCTCCTTCGCGAGCAAGCCCGCTCCCACTTTGGAACGCATTTCAAATGTGGGAGCGGGCTTGCTCGCGAAGGGGCCAGGACAGGCACCACAAATCCAGCTTACTCGACCCGCATCTCGCCACTGAACACCAACGTGCTGCGGCAGCGGCGACACAAATACCGCCGCCCCTGCCGCACCAAACCATGGCGCTGCGCCGAAAACGGGAAATCGCTGTCGACGCACGGGCATTTGTAGATGTAGCGCGTCACGCTGCGGCGTTTGACGTCATAGGTGTGGCAGCGATTGGGCGGCAGTTCATACACGCCACGCATGATCAGTTGCCATTCTTCACCGTGCGGCTGGATGCGATCGCCAAACAGTTGATGAGCGATCAGGTGCGCGACTTCATGGGCGACGGTCTGCTTGAGGAAGTCTTCGGTGTTTTCGCGGTACAGCTGCGGATTGAAGCGCAGCAGGTTCTCGTGCAAGTGCGCGACACCGGCTTTTTGCCCGCGCAGCTTGAGGCTCACCACGGGGCGTTTGAAGGTTCGTTTGAAAAAGGATTCAGCCAGTTGGTAACAGTCTTCGACGCGGGTATTGAGTGGCTCGGGCATGCTTGATGGATCTCCAGAGACGTCGAGTATGCCGCAACGCTCAGGCCTTGCGAATCGCTCAGGCGCCGAATGGTCGTTACCTCCACATTGAAAGGCCGCCTTGCGGCGGCCTGTATTGGCAGATCTTGTTTTTGGGTGGAGAGCGTGACTAATTCGTGTAGACCGGGCCCACGCCGAGTCCCCAGACAATAACCGTGAATGCCATGATGGCCACCAACACCACCAGACCGACGGCGAGCACCGAACTTGAAAACAGGAATCCCTCGTCAGATGGAATGTTCATGAAAGTAGGAAGCCCCACATACAGCAGGTACACCGTGTAGCAAATGGCCGCCGTCCCGACGACCATCCCCAGCCACATGTGTGGGTACAGCGCCGCAAGGCCGCCAATGAACAGCGGGGTCGCGGTATAGGTCGCAAACGCAACGCAACGGGCCAGACTCGGGTTGGCGTCATAGGTGCGGGCCATCCAGTGGATGAACGCGCCCATCACGGCAACGCCGCCGAGCATCGCCACGTACGACATGATCGTCATCCATAGCGCGCTTTCCTGCGTCAGCATCACCGGCGCCCGGCTGCCAATCACCCAGCCGACCTGCGTGGTGCCGATAAACGCCGACACGGCGGGGATCGCCGCCAGAATCAGCGTGTGGGTCAGGTACATGTGGCTGATGCTTTCCTCTTGGTCGCCACGGATTTCTTTCCATTCCTGGTCGGGGTGGGTGAAGAGCCCCACTACGTGATGGATCATGCCAGTCACTCCTCTTGGTTTTACCGTCGCCCCCCAGTGGAGCGCCTACAGGCCAAAGTGGCCACGTAAGTAAAGGTCTGGATATGTGTGCGACCTTATGTCGCAGTATAGAAAGGTCTTAACCACGCAGGTGATAGGGGCTTAGAGCAAATCGCGCTGTAAACCAACCTGTTAATCGCCGCAGGGACTGTCGGCGAAAATCCCTGTGGGAGCGGGTACTTCGCCGGCGCTGGGTTTTTGCGTAAAATGCCGGCCTCTCGTCACACCTCACGGATTCCGCGTCATGGGCACTCTCACGGTCAACCAGAACAAACTGCAAAAGCGCCTTCGCCGACAGGCCGGCGAGGCTGTTGCCGATTTCAACATGATTGAAGACGGCGACAAGGTCATGGTCTGCCTGTCCGGTGGAAAAGACAGCTACACCATGCTCGACGTGCTGATGCATTTGCAGAAAGTCGCCCCGATCAAGTTCGAGATCGTGGCCGTGAACATGGACCAGAAGCAGCCGGGTTTCCCTGAAGACGTGCTGCCGGCTTACCTGAAAACCTTGGGCGTCGAGTACCACATCGTCGAGAAAGACACCTATTCGGTGGTCAAGGAACTGATTCCGGAAGGCAAGACCACCTGCTCACTGTGCTCACGCCTGCGTCGCGGCACGCTCTACACCTTCGCCGACGAAATCGGCGCGACCAAAATGGCCCTCGGTCACCACCGCGACGACATCGTTGAAACATTTTTCCTCAACATGTTCTTCAACGGTTCGCTCAAGGCCATGCCGCCCAAGCTGCGCGCCGACGACGGCCGCAACGTGGTGATCCGCCCGCTGGCCTACTGCAACGAAAAAGACATTCAGGCCTACTCGGACCTCAAGCAATTCCCGATCATCCCGTGCAACCTCTGCGGCTCCCAGGAAAACCTGCAGCGTCAGGTGGTCAAGGACATGCTGCAAGAGTGGGAGCGCAAGACGCCGGGCCGTACCGAAAGCATTTTCCGCAGCTTGCAGAACGTGATCCCGTCGCAATTGGCGGACCGCAACCTGTTTGACTTCACCAATCTGCGGATCGACGAAACCGCGATGTCGCGGTTCGTCAACGTAGTCAACCTCTGACTCCCACAGGTTGTTCTTTACCTCAGGAGAGGGCATGCGCGATTACAAGTGGCTGCACGAATACTGTCTGAACCGCTTCGGTTCAGCAGCTGAACTGGAAGCCCATCTGCCCGTTCCCAAGACTGCGGCGCAATTGCGCCAGATCAGCGACGACCGCTACCTCTCGACCATGGCGCTACGCGTGTTCCGTGCCGGGCTCAAGCACAGCCTGGTAGACGCCAAGTGGCCGGCCTTCGAGGAAGTATTCTTCAAGTTCGACCCGGAAAAAGTCGTGCTGATGAGCGCCGAACACCTTGAACGCCTGATGCAGGACGCGCGGATCATCCGCCACCTGGGCAAGCTCAAGAGCGTGCCGCGCAATGCGCAGTTCGTGCTGGACGTGGCGCATGAGAAGGGCAGCTTTGGTGAGTTGATCGCCGAATGGCCGGTGACCGATATCGTCGGGCTGTGGACCTACCTGAAAAAACGCGGTCATCAACTGGGCGGGTTATCGGCTCCGCGCTTCTTGCGCATGGTCGGCAAGGACACGTTCGTGCCGAGCTATGACGTGGTGGCGGCGTTGAACGCGCAGAAGATCGTCGACAAAGTGCCGACCAGCCTGCGGGATCTGGCGACGGTGCAGGGCGTGTTCAACCAGTGGCATGAAGAGAGCGGCGGGCGGCCGATGAGCCAGATTTCGATGATGCTGGCGTACACCGCCAATCATTAAAGACCGAGTGGCCCCCATCGCGGGCAAGCCCGCTCCCACAAGGATCGCTGTGAACACATTATTTGTGAACGACATGAACCCTGTGGGAGCGGGCTTGCCCGCGATGGCGTTATATCAGGCGACGGAGATCTCGCCCTCGCCAGCCAGTTTGCGATTCAACTGAAACCGCCACCGCACATACAACAATGCCGAGCAGAACACCGCCAGGCTTGCGCCCATCTCCAGCAAACCGAACAGCTGCCGGTTCGGGTCATACGCCGCCAGTGCGCCCTTGATGAAATACAGGTTCACCACAAAACACATCCACGAATGCCCGCGCGCGCTGCCGACGATCATCCCCGGCGCCAGCAACAGCAACGGCACCAGTTCGATCAGCAGAATCACCCACGGTCGCGCGCCGTGCAGGTCGGCGACCACCAGGTAATAAGCGCAGAGCAATCCCACCAGGCCGAAGTAGCACAGCAGGCTAATGACGCGCATCGCCCGAACCCGTGGTTCGAGCCATTCGATGGAAGGCAGTACCTTCGGCTTCTTCGCCATGTCAGCTCACCAACTTTTGCGCAGTCTTCGCCAGCCGCAGACCCAAGGCCCGGCACAGCGCCACTTCATGTTCATTCAAACCGAGTTTGCCATCGGCGCCAGCGTGATGACTGGCGCCGTACGGCGTACCGCCGCCACGGGTTTCCAGCAGCGCGGACTCGCTGTACGGCAGGCCGGTGATCAGCATGCCGTGGTGCAGCAACGGCAGCATCATCGACAGCAAAGTGGTTTCCTGACCGCCATGCAGGCTCGCAGTGGAGGTGAACACGCCAGCCGGTTTGCCCACCAACGCGCCGGTCAGCCACAGGTTGCTGGTGCCGTCGAGGAAATACTTGAGCGGTGCCGCCATGTTACCGAAGCGCGTCGGACTGCCGAGTGCCAGGCCCGCGCAGTTCTTCAGGTCGTCGAGACTGGCGTACAGCGCGCCTTCGTCCGGAATGTCCGGCGACACCGCTTCGCATTCGGTAGAGATCGCCGGCACGGTGCGCAGGCGCGCTTCCATCCCGGACTGCTCGACGCCACGGGCGATCTGCCGTGCCATTTCATTGGTCGAGCCGCTGCGGCTGTAATACAGAACCAGAATGTAAGGCGCGCTCACGGCAGCAACTCCAGCACGTTCTCTGGCGGACGGCCGATGACGGCTTTGTCGCCGACTTCGAGAATCGGTCGCTCCATCAGTTTCGGGTGCGCAGCGATGGCGGCGATCAACTGCGCCTCGCTCAGACTGGCGTCGGCGAGGTTGAGGGTTTTGTACTCGTCCTCACCGGTGCGCAGCAATTGCCGGGCGCCGATCCCGAGTTTACTCAGCAGGCTCTGGAGTTGCGCGGCGTTCAGCGGCGTTTCCAGGTAGCGCACCACGGTCGGGGTCAGGCCCCGGGCTTCGAGCAGTTCGAGCGCACCGCGGGATTTCGAGCAGCGCGGGTT
Organism: Pseudomonas sp. O230; assembly: GCF_045447035.1. Lineage (NCBI taxonomy): Bacteria > Pseudomonadati > Pseudomonadota > Gammaproteobacteria > Pseudomonadales > Pseudomonadaceae > Pseudomonas > Pseudomonas sp. O230. The sequence continues at coordinate 406,338 of NZ_JBJGXN010000006.1, read as the reverse complement.
GTGATAAAGCGTCAGATCGGTCATGTGCGGGTCGCATCTTGCGTAAGGTGGCGGCTATTCTAACTGTGCAGCGCGTAATCCAGAACCTTGGGAGGCGATGGGTCGCAGGCGCATTCAATTTTGAACAAGGATCACGACATGACAAGGCGACTGGCAGCGGCATTGGCGATCATCGGTTCGCTGATGCTGGGGGGCTGCGGCAACGACTATGGCATCGATCAGAACGGCCATAAAGTCGCTGCCGAACGTCTGGACAAACAATGGCTGGTGCTCAATTACTGGGCCGAATGGTGCGGTCCGTGCCGGACTGAGATCCCGGAACTGAACGGGCTGGCCGAGCAGTTGAAGGCCAAGAAGATCGGAGTGTTCGGGGTCAATTTCGACAACGTGCAAGGTGAAGAGCTGAAAAGCGCCAGTGAGAAACTGGGGATCAAGTTCACCGTATTGGCCTCGGATCCGGCGGAGTTGTTCGAACTGCCGCGCAGCGAGGCGTTGCCGGTGACGTACATCATCGACAACAAGGGCAAGGTGCGGGAACAGTTGATGGGTGAACAGACGGCGGCGGGGGTAATGGCGAAGCTTGAGGCGTTAAAAGCGACGAATTGATACGCGGACCCGTAGGAGCCCGCTTGCCGGCGATAGCGGTGTGTCAGACACCATCAATGTTGATGGGTCCGCCACCATCGCCGGCAAGCCAGCTCCTACAAAGGTATGAGGGTTAACCCTCTTCAAGCCACCAACGCAACGGCTTGCCTTGCTCCGGCCAGAAGCGCATCTGGTCGATCGGTGAAACATCCCAGCGCTGCACGTTTTCCAGGGCCTGGAGGAAGCGTTTTTCCTGCTCCATCAACGCTGGTGCGCACAGTTTGCGAGTGCTGCCGACCTTGCCGAAACTCAGCCTGTCGCCTTCGAGCGTGTACGGCGCGAACCAGTGGTTGCAGCCACCGTTACCGTAGGCCCGGCCGTCTTCGCCGAGGGTGATGGTCAGGTGGCTGTAATCCATCAGCGGGCGTTCGCCGATCCATTCCAGGATGTAGCTGCGGTTCTGCTGCAATTGGACCGGCTCGGCGGCGCAGCCCAGCAGGCTGGCGCCGACCATTGCGGTCAGAGCAAGGCGTTTCATCACGCAGGCTCCTGGCATTTCGGGCACAGGTGCTTTTCGCCGATGGCGGTCCAGCCCAACTCGGCGATCCGCGCGGTGGCGGCAGGCTTTTCAGCCTTGTTACCCAGTTTGGCATCGACCGCAAACTCGAAGCTCAGCTCTTTGGCGCAGCTGTCGCAGTTGACTTTCCAGGTGTGGATCGCCAGTTCACCGAACATCGGACCACTGGCCACCGCCACCCATTGACCGGGCGGGTTGATCAAATGGCGAACGGTTTCGACGGTCAGGCGCATGGACAAGTCCTTGCTGCCTTTAAGGGTCACTACCAGCACGTCGTTGTTACGAATCGAGCCACCGTTGCCGGTGACTTGATAACGCCCCGGCACGAGGGCACGGCATTCGGTGAGGGTGTGTTGCGGGTTCATCAGGCTATAGCGAAAATCGTGTTCGACCATGGGTCCTCCAAATATGCGCGGTATGCTAGCACGGGCCTGCACGCAGCATTGCGCAAGCAGATGACCTTCGATCAGGTTCAAATGACCTGGCAACTCATGGCAAACTGCCGCTTTTGCGTTTCTAAGGAAGGGACATGGCGTTAATCGAATGTTTTGAGTGCAAGCAACGCATCAGTTCAACAGCGCCTGCCTGCATTCATTGCGGTGCGCCAGCAGGAAGGGCGCAAGCGACCACTTCGACGGCAGAGCCTGCGTCGGCAGGGCTTTCTTTCGGGCGGTTACCGTGCAATGAAAGCGTGCCCAGGGTGACTCCGGCCGCGTTCGGGCGTAAACGCAAAACCGATGTCGAGACTCAGGTTACTGCGCCGACGCTCAATGGTCCGCGTCCGGTAGAACTCTGGCTGAAACTGATGATTTTCTTTCTGCCGCCGTTCTTTGTCTGGTTCCTGCTGCGTCGTGGGCATTCAGTGGGACAGCGCTTGCTCGGTTTTGGCTGGCTGGCCTTGATGATCCTTTTGTCCAAGGCCTGATCCGGTCAGCCCTCGACCCGATTCTGCGGCGTGCCGGCCGCCCAGGCTGCAATGTTCTGCAACGTCGTCGCGGCAATCGCGCCCAGGGCTTCACGGGTCAGGAAGGCCTGGTGCGCGGTGACGATCACGTTCGGGAAAGTCAGCAGGCGCGCCAGCACATCGTCCTGCAGTGGCAGATCGGAACGGTCCTCGAAGAACAGCTGCGCCTCTTCTTCATACACATCCAGTCCCAGATAACCGAGTTGGCCGTCCTTCAGCGCGTCGATCAGCGCCGGCGTGTCCACCAGTCCGCCGCGACCGGTGTTGATCAGCATGGCGCCGGCTTGCATGTGCGCCAGTGACTCGCGGTTGATCAGGTGTTTGCTGTGCTCATTGAGCGGACAATGCAGGCTGATGATCTGCGATTCGGCCAGCAGCTCGGGCAAACTCAGATAACGTGCGCCGAGGGCTTCGACCTGCGGATTGGGGTAAGGGTCGTAGGCCAGTAGCTGACAGCCGAAACCGTTCATGATTTTCGCGAAGGTCGCGCCGATTTGCCCGGTGCCGACCACACCGACCGTTTTGCCTACCAGGTCGAAACCCGTCAGCCCGTGGAGGCTGAAGTCGCCTTCGCGGGTGCGGTTGTAGGCGCGGTGCAGATGTCGATTGAGCGCCAGAATCAGCGCCACTGCGTGCTCGGCGACCGCGTGGGGCGAGTAGGCCGGAACCCGCACGATCGATAAACCCAGCCGCTTCGCCACCGCCAGGTCGACATGGTTATAACCGGCAGAACGCAGGGCAATCAGACGGGTGCCGCCCGCCGCCAGGCGTTCGAGTACCGTGGCGCTGAGGTCGTCATTGATGAAGGCGCAGACCACTTCGTGATGGTCCGCCAGCGCTACTGTGTCGAGGCTTAGTCGAGCCGATTGAAAGTGCAGCTCGATGCCGTCGGGGAGGTCGGCGCCGAGAAAACTCTCGCGGTCGTAGGTCTGGCTGCTGAAAAGAATCGTGCGCATGCGGTCCTCCTGGAAAATTCACGCTGTGTGCCTGCGGCCGGAAACTTCAATCTCGCCCCGGTCCCTTGTAGGAGCTGGCTTGCCAGCGATGGCGGCCTCAAGGGCAACGTAGAACTCGACGGCCCCATCGCTGGCAAGCCAGCTCCTACAGGGATTGCGGTGAGACTAGCGCTGATGGTGATCAGTGCAATTGCGTTGCATCAAGCATTTATACGGGCATGCGCGGCCAGGCGATTGATAGCCCGGTCGAGGTCTTCCAAGGCCCGGGGAGCCTTCGGGTCCTGTTGCTTGAGCAGGGTTTCGCTGCGTTGGCAGGCCGCGCGCAGCTGCGGCACGCCGCAATAACGGGTGGCGCCGTGCAGGCGATGCACGCGTTCGATCAATGCGTTGTGATCGTTGGTTTCGCGGGCGAAACGGATGGCTTCGCGGTCGGCCTCCAGCGATGCCAGCAACATCGCCAGCATGTCTGCCGCCAAATCCGCCTTGCCCGCCGCCAGCCGCAGCCCTTCTTCGTGATCCAGCACCTGCAACTCGTGGCTGCCGCCATGACTGTCGCTGGAACGCTCGGGCCCCTGATTACGCAGTGCCAGGCCGGTCCACTTCAACACCACCTGCGCCAATTGCCGCTCGCTGATCGGTTTGGTCAGGTAATCGTCCATGCCACTTTGCAGCAGCGCGCGTTTTTCGTTGGCCATCGCGTGAGCGGTCAGGGCCACGATCGGCAGCGGCGTGCAATGCCGTTCGCTTTCCCACTGGCGAATGGTTTCGGTGGTCTGGCGTCCGTCCATGCCGGGCATCTGCACGTCCATCAACACCAGATCGAAGGTCTCGGTCTGCACCGCTTTGACCGCGGCGTAACCGCTTTCCACCGCAAGCACCTTGGCGCCGAGGTCTTCGAGCAGGGTTTGCACCAGCAACAGATTGGCCGGGTTGTCGTCGACGCAGAGCACCTTCGGCGCACGGCTGGCCACCGGCTCGCCAGGGTCGCTGCGCAGTTGACGCGGATTGACCAGATCGGACAAGGCTCGGCGCAGCTTGCGCGTGCAGGCCGGTTTTGCCTGGAGCTGGCTGTGCGGGTTCGGCACCGAGAGGTGGAACAGCGTCTGTTCGGTGGTCGGGCACAGCACCAGCACTTTGCAGCCGAGGTGTTCCAGGTCCCAGATGTGCTGGTTGAGGCGCTCCGGCGGCATGTCGTTGCTGGTGATACCGAGCACGGCGAGGTCGATTGCCTGATCGGTCTGGTGCGCGCCGGTCACGCCATTGGTCAGGCTTTCCAGGGTATTGAACGGTGTGACTTCCAGGCCACAGTCTTCCAGTTGGTGCTGCAACGCCTGACGGGCCAGTTCGTGGTTTTCCAGCACCGCGACCCGGCGTCCGAGCAACGGCGGGCCGGGCAAGTCTTCGGCATCGTCGCGGGTTTTCGGCAGGCTCAGGCTGATCCAGAATTCCGAACCTTCGCCCGGTGTACTGTCGACGCCGATCTCGCCGCCCATCTGTTCGATCAGGCGCTTGGAAATCACCAACCCCAGGCCGGTGCCGCCCGGTTGCCGGGACAGCGAGTTGTCGGCCTGGCTGAAGGCCTGGAACAGTGCGCGCACGTCCTCGTTCGACAGGCCGATGCCGGTGTCCTGAATGCTGATGCGCAATTGCACGCTGTCTTCATGCTCATCTTCGAGCATGGCGCGGGCGACGATAGTGCCCTCGCGGGTGAACTTGATCGCGTTGCTCACCAGGTTGGTGAGGATCTGCTTCAGTCGCAAGGGATCGCCGACCAGCGACAGCGGCGTATCGCGATAGACCAGGCTTACCAGTTCCAGTTGTTTGGCGTGGGCGGCGGGGGCGAGGATGGTCAGGGTGTCCTGCAGCAAGTCGCGCAGGTTGAACGGAATATGGTCGAGGACCAGTTTGCCGGCCTCGATTTTCGAGAAGTCGAGGATCTCGTTGATGATCCCCAGCAGGCTGTCGGCGGATTTTTCGATGGTGCCCAGATAGTCGAGCTGACGCGGGGTCAGCTCGCTTTTTTGCAACAGATGGGTGAAACCGAGAATGCCGTTGAGCGGCGTGCGGATTTCATGGCTCATGTTGGCCAGGAACTCGGATTTGATCCGGCTCGCTTCCAGGGCTTCTTTACGCGCCAGGTCCAGCTCGATGTTCTGGATTTCGATGGTTTCCAGGTTCTGGCGCACGTCTTCGGTGGCCTGATCGATGCTGTGCTGCAATTCTTCCTGGGCGTTTTGCAGGGTGCCGGCCATGCGGTTGATGCCGGACGCCAGTTCATCCAGCTCCTGACTGCCGAGCGGTGGCAGTCGGGTTTCCAGATGACCCTCCTTGAGCTGCGCCACCGCTTGCTTGATCTGGCTCAGCGGCCGATTGATCGTACGGCCCATGCGCAACGCCAGCAGCGCCGCACCGGCAAGGCCCGCACCAATCAACAGCAGGCTGGCGAACAGGCTGCGATAACCGCGCAGCAACATCCCGTTGTGAGACAGTTCGAGTTCGACCCAGCCCAACAGCCGGTCAGCTTCATCCGGTATCAGGTCGCCGGCGAGGTTGCGGTGCTTGCCGAACACCGGCAGCAGATAACGCGTCGCATCGTTGCCGCTGCGGCGCAGCATCTGCGAACCATTGCCCTGCGGCGCCGGATTGAGCATGGTCGGCCCGGCATGCGCCAGTGACGCGCGGTCCGGGGCGAGGAACGTCACCGCGCGCACGTCGGGCGTTTCCAGCGATTGGGTGGCGATGCGTTCCAGCAGTTCAGTGTCCCTGTGGCTCATGGCCGGCGCGACAAGGGGCGCGAGCTGTTCGGCGATCATTTCGCCACGCTGCATGAGTTGGGTTTGCAGGTCGGATTGCTGCATCCAGGTGAAATAGCCGCCCAGAACCAAGGCCATCAAGCTGGTCGGAAGCAAGGTCAGCAACAGCACGCGGCCTTTTATTCCCAGTTTCTTGAGCACGCATCTCTCCTGCATCCAGCCATTTAAGAACCTGCGCGTACATCCGGTACACGCCACTTGCGCAGTGTATCGATTTGCTTGCGGGCAATCCTCGTAAAATTGATGTCGTCATTCGTCGGGCAGTCCAGCGCTTTTGCGTGGTTGGCAAACCTTGGGTTGCTCCTGGCGAGGCAATCTTGAATAATCTCCAACTGAGAATTATTTGCAGATACTCATGACTCCCATCTCTGTTGGCCATCCCCGCATCCTTTCCATCGAAGACGACCTGGTGCTCGGCGCTTACGTGCATGAGCAACTGGGCCGCAATGGGTTCCAGGTGACCTGGTGCCAAAACGGCCAGGAGGGCCTGGCGATTGCCCGTGAGCAAGCCTTCGATGTGGTGCTGATGGATATTCTGCTGCCGGGCATGAACGGGCTGAATGTGCTGACCCAATTGCGCCAGAGCCATTCCACCCCGGTGGTGCTGATGTCGGCGCTGGGTGCCGAAGCCGATCGCATCAGCGGTTTTCGCCTCGGCGCCGATGATTATCTGCCCAAGCCCTTCAGCATGGCTGAGTTGCGCGTGCGTATCGAAGCGATCCTGCGGCGCGTGGCACTGGATCGTCGCCCCGCACCCGCACCCGCACCCGCGCCGGTTGCCCTGGCGGCGGACAGTCTGCGTTTCGACGATGAATGCGCCGAGGTGTTCTATGGTGAACACTCCGCCGGCCTGACCCGCAGCGAGTACCGGTTGCTGGAGACGCTCCACCGCAACGGCGATGAGGTGCTGAGCAAAGCCTTCCTTTATCAGCACGTGCTGCAACGGGGCTACGCAGCTCACGACCGCAGCCTCGACATGCACATCAGTCAGATCCGTCGCAAGCTCAAGGCCATCGGCTACACCGAGCGGGAAGTGCGCACGGTGTGGGGCAAAGGCTATGTCTTGAGTGCTGACCATGAAGTGGTCTGACCTGCCGGGCAGGCATTCGCTGTTCTGGAAACTTGCTTGCCTGCTGGTGGCGTTCTGTTTGCTGATGATCTGGCTGAGCTGGTCCTGGGGCCGTTACATGGAGGAGCGCAACCAGTTCCTGTCGGACGAGGCCCGAGGCACTCTGACGGGGTATGCCGCCGAAGCCGAACAGGCGTGGCAGCAGGGGCAAAGTGCAGGCGTCGATGCCTGGCTGCAACAGATGCGACAACGCGAAGCTGGCTGGGTGGGCGTGATTGGCGGGGATCTACAGTCGTTGAGCAGCTATGCGCTGACGGACCCGGAAATCCAGCACCTGACTTTTCTGCGTGGCCTGGACTGGCCCATTCACAAAAAACGCCTGCCGTGGCTGCGCGTGCCGTTTCCCGGCGATTCATCTGTCGGTAGCCTGGTCATTGAAATGCCCCAGCGGTTCATGCCCGGGCGCTACCGGGTGTTCTGGCGCGTGATCACCAACGGCGTGATTCCCGGACTGTTCACTTTGCTGTTGTGTGTCGGGCTGTATCGATTGCTGGTTGTGCCCCTCAATCAACTGCGCGAGCAGGCCAACGCGTGGCGCGCCGACCAGTTGGGCGTGCGCCTGTCGAGCCGCACGACCAATCGTAGCGATGAACTGGGTGAGCTGGGCCGCGCGTTCGATCACATGTCCGAGCGCCTGCAAAGCACGGTGGCCCTGCAACAACAGCTGCTGCGCGACCTGTCCCACGAATTGCGCACACCCTTGAGCCGTTTACGCGTGGCGAGCGAGGGCGAGCAAAGCCTGACGCAACTACGCGAACGCATTGGCCGCGAAGTCGATGGCATGCAGCGGTTGGTCGAAGACACGCTGCAACTGGCCTGGCTCGACACCGAACGGACGCCCTTGCCCGACGAAGCGATCCAGATTCAGGCACTGTGGGAAATGCTCACGGAAAACGCTTGCTATGAAAGTTGCTGTCCCTCCGACCAACTGCAGTGCGTGGTGGAGTCATCCTGCTGGGTGCGCGGCAATCTCAACACCTTGGCGCAGGCGTTGGAAAACATCCTGCGCAATGCCATTCGCCATTCACCGAAGGGCGGGGTTGTGCGTCTGGACGGAAGGCGTGATGGCGACTTCTGGCACCTGTGGCTTGAGGACGAAGGGGGCGGGGTGGCGCAAGAGGAACTGGAACGGATCTTCTCGCCGTTCACGCGGCTTGATGGTTCGCGGCCCGGAAATGGCGGATTCGGGTTGGGGTTGAGCATTGCGCGCAATGCGGTGCAGCGGCAGGGCGGGCGGCTTTGGGCGGAGAACAGCGGGGCCGGGTTGCGGCTGAATATGCGGCTATTGGCCGATGATGGTGTTGTCAGTGAAGACGCCTTCGCGGGCAAGCCCACTCCCACAGTGGATGCGTGTCGGCCACAGTTTGTTTGAACAATCCCCGGACCCTGTGGGAGCGGGCTTGCCCGCGAAGAGGCCCTTCGGGTCACCCTCACGAAAAAGTTTCACCGCGGGTGAGGCAATTATCCTGGGCCCACAACCGTCGGATCTTTAAGACCTGCCAAACTGAGTGAGAGTCGCACCGCCGGTGCGACAATTCCCTAATCGCACAACCTGATCATTTCACCCAGAGCAAACCTCGATCAAAGGCGCACATTTCGAACTTGAACTCATAATCACCCAATCTCCAATAGTGTCAGCACTGCCGACACTATTGTGTGCAGTACACGAATAGGCATAAAGTTCTCGTTGCATTAATTCTTGAGTTCATATTGTTGAATGGCAAGCGCAATTTTTTTGCGCACATTAGCGTTGTGTTAACTATGAATTGGAAAAGAGTACTGCTTTTATGTTCTGAAGAGGCTTAAAGTTATTTGTTTTAAAGAAAAATGAGATTTGTCTAAGTAAAAACGATCATGTTTCATTCGAAAATATTAATGGGCTTTATAAACAGAAGTGCGTCCTGGATGCGTGGTTGGTGATCATTAATGACGATATATTGGGTGAAGATTAACAGCGGTGAATGATGAGCTATTATTATATGATAGTGATGAGTGTCTCAGTCAATAGCATCAAGATTTCACTGTGGTTTAATGCGCGCATCATCGCAGATGATTTGAAGAATAGCTGCAGTTCTTGCACATCACTTAAAGCGGTACTAAGTGGGTTTGCAGTTTTTGAATTATAATTGTTGCGCAAATTACTATGGCCGGAGTAATGAATGACCAGATATAGGAGCCGGAGAGGGTGCGGCCGAATCTAATTTTAGGTTCATCACGGAATCCCGGGAAAGACAGAAACAAGAACGCCGATTTGTTTGATGATGTTCGTGCGAGCAAACACATCTAACAAACCGGCGTTCTTATGCGCGATATTGATACTTTCCTTCCTTTTTGGGAGGACTTTTCTGTCGTCACGATCAAGCCTGATGGTGACGCCCTCCAGATCGATTTGACACCCCACGCCACCCGATTCCCTTCCTGTGGCAGGTGTCAAAAGCCCTGTTCAACCACTCATGAGTATTGCGAGCGAACTTTTCGTGATTTACCCATCCTCGGTCGTGCGGTGCGTCTGAGTGTGTTGCTCAGACGTGTGGGCTGCCGTGATTGCGGCAAACGTATGGAGGCCGTCAGTTGGCTGGATCGCTATGCGCGCATGACGCGCCGCTTGGCCGATGCAGTTGTTCAGGCCTGTGAGCGCCTTCCCACCTTGCACGTGACCCAGATGTTTGGGCTGCATTGGGACACCGTTCGGTTGCTGGAGCGTCGAGCCTTGCAGACGGTGTTGAGCGAGTTGCCGAAGGCGCAACCACGGCGTCTGGTGATGGATGAATTTGCGCTGTTCAAAGGGCATCGTTACGCCAGTGTTGTGCTGGATGCCGATACGCGACGAGTGCTATGGATCGGCGAAGGCCGCAGCCGGGCGGCAGTTCGGCCCTTTTTCGAAGAGCTGGGGCCAAAGGGGTGTGCTCGAATTGAGGCAGTGGCAATGGACATGAACACTGCGTTTGACTTGGAGGTTCGTCAGCACTGCCCGAAAGCGCGAGTGGTCTACGACCTGTTCCAAGTGGTGGCCAAATATGGCCGCGAGGTGATTGATCGGGTCCGCGTCGATGAAGCTAACCGGCTGCGTCACGACAAGCCGGCTCGCAAGGTCATCAAGCAAGCGCGATGGCTGTTGCTGCGCAATCCGCAGAACTTGAAAACGCCAGAGCAACAGGTCCGCTTGGAGGATCTGCTGGCGGCCAACCAAGCGTTGATGACGGTCTATTTGATGAAGGCTGAACTCAAAACACTCTGGACACCGACCATGGCCTGGGGCTGACGATCGGCCTGGAAGCAATGGCTGCGGCATGCTCATGAAAGCGAAATACCGGCTCTGATCCAGTTCGCCAAACGGCTAAAAGGCTACTGGCGGGGCATCGTGAGCCGGGTTCGCTGGCCGATGCACACAGGTCAGTTGGAAGGAATAAACAACCGAATAAAGGTCATCAAACGGATGGCGTACGGTTACCGGGATAGCGAATTCTTCTTCATGAAGATCAAGAGCGTCTTTCCCGGTAATCCGTGATGAACCAAATTTTAAGGAGTTTCAAAACCCCTTTCAATGTGACTGTCATTGTTGCAGCCAAGAGTGTTGATAAAATTATTGTTAAGGTCATGGGTATTGTATAGTTCGCGATTTTTGTGGGATTATTTTGAGGTGGGGGTTCATGTTTTTTTGTCAGAGGCTATTAATTCATTTATAGTCGCTGGTGCCGATTTTTAATGAGTTAAAGTGGCGTTAATTCCTGTATGTTTTATTTTTTTCGATCACACCTTAGGGCTACTGATGAGCAGTTTCCCTGCTTTGTTTAAGACTTTGCATGTTGAGTTTGGGTGGTTAAAATATAGGCATAATTTTTGCGCACATTAGCGCTGTGCCAATGATGAATGGGACAAAAAAAACTGCTTTGATATTTTGTGGAAGCTCAAGATTAGTAGTTTGTTTTAAAAAAAATAGAACGAGTTTGGTGAAAATCAAAACGATCATGCTCCACCCAAAAATATTAAAAGACTCTATCAATGGAAGTGCTCCTAAGTGTGCAATAGTAGGGTGTGAACGACGACAGCATTTCGGGTAAAGGTTGATAGCAAAGAAACGAAAGTCTATGTTTATATCGAAGTTGTGAAATCTCAGTCAGTATCGACCAAGATTTCGATCAGAAGTAAATTAGGCGGCTTCACTGCCGCCGCCAAACGCTCGACCAATAAGCCCGCCTCCGAATCCAGCATAAAAGCCAGCCAAGCCCGCTCCAGCGGCTTGTGCGGTGGTAGTCGGCGTGAAGAATCCAGCTATGCCACCGGCTACTACGGCAGTTGCGGCTCCTGAAATTGTAGGCGCCGATCCTGCGCCGGCTTGTGCTCCGATATATCCGATGCCGCCGACAACCGCTCCAACCGCCGCTCCAGGAGGTCCAACAGCACCGCTTACAGCTTCAGCTTCGGCCAACGTTAAATCGCGCATTAGTTAGTATCCATAGTGTTAATATTTAATTTCCAGATTGTTTTAGTGTGACACATCTATAAGTAGTGCATGTCGTATTTCCTCTGTAATGTTTTTTTGTTAGAATCTCTTTAGTCGAGTATCTAACTTGGACATCGAAGCATAAGGCTTTTTACCTTTTTGAGCAGGATCAATGTTCTTCCGTACCCAAAATATATGGTTAATATTTTCATTCTGAAAAAATACTTTTAGCTTGTGAATAGCTTCTTTCACCCCTCCACGAGGAAAACAAAAATCAATGATCCAAGTTCGCCCACCTTCATTCCACTCAGAAGGATGGAGAATAAAATTTTGATCCTTCAGCAGGCGTTGCTCCGTATCGAGTGCTAGATGTGCCCAAGTGACATAACCAATAGGTTTGGCTGTACTATCAAACAAGAACATAATTTGTCTATGTTCAATCGCTGGTGATATCCAAAAATCCAATGTTAGAATCCGAAAGTCTGAATAGGGCCGGCACATAAATATGATCATGTTGGCATAGCCGAGCAATATAGCCTTATCCTTGATAGTGATATTATGGCATTCTGTAAAAAGATCAAATTTTTGTTTCATTGATATTGTTCCAGTCGTTACGGTAAAAACTCAGTGCTATAGTGATGTTTGGTCGCTGTTCACTGAGTTCAAGAAGAGACTCGATCGACAGCGAGCGGCTATCAGCCTCTTGCAACGTAAACATTCCTGACGCAGGATCAAACCAGATCGATAGCGTTCGACTTAACCAGAATGGAACACTTCGCCCTTGCTCATTACCTAGATTTAGTGTTGCGGCAAGCGTAGCCTCGTCTGACAGCGCTTTATACGCTACCATTTCATCCCCCGATGTATTGATTCTGATGCGTTCAATTTCTATTTTTAGATCGTGCAGCACACTATGGCTACGATTAAGTCGTGTTAGGTTTATTAACACGCAGCGATTAAAATTTTGCAGGTTTACATTTTGTTCGTTGGCAATTTTTGAGGCTAGGATAAATAGTTGTCTGTAACTTGATAGCAATTTATTGATCACCGTGGCATCCGCTTTGAGCCAGGATAAATTGGTCGCTGAAGCATTGACTCTGCTTAATAGTAATTCACTGAACAGCCGAGCAGTCCAGCGTTCATAACCGTTCCATCCTCCCTCCGAGGTAATTTGATTGACCGTAAAATCATTGAGCGCCAGAACTTTACCCAGATTACGGGAAAATTTTGAAAGCTCCGGGCTACCCATTGTCAGCCGTAGTATCCATAGAGGGAAACCCGCCTGCGCTACCTGATATAGACTCAACTGCTCGTTGTAGATTTTCGCAAAGTGCTTGGTTGTTTTATCCAGGATATGAACAGAGTCTTCGGCAGAAATTACAGAATATTTGCCCAAGTAATAACATAAGCTCTGCAGGCTTTGTACTGCGGGGAAATGTTCAAGGTTGAATCTGTCAATATCAACTTGATCAATTCCAATAAGTTTAGTGAATAAACGGGTGCCGCTCAAGTCTAGCCACGCCCCATCAAGTGAGAGATTCGATGCGCTCACGTTGTAATGAATAATATGTTTCGCCTTGGCCGCGGCAAACTGTTCTGCAAATCGCGCAGCCAGCTCAAATAATCCGAGTCTCAATCGATCGCTCATATTGCTCGTTGTTGTCGCAACACCTGTACCAGGTAGAAAATCAATCAACTTCACTATTACAGCTTTAACTCGCAGAGCATCCTCGCTTAGCCTGTCGAACTGTTGTTCTTTGAAGTAGATAGCTCTAATAAAGTGAGCCGGGCGCACGACGGGCTGGCGAACCAATAGTCCACGGGGAGTTGAAATCCCCCGCTCTTCAAACGAGCGTCCAGAGTCCAAGACTGCAACGGTCCGAATGGCACCGAAGGGAAGTGCCGCATTTATAATTTCGGACCAGATAGATTCATATATAGCCGTGTCTAAAGATAGATTGCCATCGCCATGATCTGCATCGACATCTTTGCCAACCAATTGATTGGGTCCGAGCCCTTTAAGTTGCCATACACCATCGAAGCCGCAGCGTCCTCCGCCGCCATTACTGAGTATGCCGTCGCCACCATAGCGCTCGGCCATGAATGTTTTGACTGAAGATTGGCCAAGGGGGGGCGTTGAGTCAGAACTCACGGCATAGCTGTAGGCTTCGAGAATAGCTTCCGAAGATTTTCCATCGGCCAGTGTTTTGTTTAAGTAAACAACCCGGCATCCTTCAAGCTTGATGGTTTCAAAGTTTAAAAAAAGTTCCTGTAAATCAGACAGCTGCATTCCTTCTTTCATAGTTGGTCACTTCTATTCCGAACCCGATCAACGACTAGGCCTTTACCTTGCCGGCAAATTTCACCTGTCCTCATAAGCAGTAGCCATCGAGTAGCCATCGGGAAATACCTTCACATGCAAAAGAAAACATAATGGTGACTTCAGGCAAATACGTTATCTCTAAATACTGACCAAGTCGACCCTACATCTGTAGGGGTGGTCGCGGGCTTAGCATCGTGCGAAAGTTTGATATGTGAGTCTTTGCGGTGTAATTAGGGGGGGCAGTTTGCGGCTAATTTATACTTAGTTCGTTCATCTAATAATAGGCGCGTTACATCACGCTATTTGCCTGTACTTTTAGAGTTATTCTCCGCGCACGGACGCTCAGATGGAGCGGTGATGAGCTAAAGTTTTGGGGCAGGCGCGCCATTCCGACGGAGAATTGATGCAGAAATGTTGTGGTTGATTCAAATGTACAAGTTATGAATTTGCCTCCCGGAGCTCTGTTTGCCGCTAATGTCTTCAAAGGGTATGTAAGTTGGCATTCATGCCGGGGAAACGTAGTGTCTAGGTAACGATCTGGGCACGGTCTAGTGAAGGAAAGATATGTGACACCAAAGACACCGCTGTTTCGACTTGAAGCGCTGGCCTCGCGGCAGGGTAACTGGCTCGGTGAAATCGTGCTGGTCAGGCCTGTTTCATTCACCGTACTGACGCTGATTGCAGTGTTGTTTGCCGCGTTGGTAGTCACGTTTTTCATCTGCGGGAGCTATACCAAGCGCAGTACGGTGCCGGGTCAGTTGGTTCCATCCTCGGGGCAGCTGAAAATTTACTCGCCACAATACGGTGTGGTGCTCGAGCGTTTTGTTGATGAAGGGCAGTCAGTCAAACAGGGGGAACAACTGTTTCTCCTTTCCAGTGAGCGTTTTGCGGGGAATTTGGGACCGATACAGGCAGAAGTCAGCGATCAGCTTGCGCAACGACATCGATCCCTGGGTGAAGAGTTGACGAAACAAAAGCAGCTTCAGGCTGAAGAGCGCCAAAGCCTGAAAAGCAAGCTCGAAAGTTTACGACAAGAGTTGGTGACATTGGCGAAGCAAGCGGCCAGCCAGGAGAAGCTTGTACAGCTGGCAACCAATGCCGCCGGTCGTTATCAGGGATTGATGGATAAAGGCTACATCTCCATGGATCAGCTTCAGCAACGTCAGGCTGAACTCTTGAGCCAGCGCCAGACTCTTCAGGGCCTGGCTCGTGAAACTACGGCGCTGACACAGCAATTGGTCGAGCGCCGACACGAGTTTTCGGGGCTCTCGGCATTGCACGAGAATCAGCTCGCCAGCATCCAGCGGTCATTGTCCAGTGTCCAGCAGGAGCTTATCGAAAGCGAAGCCAAGCGCACGCTGATCATTACGGCCCCCCAAGAAGGCGTAGCAACCGCCATTCTTGTTGAGGCGGGCCAGACCGTTGATAGCTCACGATCATTGATGAGCATCGTGCCCGCAAATTCCCGCCTACAAGTAGAGCTGTACGCACCGAGTAAAGCGATCGGCTTCGTTCGTAAAGGCGACCCAGTAATGGTTCGTTACCAGGCTTATCCATACCAGAAATTCGGCCAACATCGCGGCAATGTGTTGTCTCTCTCCAAAGCCACTATGTCTGCCGCTGAGCTTGCGAGCATGACCGGAAGTGTGCCGGGGCTGGGGCTGAGTGGCGAACAGATCTATCGCATTCGTGTTGATATCGAAGCGCAGTCCGTATTGGCTTACGGCAAACCAAGACCGTTACAAACCGGCATGCTGGTTGATGCAGACATTCTGCATGAGACTCGCCGCCTCTATGAGTGGGTACTTGAGCCTCTCTACAGCTTGACTGGAAAGCTCTAGGAGCGGATGCATGAACTATCTCGACGCAATCAGTTTGCGCCTGGGCCGGCGGCTGCCCCTGATCCTACAGACCGAAGCGACAGAGTGCGGCTTAGCCTGTCTTGCGATGGTTGCGGGCTACCATGGTCGTCATGCAACACTGATGGAATTGCGACGCCAGTTCAGCGTGTCGCTAAAGGGAGTTACGCTCAAACAGCTGATACAGACAGCTGATCAGATGAAGCTCGGCACCAGGGCGGTGAGGCTTGAACTGGAGGACTTGAGCAAGCTCAATCTGCCTTGTGTATTGCATTGGAACTTAAACCATTTCGTCGTGCTCAAGGTCGTAGACGGTCAGCGTCTTACTTTGCATGACCCGGCTCATGGCATCCGCCAGTTGAGCCTGACCGAGGCTAGCAAGTCGTTCACCGGTGTTGCCCTTGAGGTATGGCCAAGCAGCGACTTTGAAAAGCAGGAAGCCAAGCCCCAAGTCAAATTGATGAGCATGCTGGGACGGGTAAGCGGTCTTTATCGCGCCTTGGCGCAGATTCTGTTACTGGCTCTGGTGCTGGAAGTATTCTCGCTGATTAGTCCTTTTTTGCTGCAGTGGATCATCGACAACGTACTAGTCACTCAAGACCGTGACCTGCTGACTACGTTGATCATCGGCTTTGGTCTGTTACTGCTGATGCAACAACTAGTCAGCGCTATACGAGCCTGGGTGATGATGCACACGAACACCCTGTTGAGCGTGCAATGGCAGGCAAACGTATTCAGCCACCTGCTCCGCCTACCGATCCAATACTTTGAAAAGCGCCATTTGGGCGATATCGTCTCGCGCTTCGGTGCTATTGGCGCGATACAAGGAACACTGACAGCGGCCTTCTTTTCTACGATTCTGGATGGGCTGATAACCATCGCGACGCTCGTCCTCATGATTATCTACAGTCCGTTGCTGGCAGCCATTGCGGTGACTGCCATGTCCTTGTACACAATGGTTCGCTGGGCTTGGTACCAACCCTTACGCCGAGCGAGCGAAGAGCAGATCACTCACGCTGCTCGACAGGAAAGCCACTTTCTGGAAACGGTGCGCGGCATGCGCACAATAAAACTGTTCCAACGCCAGAGTGAACGACGCTCCACCTGGCTTGGATTGCTCGTGGAGCAGATCAATGCGGGTTTGCGAACCCAAAAACTGCAACTGATCTACACCCAGCTCAATGGCTTGATTTTCGGACTGGAAAATCTACTGGCACTCGGGCTGGGCGCATCCATGGTGATGAACAATCAATTCAGCGTCGGCGTGCTAATGGCTTTTATCGCTTACAAATCCCAGTTTGTAAGTCGCGTGGCCAGTTTGGTCGATCATCTGTTCGAACTGCACATGCTGCGTTTGCAAGGCGAACGCCTCGCCGACATTGTCATGCAACCACCAGAAGACAACCGCGGAAGTTTGAGTTCCGTGACCTGTATCCCGTGCCCGGTTGATATTGATATCAAAGGTTTGAAGTACCGATATTCCGATCAAGAACCGTTCGTGCTGGATGACATAGATCTACACATTGCTCAGGGTGAGTCGGTGGCCATCACTGGAGCTTCGGGCTGCGGAAAGAGCACGCTGATCAGTCTGTTGCTGGGAATCTTCCAGCCCACCCAAGGCCACATAAAAATTGCCGGTAACGAACTGCACCACTTGGGTACGGAGGCCCTCCGCAGCATGATCGGCACGGTGATGCAGGATGATTGTCTGTTTGCCGGCTCACTTGCAGACAACATAGCATTCTTCGAATCCAAGCCAGACCTGGAGTGGGCGATGGAATGCGCACGCAGGGCATCAATTCATACCGACATAGTGGCTATGCCGATGGGCTACAACACCCTGGTTGGTGACATGGGGACGGTGTTGTCCGGCGGGCAGAAGCAGCGTGTGTTGCTTGCCAGAGCGCTCTACAGGAAACCCTGCATTCTGATTCTTGACGAGGCAACAAGTCATTTGGACGTAAAGTGCGAGCAGCAGGTAAATGACGGAATACGAACACTTGAGATTACTCGCATCATTGTCGCTCATCGCTTGGAGACGATCGCCTCAGCAGATCGAGTGGTGATACTGGAAGGTGGCCGGATTGTCTTGGACCAGCCCACCACAGTATCGATGTTTCATTCGACTGGTGTTGTCGCACTGTGATGAATATAACTTTGGCAAACAACCTACTGGCTTGTCTTTGCGTCTGGACACCGTGTGCCGTGGCTTTGGAAATGGATGTATTTAAGACCGATCGGGATTTCTCTCGCACTGCGATCAGGGACGATGATAGCTTGACTTGGTCGTGCAAAGTGGGAGGGGTGCCTGCAGTTTTGACGCTGGAAGAAATGATAGAGCGTGTACTTTGTCACGATCCGCAGTTACGTCATTCCTGGGCTAATGCCAAGGTCCAAGCTGCCTTAGTCGGCGTGAAGCAATCGGCTTATCTCCCAAGGCTCAACGGTAGTTCTGGTGTCAACGGTGGTCGTAACGACACCTCGTATGAACAGCGTGGGGAATACTCTCGTCGCGGTCATCAGCGTCAGCTCGAAAATCGCTTGAGCCTGAGCTGGGTGTTGTTTGATTTCGGGCGCCGCGAAGCGGCGCTGCGAAATGCTCGGCAACTGCTAATTGCAGCAAACGCCAATCAGGACAGGCAGTTGCAGGAAGCCTTTGTGCTGGCAGCGCAACTTTACTACGACACTCTCGCTGCGCAAGGTAGCCAGACTGCCGCAAACAGGGTCGCCGCATTGGCGGCCGAAAACCTCAACGCCGCAAGCGCCAAGTATGCAGCGGGAGCCGCAGCGCTCTCTGACCGTCTGCAGGCGCAAACAGCATACTCGCAGGCGAGCCTGAACAAAGTTCGCAGCACTGGTGCCTTGCGAAACGCCAAAGGCCTTATCGCATTGCGTATGGGATTGCCGCCGCAAACATCTTTAGAGTTGGCAGGGAGCCTAAGTCGGCGTCCGGACACCCTGTTTATCAAAAGCGTTGACGAGTTGCTGGAACAAGCCCGGCAGGATCATCCATCGCTTATTGCCGCCAAGGCCAAGCTGGATGCGGCGAAGGCTGCCATTGACGAAAGCCGAGCTGTCGGGCGTCCCACCCTATCGTTTATCGCAAACATCTCCGATGTACGGACCAACCAATCAATGGACTACAACGGCGATAGTCGAACGCGTGATAACAGCGTTGGTCTGCAACTGAATATTCCGCTGTTTGAAGGTTTCGAGCGGGTCTATCAGCTACGAGGGGCTCAGGCACAGTTCGAGGCAAGTGAAGCGGAACTTTCGGATGTGGAGCAGCGTATCTCGTTGGAGTTGTGGGCCAACTATCAAACGCTGACTATTGAAACGCGCTCACTGGAAAGAACCACTGATTGGGTGGATCAGTCCAATCAGGCTCTACAAGTTGTGCAAGGCCGCTATAGCTCTGGTGCTGGAAATATGACCGAACTTCTTAACGCATTGAGTGCATATGCGGCAGCGGAACAACAACATATAAATACATTGAAAAACTGGCAGTTGGCTCGACTAAAACTGGCGGCGAGCCTAGGGCGCTTGGGGTTTTGGGCGTTATAGTCGAGTGCCTCTGAGCACGAATAGGTAGAACTTATTAGCAATAAGCACGTAAATAAAACTCAGGACGCTATCGAGAGGCACTAATGGATCACAATACGACAAACAAGGAGGCTACGAACTTCAGTGAAAAGCCCTTCCTGCGAAATACACTCTCCGTACTTTCGTTGTACTGGAAAGGCGAGGAGAAAATTTTTGCTTGGTGTGCGCTTACTGCGCTCGTTGTACTCTCGCTGCTGGCCGTCGCGACTGCCCTGGCTATCAACGAATGGTACAAACATTTCTACAATGCCATTCAAGATCTCGACGCCCATAAGTTTTACAACTTGGTGGCAGCGTTCCTCGCTATCATTTCGTTTTCAGTGGGGCGGTCAGTGCTGATCACCTATTTGGTGGATATATTTGCACTAAGATGGCGACGCTGGTTGACCAACTACTATCTTTCTGCATGGATCGTCAAGTCGATCCGGCCCGATCAGGTTGAGCAGTGTGTCGACAACCCGGATCAACGTATCGCCGAGGACATCAACAAGTTCACCTTTGAAACCATTGACCTCGCCTGCGGCCTTATTTATACCTTGGCCAGCATCGTATCCTTCAGTGCAGTGCTGATCAGCATTTCGGGCGATGCGATGTTCTGGGGGATTACTGTTCCGGCTTATATGTTCTGGGCTGCGATCCTTTACGCCTTGCTGGGTACGTATATCAGCCAGAGAATCGGTTTCAAGCTGGTTCTCCTTAGTAATAACCAGCAGCGATCGGAGGCCGATCTCCGGTATTTTCTTATACGCTTTCGTGACGGTTCAAAGGTGCCCTCAACCGACACCGGGCGTCATTTCGAGAAAGAAAGTATCAGCGAAAAGCTAGAGGTCAGCTTAGCCAATATGCGCCGCACCATTCGAGTAAAAATGCGTCTGTCGTTGTTTACCGAGAGTTATAGCCAACTCTCCCTAGTGTTTAGCAGCCTGTTGGCCGTTCCTCGATTTTTCTCCGGCAGCATCATGTTCGGTGATGTCATGCAGATAAATTCGGCATTTGGCAACTTGTGCGAAAATCTGAGTTGGTTTATCAATGCCTACCACCGTCTTGCTGACTGGAAAGCCACAACCGATAGACTAATTTCATTTGATGGTGCGTTGACACTACTTGCTGAAGCCGATGATCTCGCTACTGGATTTCAAACCACTGTTGCGGAGTAGTCTAACTCTTATCGCTATTACCAAGTGATCAGGAACTATGGAGGTTTTGAAATAACCACCGCTATTGATGCCCCCGCTGTTTGTCTGAGGCTCAAAAAGCCAAGTCCGTCTCTGAATAGAGGTGTTGGTCTCTTTGGTACAGGGTGGTAGCTGCAGTGAAGCGAAACTCGTGGGCAAGGCGTCGATGCAGCGACATTATTCCTCTGCGTTGATTTCTTCGGCTCTCAGCTATTAATGCCGGAACGAATGGGTCCAGAAATTCACTGATATCGATGAACTTAAGGATCTAACTTGGTGGAACCAGCCCTCTGGCAAATATAGTATTTGTCCAGCCTCCAATTCGAATATTAAAAAATGCACTTGCTGTGAGTTTGGAAAGGAGTTGTAGTCAGGGTTTTCTGGATCAAAATCACAACCATCTAACCCGCCAGCAGCTGTGGTTGACCATGCGCCAAGCGCGGCTCTATTGTGAGGGGCGGCAAGTATAAAACGTTTAGAGCCGCGCACTTGTACGAATAAGTTATCTACATCGTCCCGGTGTAAAGGTGTTAGCGTGTTTTTTGGTCCGATCCAAATTCTGGGAGCGACGTACTGGTTTTTCTCAAAATACAAAGGGTGCTTTATAAGTTCTAAGAGTTTCTCGGGTAGTATGTTGTTCCCTAGATATGCAGGCAGATCTGATCGTGTGTGAGTGCTTTCGGGTGTGTCGATAGATTGTACGAAATCTACCATTGAGACAGTTTGGAATTTTCTTTTGTTTGAAAAGGCTTGATCTGCATAGTCTCCTTTACGTGCAATCCCTTGGAGTCCTTCAAAATATTTTAAGGTGTCTTGTTTGCTAATATTGAGTAATGGCCAATCAGTAATCGAGTTGCAAATTATCAATGGTATGCCTGAGTTTACATAGTGGGATCTAAAATGTTCAATAGAAAAATCATCATGGGTGCGCCGTTCTATTTCTAAAATAGGTTTTGCGTTGGCTGAAATTATTTCACTAAAGCGCTTGCGTGCGGAATGGCGTTTGTTAGTGGTTGTTGTTTCTATATTATGGGTGGTGGTTAGTTTGCGTTGTATTAGCTGAGGTAGAATCGTTGCCAAGCCGATGTCACCATTGATTGTGAGATCGCCAGTTGCATACAGTTCCTCTATGTCTGCGCTTCCGCTTAGTGCATTAAAAAGGTCGTTCTCAGAAATCGTGATAGTGACGTCCGGTTTTGGATGGAGACCCCAATTCACGCAACTGTCTAAATCTGTATCAATCCACATGTGCCTATCTGTGCAGTTGAACTGATATATGCCGCTCAATCCTTCATTTTTTGAGTGGTGGAATAGTGCTGCAAGAGATTTTTGAAGGCTCATGGGTAATACCCTGTTTTGTTTCTATTGGGTGTAAGTTCCGTTTCATTGTGGTTGGCAACGGAGTCGGACTTTTTATCGCTTTCTGCTGCTGTAATGTTTTTGAGTGTTGCTGCGAAAAGTTCAGATCTGCAACCTACATTGTTCTTTCTTAAAATCGACGATACGTAGTCACGCACTGTGAAATCGCTTATACCAAACGTAATTGCGATTTGTTTGTTGCTCTTTCCATTCAATAGCAGCCTTAGGATCTCCAGTTCTCTATTCGTCATATTTTAGATCTCCGTTTTTTATTTTCTGCTTGGCTGGCATGCGAATAATCAAGCCCACGGTTTGAATCGCGAGTTTTAAGTTGCTTAAGAGCACGCTGCGATAATTTGTATTTAAAGAATATAGATAAATAGTTTTATTTTGTACTTCTTCGAAGTCGCTGCAACTTGCAGGAATCGTCCTACAAGTGAGAAGGTTTCTCGCTCGGAGGATGTTTTTTTATCATCGTGGGGTCAAAGGACTACGGAGAGTGCCCTTAGGCATGTACGAAAATTCACAAGAGCCAGCCACGCTCCGCCCCTTATTCCCATAAGCCATAAGCACCGCACTTTGCGTGATATGGCCTTCCAACGTTTGCCGGTATGATAGGCGCCCCCGCAGTCTGGATTGCGAATACGCCATGACCTTGCAGTACCCAACCATCGCCGATTGCGTCGGCAACACTCCGCTGGTCCGTTTGCAGCGCCTGCCCGGCGCCACCAGCAACACCCTTTTGCTCAAGCTCGAAGGGAACAACCCGGCGGGTTCGGTCAAGGACCGTCCGGCGCTGTCGATGATCACCCGCGCCGAGTTGCGTGGGCAGATCCACGCCGGCGATACGCTGATTGAGGCGACCTCGGGCAACACCGGGATCGCCCTGGCCATGGCCGCCGCGATCAAGGGTTACAAAATGATCCTGATCATGCCGGACAATTCCAGCGCCGAGCGCAAAGCCGCGATGACGGCCTATGGCGCCGAGCTGATTCTGGTGACTCAGGAAGAAGGCATGGAAGGCGCCCGCGACCTCGCTCAGCGAATGGAAGCCGAAGGCCGTGGCAAGGTGCTGGACCAGTTCGCCAACGGTGACAACCCAGAAGCGCACTACACCACCACCGGCCCGGAAATCTGGCGTCAGACCGAGGGCACCATCACCCATTTCGTCAGTTCGATGGGCACCACCGGCACCATCATGGGCGTGTCGCGCTACTTGAAGGAGCAGAGCGACACCGTGCAGATCGTTGGCCTGCAACCGATGGAAGGCTCGGCGATTCCGGGCATCCGTCGCTGGCCGCAGGAATACCTGCCGAAGATTTACCAGGCCGATCGCGTCGACCGCATCGTCGACATGGCGCAAAGCGAGGCTGAGGACGTGACCCGTCGTCTGGCCCGCGAAGAAGGCATATTCTGCGGCGTCTCCTCCGGCGGTGCCGTGGCAGCGATGCTGCGCCTGTCCAAAGAAGTTGAAAACGCGGTGATCGTCGCGATCATCTGCGACCGTGGCGACCGTTACTTGTCGACCGGCATTTTCGACGCGCCCAACTGATGGCCAAGCACGAGAGAGGCCTGCGCTTCCAGCCCACCGGCGGCAGCAAGGCCCCGCAAATTCCGACCGGTAAAAAGCAGCGCTTGAGCATCGAGCGTCTGGCCAATGACGGTCGTGGTATCGCGTTTTTCGAAGGTCGCACCTGGTTCGTCATCGGCGCATTGGCCGGTGAAGAAGTTGAGGCGCGCGTGTTGGGTGCCCACGGCAAAGTGGTCGAGGCGCGCACCGAACGGGTGTTCCAGGCCAGCGAACTGCGTCGCCCGGCGCCGTGTCCGCATGCCGGTCGCTGTGGTGGCTGCAGTGTTCAGCATCTGCCGCATACCGAACAACTCGCCCTGAAACAGCGCATGCTCGCCGAGCAACTGTCCAAGGTCGCCGGTGTCGAACCCGAAGAATGGGCCGCGCCGTTGAGCGGTGCAGAGTTCGCTTACCGCCGTCGCGCCCGTGTAGCGGTGCGCTGGGACATGAAAGCGAAAAATCTCGAGGTCGGTTTCCGCGCCGCGGGCAGTCAGGACATCGTTGCGATCAACGAATGCACGGTGCTGGTACAGCCTTTGCAGCCAATCATGACCCGCTTGCCGGAAATGTTGCGGCGCTTGAGCAAACCTCAAGCACTGGGGCATGTGGAACTGTTCAGTGGTTCGTCGTTGGCGGTTTTGCTGCGGCACATGGCGCCGTTGTCCGAGTCCGACCTGACGATCCTGAAAGATTTTTGCGCATTCCATGAAGCTCAATTGTGGCTGCATGGCGAGGACGGACCGCAACCGGTCGAGGCCGATCAGTCGTTGGGTTATCACCTTGAACAGTGGGATTTGAACCTGGCATACCGGCCGGGAGATTTCATTCAGGTCAACGCGGCGGTCAACGAATCGATGGTCGCCCAGGCGCTGGACTGGTTGAAGCCGAACGCGGATGAACGCGTTCTCGATCTATTCTGTGGTTTGGGTAACTTTGCCTTGCCGCTGGCCAAAGCCGTTCGCGAAGTGGTGGCGGTCGAAGGTGTGCAGGCGATGGTCGAGCGGGCAGCCGCGAACGCCGCTAGCAACAATCTGCATAACGTGAAGTTTTTTCAGGCCGATTTATCCCAGCCTTTGACCGATGCCGAATGGGCGCGTGAAGGCTTTTGTGCGGTACTCTTGGACCCACCGCGTGACGGTGCTTTCGAGGTGGTGCGCAAGCTCAAGTCGATGGGTGCCGAACGGTTGGTGTACGTGTCGTGCAATCCGGCAACGCTGGCGCGCGACACGGTGGAATTGATCAAGCAGGGCTACCGGTTAAAACGTGCCGGGATTCTCGATATGTTTCCTCAGACGGCACATGTCGAAGCCATGGCGTTATTTGAAGCGAGCTAGGAAGGCTCGTCTGGTCCGACTGGCCCGCCCGTGCAGCCGCGTACCAGCCCGATGTGGGCTCATGGGCAGCGAAGGTCAGCGATTTGACGCATTGAATCTGCGTCGTAGGGAAGGTAAGCAAGATGGTACAGGTGAGAGCACACCAGCCGATCAACACCGACGGCAGTATCAATCTCGAGGCTTGGCTCGATCATGCGGTCAGTGTCGATCTGGCACTGGATCGCGAAGCCTTGAAGGACGCGTGCGAGTTCGCTCGCACCTCCGAACAACAAGCCAATGCGGCGAAAAACCTGTGGTCCGAAGGGACCTCGAGTTTCCGCACCGGCCTTGAGATCGCCGAGATTCTCGCCGACCTCAAACTCGATCAGGATTCGTTGGTTGCGGCGGTTCTGTACCGCGGCGTGCGCGAAGGCCAGATCGAACTGCCGGCCGTGAGCCAGCGCTTCGGTCCGGTGGTCGCCAAACTCATCGACGGTGTGTTGCGCATGGCCGCGATCAGCGCCAGCCTGAGCCCCCGTCAATCGTTGGTGCTGGGCACGCAGGGCCAGGTGGAAAACCTGCGCAAAATGCTCGTGGCCATGGTCGATGACGTGCGTGTTGCACTGATCAAACTGGCCGAGCGCACCTGCGCGATCCGTGCGGTGAAAACCGCCGACGACGAGAAGCGCAACCGTGTGGCCCGGGAAGTTTTCGACATCTACGCGCCGCTCGCCCACCGCCTCGGTATCGGTCATATCAAATGGGAACTGGAGGACTTGTCCTTCCGCTACCTTGAGCCTGATCAGTACAAGCAGATCGCCAAACTGCTGCACGAGCGGCGTCTGGATCGCGAGCGCTTCATCGCCGACGTGATGAGCCAACTGAAGAACGAATTGCAGGCCACCGGCGTCGATGCCGACATCAGCGGCCGGGCCAAACACATCTATTCGATCTGGCGCAAAATGCAGCGCAAGGGTCTGGAGTTCAGCCAGATCTACGACGTGCGCGCCGTTCGCGTGCTGGTGCCGGAAATGCGCGACTGCTACACCGCGCTCGGCATCGTCCACACCTTGTGGCGGCACATCCCGAAAGAATTCGACGACTACATCGCCAACCCCAAAGAGAACGGCTACCGCTCGCTGCACACCGCGGTGATCGGCCCTGAGGGCAAGGTGCTGGAAGTGCAGATCCGCACCCACGCCATGCACGAAGAAGCCGAGCTGGGCGTTTGCGCGCACTGGCGCTACAAGGGCACCGACGTCAAATCCGGCTCCAACCATTACGAAGAGAAAATCTCCTGGCTGCGTCAGGTCCTCGAATGGCACGAAGAGTTGGGTGACATTGGCGGCCTGGCCGAACAGCTGCGGGTCGATATCGAGCCGGACCGGGTCTACATCTTCACCCCGGACGGTCACGCCATCGACTTGCCGAAAGGCGCTACGCCGCTGGACTTCGCCTACCGCGTGCACACCGAAATTGGTCACAACTGCCGTGGCGCGAAGATCAACGGGCGCATCGTACCGCTCAACTACAGCCTGCAAACCGGTGAGCAAGTCGAGATCATCACCAGCAAACACGGCACCCCGAGCCGCGACTGGCTGAACCCGAACCTGGGTTACATCACCACCTCGCGGGCGCGGGCGAAGATCGTCCACTGGTTCAAATTGCAGGCGCGCGATCAGAACGTCGCGGCGGGTAAAACCCTGCTCGAACGCGAACTCAGTCGCCTTGGCTTGCCAGCGGTGGATTTCGACAAGCTGGCCGACAAGGCCAACATGAAAACCGCCGAAGACATGTATGCCGCGTTGGGCGCCGGCGATTTGCGTCTGGCGCAGCTGGTGAACCTGGCGCAGCAACTGGTCGAGCCGGAACGCGGCAACGAGCAACTGGAACTGATTCCGCGCAAGGCCACCGGCTACAAACCGGGCAAGCGCGGCGATATTCAGATCCAGGGCGTCGGCAACCTGATGACGCAAATGGCCGGCTGCTGCCAGCCGTTACCGGGCGATGCCATCGTCGGTTACATCACCCAGGGGCGCGGTGTGAGCATTCACCGCCAGGATTGTGCCTCGGTGTTGCAACTGGGCGGGCGCGAGCCGGAGCGGATCATCCAGGTCAGCTGGGGCCCGGTGCCGGTGCTCACCTATCCGGTGGACATCATCATCCGCGCCTACGACCGTTCCGGTTTGCTGCGTGACGTCTCGCAAGTGCTGCTCAACGAGCGGATCAACGTGCTGGCGGTCAACACCCGCTCGAACAAGGAGGACAACACTGCGTTGATGTCCCTGACCATCGAGATTCCGGGACTGGATGCGCTTGGGCGGTTGCTGGGGCGGATTTCCCAGTTGCCGAACATCATCGAAACCCGGCGTAACCGTACCCCTTGAAGATGCCCCCGTGTGGGAGCTGGCCTGCCAGCGAAGCAGGCACCTCGGTCTTTCAGTAGAGTCGAGGTAATGCCATCGCTGGCAGGCCAGCTCCCACAGGTTTTGTGGTGAGAGATAAATGATGTACGGCCTTGAAGACTTGCTGCACCTGATGAACCGTCTGCGCGACCCGCAGTTCGGCTGCCCGTGGGACATCAAGCAAACCTACGCGACCATCGTCCCGCACACCCTTGAGGAAGCCTACGAAGTCGCCGACGCGATCGAGCGTGGCGACTTCGATCACTTGCAGGGTGAACTGGGCGATTTGCTGTTCCAGGTGGTTTATTACAGCCAGTTGGCCCGGGAAGAAGGGCGCTTCGAATTTGCCGGCGTCATCGACAGCATCACCCGCAAGCTGATCCGTCGTCATCCCCACGTGTTTCCCAGCGGCGATCTGTACGCGCCGCTGGATGTTCCGCGTTTGAGTGAAGAACAGGTCAAGCAGCGCTGGGAAGAGATCAAGGCTGAGGAGCGCGCCGAGAGGGCATCCGCGCCCGAGCAGTTGTCGCTGCTCGATGACGTGCCCGCCGCATTGCCGGCGTTGTCTCGCTCAGCCAAATTGCAAAAGCGCGCAGGGCAGGTCGGTTTCGACTGGCCGGACGCGTTGCCGGTGCTGGACAAGGTCCGCGAAGAGCTCGATGAAGTGCTCGAAGCCATGGCCGATAACGATTCGGCAGCGATTGCCGATGAAGTCGGTGACTTGCTGTTTTCCGTGGTCAATCTGGCGCGTCATTTAAAGGTTGATCCGGAAACGGCCCTGCGCGGTGCCAACAGCAAGTTCGAAAGACGCTTCCGTTTTATCGAACAGGCATTGCGCGACACCCACCGTCCCATAGAAGATTGCACCCTCGAAGAGTTGGACGTCCTGTGGGGCGAAGCCAAACGTCAGGAAAAGAATTTGCCCAGCTGCGGTTGAGCAGTGGCCTAAGTGAGAAATAAGCACCATGAGCATTTCCCTTCGCGACCAGTTGCTCAAAGCAGGGCTGGTCAACCAAAAGCAGGCCAAACAGGTCGGCAAAGAGAAACAGAAACAGCAGCGTCTGGTCCATAAAGGCCAGATCGAACAGGACGATACCCAGCAGCGCCTGGCGCAGGAAGCACTGGCCGAGAAGGTCAAGCGTGACCAGGAACTGAACCGTCAGCAGCAAGAGAAGGCCGAGGCCAAGGCCCGCGCCGCGCAGGTCAAGCAATTGATCGAAGTCTCGCGCCTGCCGAAGCTGACCACCGAGGACTACTACAACTTCGTTGACGACAAGAAGGTCAAGCGCCTGTCCGTCAACGCGCTGATGCGCAACAAGCTCAGCAACGGTTCGCTGGCGATCGTGCACCATGCCGGCGGCTACGAGGTGATCCCGCGTGAGGCGGCCCTGAAAATTCAGGAGCGCGATCCGCAGCGCATCGTTCAGTTGAACGTGCAGACTGAAGAAGCGGCGGCTGAAGACGATCCGTACGCGGCCTATCAGATTCCTGACGATCTGATGTGGTAAGCGGTTAACGGCTGCCACAACGACAAACCCCGCTCATGGCGGGGTTTGTCGTTTTCAATGCTGTCGTTGCTCAGGCGGACCGGAGCTCTCGTTGCTGCTCCAGTTTTTCCAGTTCGGCCTTGTAGCCGTGGGCGTCGGTTTCGGAGTGGAACATCCCGACCAACATGCCTTGTTGGTGCACGTCCCAGATCCGGGTACCGGCGGCTACGCCTTCGTGGGATTTATGTGAATCGTCGCGTTCAGTTACTTTTACAGTCATCTGCTGGCTCCAATCTCTGTGATATCTGCAGCAAGGCGTGTGCAGGACTCCGTTATATATTTTGATAGCTTGCTAAGTAAACGACAGAGTTTGCCAACGGTTTTTTGCAAAAATGGAGAAAGTCCTGCAGGCCGCGGAATACGCGGCATTCGGTCGCAGGGTGCTTAGTTTCATGACAAAAGCTTCATGTTCGCGATGGCTCGAACACCGCAAAACCTGTGGGAGCTGGCTTGCCAGCGATGGCGTCGACATGGCAAAAATTTATGTTGCCTGACACTCCGTTATCGCTGGCAAGCCAGCTCCCACAGGTTTTGTGCATTGTCTGACCACTTGTTTCAGACACAAAAAAACGCCCCGAACCAGTCGGGGCGTTTTTGTGTGCTGCGTAGGCGGGGTATTACTTACCCTGCCAGCGCTTCAGTACCAGGGTCGCATTGGTGCCACCGAAGCCGAAGCTGTTGCTCATCACGGTGTTGATGGTGGCGTTTTCGCGGGTCTTGGTCAGGATCGGCATGTCAGCCACT
Organism: Pseudomonas sp. O230; assembly: GCF_045447035.1. NCBI lineage: Bacteria > Pseudomonadati > Pseudomonadota > Gammaproteobacteria > Pseudomonadales > Pseudomonadaceae > Pseudomonas > Pseudomonas sp. O230. The sequence continues at coordinate 376,972 of NZ_JBJGXN010000006.1, read as the reverse complement.
GCCGGGTCCAGCTCGTCGATGTTGGCAGAGCCGGCGATGAAGTTGCCTTCCATCATCAGCAGGCAATAGATCGCTTCATGAACGCCGGCGGCGCCCAGGGAGTGACCGGACAAGCTCTTGGTAGAGCTGATGGCCGGAGCCTTGTCACCGAATACCGCACGCACGCCTTCCATTTCCTTGGCGTCGCCGACCGGGGTCGAGGTGCCGTGGGTGTTCAGGTAGTCGATTGGGGTATCCACGGTGGACATGGCCATCTGCATGCAACGGATGGCGCCTTCGCCGCTTGGGGCAACCATGTCGTAGCCGTCGGAGGTCGCGCCGTAGCCAACGATTTCCGCGTAGATTTTCGCGCCGCGAGCCAGAGCGTGTTCCAGCTCCTCGACCACCACCATGCCGCCACCGCCGGCGATGACGAAACCGTCACGTTTGGCGTCGTAGGCGCGGGAGGCCTTTTCCGGGGTTTCGTTGTACTGGGTGGACAGGGCGCCCATGGCGTCGAACAGGAACGACTGGCTCCAATGCTCTTCTTCACCGCCGCCGGCAAACACGATGTCTTGCTTGCCCAGCTGGATCTGTTCGACCGCAGTACCGATGCAGTGAGCACTGGTGGCGCAGGCGGAAGAGATCGAGTAGTTCACGCCCTTGATCTGGAACGGCGTGGCCAGGCAGGCGGAAACGGTGCTGCCCATGGTCCGCGTCACGCGGTAAGGACCAACGCGCTTCACGCCTTTCTCGCGCAGGATGTCCAGCGCTTCCATCTGGTTCAGCGTGGAGGCGCCACCGGAACCGGCGATCAGGCCGGTACGCGGGTTGGAGACTTGCTCATCGGTCAGACCGGAGTCGGCGATGGCGTCTTTCATGGCCAGGTAGGCGTAAGCCGCCGCGTGGCCGACGAAGCGATAGATCTTGCGATCAATCAGCTCTTCGAGGGGAAGGTCAATGGAGCCGGAAACCTGGCTACGCAGACCCATTTCGGCATATTCCGGGTTGAACCGGATGCCAGGGCGGCTTGCACGCAGGTTAGCGGAGACGGTCTCTTTGTCATTGCCCAGGCACGAAACGATGCCCAGACCAGTGATAACGACGCGGCGCATGCGGATAACCCTTAGAAGTTGTCAGTGGAGGTGAAAACGCCGACCCGGAGGCCTTCGGCGGTGTAGATCTCGCGGCCGTCGACGCTGACCGAACCATCGGCGATCGCCAGGTTCAGCTTGCCCTTCAGCACGCGCTTGATCTGAATGTTATACGTAACTTTTTTGGCGGTCGGCAGGACCTGACCGAAGAACTTCACTTCGCCCGAACCCAGCGCGCGACCGCGGCCCGGCAGGCCTTGCCAGCCCAGGAAGAAGCCGACCAGTTGCCACATGGCGTCGAGGCCCAGGCAGCCCGGCATCACCGGGTCACCTTCGAAGTGACAGGCGAAAAACCACAGGTCCGGAGTGATATCCAGCTCGGCGACCAATTCACCTTTGCCGTACTTGCCACCCTCGGCACTGATATGGGTGATGCGATCCACCATCAGCATGTTCGGGGCGGGCAGTTGTGCGTTACCTGGGCCGAACAGCTCACCGCGACTGCAGCGCAGCAGGTCTTCCCGAGTAAAGGCGTTTTGTTGGGTCATGCGAGCTCCTCAATAGTCCCATGCGGCAGGTGGGGCAAATCTTCCCGGCCGATCGAAGCATTTATGCCTCGAGTCTGCAGCCTACTCATAGACTATTGCGTTGTGGTGAAAGTCACAGCACCAAGGACATGAATGTACACTTGTGCACTGAAATTTTTATTCAAGCCCCTTTTCGGGCCTGTTCGGGTGCCTAAGACTGCCGCACTTTCGCCTTTCACGCCAGTCGCAGATGGTCGAAAGGCCTGCACTACTGCACCCAGCGCTGCAGAATTTGCTGCAGATCAGTGCGTTTGAAGGGCTTGGCCAGGTAATCGTTCATTCCCGCCGTTAGACAGGCTTCGCGGTCGCCCTGCAGGGCATTGGCAGTCAGCGCGATGATCGGCAGGTCGATGCAGCCGGGCAGTTGGCGGATCTGGCGGGTGGCCTCGTAGCCGTCGATGATTGGCAGTCGGCAGTCCATCAGAATCGCTTCGAAAATCAGACTTTCGGCACTTCGCACCGCTTGCGCGCCGTCCGTGGCGACGCTGACAGTAAAGCCCAGACTGCGCAACATTGCTTCGATCACGGTCTGGTTGACCGGGTTGTCTTCGACCAGCAATACATTGCGTCCTTCACCATCGCCGCTGCCGGTCGGTGTGCGCGGTGCCAGTACCGGGAGCTTCTGTTTATACAGCGCCAACGGGATTTCCAGGGTGAACACCGAGCCGCGACCTTCTTCACTCTGGGCGCGCAAGGTCCCGCCCATGCGTTCTGCCAGGGTGCGGGCAATCGGCAGGCCCAACCCGGTGCCGCCGTAACGCCTTGAAATAGAGCTGTCAGCCTGCTGGAACGCGTTGAACATCAACTCCAGGCTTTCGGCCGAGATGCCAATCCCGCTGTCACGCACGGTGCAGGTGAACCACAACAGTTCGTGATCCAGCGACTGCCACTGCGGTTCGATGCTGACGCGACCCTGCTCGGTGAATTTCAGCGCATTGCCCACCAGGTTCACCAGTATTTGCCGGATCCGCGTCGGGTCGCCCTGCACTTGCAACGCACGCATGTCCTCGGGAATCAGCAACGCCAGGTCGAGTCCGCGTTGCAGCGCGCTGTGCGAGAACGATTGGGCGCAACTGCTGATCAGGTCCGTGAGGTTGAACGGGATGTGCTCCAGTTCCAGCTCCGAACGTTCGATGCGCGAGAAGTCGAGAATGTCATTGATGACTTTGAGCAGGTGTTCGGTGGACTCCGAGGCCAGCGCCGCGTACTCGACCTGCTCCTCGGTCATCTCGGTAGTTTCCAGCAGTTGCAGCATGCCCAGCACGCCATTCATCGGCGTGCGCAATTCATGGCTCATCATCGCCAGGAAATCCGATTTGGCGTTGTTGGCCTTTTCCGCTTCTTCGCGCGTCTGGATCAACTGCGCCATGGCCTGGTGCTGCTCGCGGCTAGCCTGTTCGAGACCGCTGGCGAGGTTGTTGATGTGCTGCGACAGCGCGCCGAGTTCGGTGTCGTCGACAATCGGCAGCGGCGTTTTGTAGTCGCCGCTCTGAATCGCCTTGACCGCGTTGCCGATATCGCGGATCGGCTGCGACAGACTGCCGGCCAGGCGTCGGGCGATCAGGAAGGTAAACAGCAAGGCAAACAGCGCCAGGATGCCGGCCTTGAGGAGGATTTCCTGTTGGCGCTTGTTGAAGGCGTCATTCGACAAACCGACGATGACCCGACCCAGATAATCCTCGCTGGGGACGGTGATGGCGGCTTTACTGCCCTGGAAGAAATCATTGTGCAACGCGATGCGTTGCAAACGCACCGGCGACTGGAACACTTCAACCTGTTGCGAGCGGGTGTGGGTTTCCGAGGGGTGCTCGACGTACAACAGAATCCGGTTGGCGCTGTCCTGTACTTCCAGAAAGCGCACATTGGGCGTCGCCAGGGTGGCTTTGAGCAAACTTTCAAGCACCTCGTTGTTGCCGGAAATCACCCCGTATTCGGCGGCCGGTGCCAGTTGGTTGGCGATCAGTTGACCGGTGTGGTTGAGCTCCTGACGCAGGTCCTGGATCCGCACGAAGGTGAAAAAGCTGATCAGCAGCAAGGTCAGCAGCAGGGCAGGGCCGAGGCTGATGATCTGGGTTCGCGTGTTGATGTCCCAACGACGATGGAAAGTCACGGGCGGCGTTCTCCTTCGGCCAACTGTGTTGCGACCAACGCTTCATTGATCTGTTCAATGCCTAATGAACGAGTCACTTGCGGGTTATTCAAGACTTTGAAGCGATCGGCGTAGTGCGTGCGCGGCCACATGGCCGGTGGCTGGTCGAGCAGGTCGTCGAGAATCGCCAGCCAGTCGCTTTGATCGCTGTAGGTGCTGGCCAGGCTTCCGGCCTTGACGAACCCGGCGTTGGGCCCGATCAGCGCGGTTTGCCGTGCGTAGCTGCTGAGCAGCAGGTTTTTCGCGGTTTTGGGGTTGTACAGATCGGGATCGTCGAGGCCCAGCAGCACGTCACTGTTTTTCAGCAGCGTCTGCAGCGGTCGGCTGTCATGGGTGTTGTCCCAGCGCTCAGTGACGATTTCGAAGCCCAAAGGCCTGGCGATTTCGCGCAGTTCGTCCAAGAGAAATTCGCTGTGGCTGTCGTAAAGCACCCCGACCCGTTTGACCTGAGGCAAAAGGATTCGAGTCAGGCGTAATTGCCGTTCCAGCGGTGGATCGCTCCACAGCAGACTCAAATGTGCCGGCAAGGTCGCCCCCAGGCGTTGACGGGCTTGCAGGCGGCTGATGCGCAGCACCAGCGTCGCCGGGCCTCGGGCGTCTTGCAGGCGCCAGTCGAGGCTCGGCAGATCGAGCAGGATCAACCGCGTGCCGATGGGTAGCTTGTCCGGTGCCGGCAGATTGGCCAGTGGTTGAAAGCGAACGGTGTCGGCGGGGCGCAAGTCGCTCAGGGCCTTGGCGAAAGACTGCATGCCCGCGCTATCGTCGGCACCGGCCAGCAGAATCTCGGCAGCGCTGGCCGAGTGACTACCCAGCCACCCGGCAAACACCAGGCACAACCCGGCCAACAGGCGGCCAGGGTTTGGCATCTTCCGCGATAGAGAACGCAGCATCTAGAACGCCAGCTCCGCACTGAAGTAGAGCACTCGCCGCTGGTCGTAGCGGTTGTCGATGAACGTCGTGGGTTGGTTGTCGAGGCGCTGCGCAAGCACGCCTGCCAGTTCCAGACTGGCCTTGCCCAGGCCAAGGTGTTTGGCGATGCGCGTGTCGACGCGCTCAAAGCGATAGCCGTTCAACGCGTCGTCACCATAGTAGAAGAGCGCGCTGTTCCACCCGTGGCCCCAATCGCGCAGCCAGCCGGCGGAGCCGCTGTTGCGCGCGGTCTGTTGCGCATCCAGCGGATTGCTCGCCTCGGCATCGACGTAGGCGTACGTCAGGCGCAAGCGGTCGGCACTGCTCAGGTGCCAGTCGAGCTGGGTTTCCGTGCCGGTGAAGCGCGAGCTGTTGGCGTTGCTGGCGATGTACTGATTGTTGCGCAGCGGCTCGCTGATCATGCCGGTGATTTCGTCGTGAAACACCTTCACGTCCAGCGCCAGTCCCCACTCGGCGAAGAAACCGTTGTAACCCAGTTCTCTTGAGCGCATGTGTTCTTGCTCAAGGTTACCCGGACCGCGGGTCCTGACGAAGTAACGGGCGCTGTTCTGGCCATAGGCGGCGGGTTGCAGGTTGGTCACCCGGTAACTCCAGTTGACGTTGTTCTCGAACATGTCCGGCGAGCGGATGGCTTCCGAGTACACCGCACGCAAACCGTGGCGAGGCGTGATCAGGTAGTTGACCGCCACTCGCGGCGTCAGCGAGCTGCCGATCAATTGCGTGTCTTCGAACATCGCACCGCCCTGTAGCAACCAGTGTTCGCTGGCGCGCCATTCGAGCTGGCCGAACGCACGCCACGTCGTGTCGTCGAGTGTGCCATTGAAGTAGGTCTCGGAGTCTGCCCGGTCGTAACGATAGTTCAGGCCGCTGACCAGTCGCAGACTGTCGGACAGGCTGAGGGTGTCTTGCAGTTCGAGGTCGTAGCGCGATTCTCGGGTGCTCTGGTCGATGTCGCCGCACAGGGTTTGTCCGGCGCCCTTGCGCCACTGGTCGAGCACTTTATTGGCCAAGGCTTGTTCTGCCGGCGTGCCGGACGGAGCGCCGGGGACGACGTAGCGCTCGATGTTGCGCGCCAGACGCTCGGTGTAATTCGGATTGAGCTGCCAGAGCTCGGTCAGTTCAGGGCTGAACGAGACCTCGGCGTCGCAGGCGCGCCAAGTCTGCTGACGATCCCAGTGCTGGGCCGAGCCCTGGATATAAAGGCTGTGATCAGGATTTATATCGAGGTTCCAGCGCAGAGAGCCGGCATAGTCCTTGGCCACAACGTCGGAATTGTTCCCGGCGGCGGTAATCCCCGAGAACACCGGGCGGTAGGTATAAGGCCGCTGGTTGCTGCCGTCCTTGGCATTCAATTGCCAGTCGAGGCTTTGCTGTTCGTTGAGCGTCTGGCTGACGGCGAGGTTGAAGCGGTTCAAGCGGCGGCTGTCGCGGTAATCGGCGCCCTTGCGGTCCGAGTCAAAGCCGTCGTCCTGCTGGCCGGACAGCGACAGACGCAGGTCGCCACCGTCCCAACCCACCCCCTGACTGGCGTAAAAGTCATCGATGCCGCGCTGGCCACGGGTGACTTTCATTCGCGTGCCGTGGCTGTCGGCCGGGTTGCGGGTGATGATGTTGACCACCGCCATCAACGCGTTAGCGCCATAGCTGACGGTGTTCGGACCACGGAAAACTTCGATGCGCTCGATGTCTTCCATGGCCACCGGAATGTCGCTCCAGTCGACCGTGGCCAGGCCGGCGCGGTACACCGAGCGGCCGTCGATCAGCACCTGCATGCGCCGCGCTTCGCTGGCGTTGGTGCCGTGATAGTTCACCACCGGCTGATTGCCGCTGATGTTGCCGACCATCATTCCCGGCACCAGTCGCAGCAATTCGCTGATGTCCCGGGCGCCACTGGCATTGATCAGTTCGCTGTCGATCACCGTCATGCTGCCCGGAACCGCTGCCGGCGACTGTTTAAGACGCGTAGCCGTCAGCACTTGCGGCAGCGACTCGTTGTCGAGAAACAGGTCGTCAGCCAGCAATGGGGGGCTGAAGATCAGCGCCAGAACCAGCGGCGAGCGAGGTGCGGCAGGGCCAAACGACACAACACATCCTTGATAGCGATTAGGTGCCGCGCATGTTAACCGAGCGGGTCGACTTTTTCAGTCACGATGCCGGCATTTTCCTCGGTTTTATCAGTCTTCTTTCTACAAGTGCCGGTAATTGACACGAGGGCTGGCCGCCACTGGGCCGCTCCGTATAATGCCGACATCGCCACTGGTATGGATTAACGGATTGCATATGACTGAACAGCGCCCAATTGCGGTCCTGGGAGGCGGAAGTTTTGGTACCGCCGTGGCTAATCTGCTGGCCGAGAATGGGCATCAGGTCCGACAGTGGATGCGTGACCCCGAACAGGCCGAGGCCATTCGGGTCAATCGCGAGAATCCGCGTTACCTCAAGGGCATCAAGATTCTGCCAGGCGTGGAGGCGGTCACTGACCTGCAAGCCACGCTGGACGCCTGCGACCTGTGTTTTGTCGCGTTGCCTTCCAGCGCACTGCGCTCGGTGCTGGTGCCGCACGCCGATCGCTTGAGCGGCAAGTTGCTGGTGAGTCTGACCAAAGGCATCGAAGCCCACACCTTTAAACTGATGAGCGAGATCCTCGAAGAAATCGCCCCGCAAGCGCGCATCGGCGTGCTGTCCGGACCGAATCTGGCCCGTGAAATCGCCGAGCACGCGCTGACCGCCACGGTCGTCGCCAGCGAGGACGAAGAACTCTGTCAGCGGGTTCAGGAAGCGTTGCACGGGCGCACCTTTCGCGTGTACGCCAGCGCCGACCGCTTCGGCGTGGAGTTGGGCGGGGCGCTGAAAAACGTCTACGCGATCATCGCCGGCATGGCCGTGGCGTTGGGCATGGGTGAAAACACCAAGAGCATGCTGATCACCCGCGCGCTGGCGGAAATGACCCGCTTCGCAGTGAATCAGGGTGCCAACCCGATGACGTTCCTGGGACTGGCGGGGGTGGGGGATTTGATCGTCACCTGTTCGTCGCCGAAAAGCCGCAACTACCAGGTCGGCTTCGCCCTCGGTCAGGGCTTGAGCCTGGAAGACGCGGTGACGCGCCTGGGCGAAGTGGCCGAAGGCGTCAACACCCTCAAGGTGCTCAAGGCCAAAGCTCAAGAGGTGGGCGTGTATATGCCGCTGGTCGCCGGGCTGCACGCGATCCTGTTCGAAGGGCGCACGCTGAACCAGGTGATTGAGCTGCTGATGCGTGGTGAACCGAAAACCGACGTCGACTTTATTTCCACCAGTGGTTTCAACTGATCACGCTTTCCAGAAAAGCAGGGAGTTGCACATGAACGATCCGAAAACAGAAGCCAAGTACGAATCCATCCTGCTGCGGGTGTTGTGGATGATCGTCTTCCTGCTGGTCTGGCAGGTGGCGCAGTTCATCCTCGGCGCCGTGGTGCTGGTGCAACTGATCTATCGTTTGATCTATGGCGCCCCGAGCGCCAGCCTGATGAATTTCGGCGACAGCCTGAGCCAGTTCCTGGCGCAGATCGGTCGTTTCGGCACGTTTCACAGCGACCAGAAACCGTGGCCGTTCGCCGACTGGCCGACGCCGCGTACGCCGGAAGGTGAAGCGCCCCACGTCGTGGCGCCTGCCCCGCATCCGGTCCGAGATGAGGAACCCAAGCTATGAAACTCTGGGTATTGCGTCATGGCGAAGCCGAGCCTTTCGGCTCGCGTCCGGACCCCGAGCGGGCACTGACCGCCCACGGTCGTGAAGAGGCACTGCGCAGTGCGGCCGAGCTGATCGGTCAGCCGATTACGGCCATCTATGCCAGTCCGTATCTGCGAGCGCAGCAGACGGCGGAACTGGTGCGGGAAGCACTGGGTTTCCAGCCGGACATCCGCACCGTCGAATGGCTGACCCCCGACAACCGCCCGCAAGCGGTGGCAGAGCAATTGGTGTCGGTCGATTACGCGTTGTTGGTGAGCCATAACCCGCTGGTGGGCAATCTGCTGGGTTACCTGCAACACGGCCATGTACAACAACCGGAAGCGGTGAAAACCGCCGGCCTTGCCGAGCTGGAAGGCGATTTGCCGCTGGCCGGGGCGATGAAGCTCAACGGCATCAAGCACCCGTAGCCTCAGGTGCCCTCGGTCAACTGTGGGAGCGTGGCTTGCCCGCGATGATATCTACTCGGTTTCCCTGATACACCGCGGTGCCTGCATCGCGGGCAAGCCACGCTCCCACAGGGGCGGTGGCGTTACTGATTTTTTGTAATGAAATAGTCAACCAAGCAACCGCTTGGTTGACTACGCTTGCTCCAGATCAAAAATAAAGGAGCGAGTCGCATGTCTGCTGCTTTTCGTTTGCCGCTGGACGCCTTCTATGAGCGCGAAGCCCGTCATCCCCGCCAGCGCTTCCTGGTTCAGCCCACGGGCGGCGGCCAGGTCGAAACCCTGACCTGGGAGGACGTCGGTCATCAGGCCCGGTGCGCCGCGCACTGGCTACGCGCCCGCGAACTGCCGCAAGGCAGCCACATCGCCCTGATCTCGAAAAACTGCGCGCACTGGATCATCGCTGACCTCGCAATCTGGATGGCCGGGCATGTGTCGGTGCCGTTGTACCCGAACCTCACCGCCGACTCCGTGGCGCAAGTACTCGAACATTCCGAAGCAGCGCTGGTCTTCATCGGCAAACTCGACGACTGGCCGGGCATGGCCCGCGGGGTCAACCCCGACCTGCCGACCATCAGCCTGCCACTGCATCCACCTGGCACCTTCGATTTCAGCTGGGCCGACCTGCAAACCTGCTCGCCGATCCAGGACAATCCCCAACCGACCGCCGATAAACTGGCGACCATCATTTACACCTCCGGCACCACCGGCATGCCCAAGGGCGTGATGCACAGCTTCGGCAACCTGGGGTTTGCCACCACCCGCGGCTCGCAGTTGTTCGGCCTCAATGAGTCGGATCGATTGTTGTCCTATCTGCCGCTGTGCCACGTCGCCGAGCGTATGTTCGTCGAACTGGCGTCGATCTATACCGGGCAAACCGTGTTTTTTGCCGAGAGCCTCGACACCTTTCTCACCGATTTGCAGCGTGCGCGGCCGACGGCGCTGTTTGGCGTGCCGCGTATCTGGACCAAATTCCAGATGGGCGTGTACGGCAAGATCCCGGCCAAACGCCTCGACTTCCTGCTCGGCCTGCCCTTCATCGGTAAGCGGGTAGGGCACAAAGTGCTCGCCGGGCTGGGGCTGGACGCTTTGCGCGTCGCCTTGTCCGGCGCCGCGCCGGTGCCGCAGACGTTGTTGCTGTGGTACCGCAAACTTGGGCTGGACGTGCTGGAGGTCTACGGCATGACCGAAAGCTGCGGTTACTCCCACATCGGCCGGCCCGGCGACAACAAACCGGGCTGGATTGGCCAGCCTTGCCCGGAGGTTGAAGTGCGGATCGCCGAATCGGGCGAGGTCATGGTGCGCAGTGGCGCAACCATGCTCGGCTATTTCAAGGAGCCGGAAAAGACCGCCGATACCATCACCGAGGACGGCTTCCTGCGCACCGGTGACAAGGGCGAACAGGACGCCGAAGGCTATTTGCGCCTGACCGGGCGCCTGAAGGAAATCTTCAAGACCAGCAAAGGCAAGTACGTGGCGCCGGCGCCGATCGAAAATCGTTTGGCGATACATTCACGCATCGAACAAGTCTGCGTGGTCGGCGATGGGTTGAGCGCGCCGCTGGGGTTGTGCGTGCTCTCGGCGGTCGGGCAGCAGGACGCCGGTGGAACCGCGCGTGCAGGCCTGCATTCAAGCCTGGAAAAACTTCTTGAGGAGGTCAACGGCGCCCTCGATAAACATGAGCGCCTGCGCCGGCTCGTGGTCGTCAAAGACAGCTGGGCCGTAGAAAACGGCTTCCTGACACCGACCCTGAAGATCAAGCGCAATGTGATCGAAGCGGCTTATGGGGCCCGGTTCGAAGAATGGAGCGAGCGCAGCGAAGCGGTGCTGTGGCAGGATTGAGTCACGAATAAAACCAACAAAGGATGTGTGCAATGAGTTTGTGGCGTACCACCCCCAACATCGAGCAGTTGAACGCAATCCAGAAAAACACCATCGGCGAAGTGCTGGATATCCGCTTCGAAGCCTTCGACGAAGCCTCGCTGACGGCGAGCATGGTCATCGATCATCGCACTCACCAGCCTTATGGTTTGCTGCATGGCGGTGCTTCGGTGGTGTTGGCCGAAACGGTCGGCTCCATGGCCAGTTATCTGTGCATCGATGCCAGCAAATTTTACTGCGTGGGCCTTGAGATCAACGCCAACCATTTGCGCGGGTTGCGCAGCGGACGGGTGACGGCGGTGGCCAAGGCGATTCACATCGGGCGCACGACGCATGTCTGGGACATTCGGCTGACCAGCGATGAGGGCAAGGCCAGTTGTGTGTCGCGGTTGACCATGGCGGTGGTGCCGTTGGGGGAGAATCCACCGGTGCGCTGAACCGGCTGTTCAGGCATGGGCAGAGCCGCGACGGGTTAAGGTCATGGGCAAGTCCCCCATAGTGGGCAGCTCCGGGTGATAGCTCTGGGGCGCAGAAGTAGCCCACTCGCGGTTTGGCGGAGAGAAACGGTCCAGTCTGAAATCACTGTCGTCAAATCTGAACAACATGGCGGTGCCGCGTTGCACATGTTGCCCCAGGTAGGTGCGGGCTACTGTGGGCGTGGCCATGGTCGCCATGGTGCCCATCTGCACATTGGGGTTTGCGATAGCGCTTGTCAGCGGACTGGACAGGAATGTTAACGAAGCGGTTAATCCTGACCCGGCCGTACGGGTAAACCACCCGTACATCACCTCCCAAAACCGTGGCATGGAAAATTCGTTGGTGCCCGATACAAAAGTGCCTCCCAGTAGTGAGTTGATGGCGGTGATGGACGCACCGTCGAGGCCTTCGAAGCCGGCGCTGATGAGCACGCCGGCCCAGGCTGGCATCTCTGCGCGACTTGTTCCGCCCGCAAACAGTAACGCTCCATAAACTGGCGTACGAAGGGCCATCGCCAGTCCGGAGGGGGCAAGCGTGACTCTGGGGCCGAGTTCTGGGGAAATTCGCTGCCCTGTTTCTCGTGTCAGATTCCCGGGCACACTGGTGACGATGCTGAGCGCGACAACGTTCAGTGCTTCAGGGTTGCTCAAATACGCATGGATTGGCGCCGCTGCTCCCGTGGCCGCGCCCAAAAAAGCGCCGATGCCCGCTCCAATTCTTTGTGCGGTGCGACTGTTGCTGTATCGGGAAACGATGTTGCTGCCCGCACCCATGCCCATTGATCCTCCGACCAACGCACCGACGCCGGTGCCTGCGACGGTTAAAGCCAAATTGGCGGTGGCGTCTACGGTCTGAGCGTCCGGATCATCGGAGGTGTTTGTGGCTAACTGCATCAGCCCTTGTGCTGCTCCGTATCGAATAAGCCCGCCCGCCAACGCGCTCAAGCCGTCGCGGCCGATAGAGGCGCTGGCAGCGCTGAAAACCTCACCCGCAGTGATCAACCCTTGCAAGTCGACATGTCCGATGGGATTGCCATGCACCATTGCAAACAAATTCAACCCGTCCGCCGTACCCAACGGGTCGGCACTTAACCACCGCTGGCACCACGGCACGTAGTACCGAAATCCGTAGTAATACAACCCGGTTGCATCCCGCTCCTGACCCGAATAACGAATGGTTTTATAACTCGCCTCCAGCGTGTTTCGCCAGGCCCACCAGCACGTTCCTCCGTACGGGTAGTAACGTTCCGATGTGATCAGTCTGGCTTCTTCATCCAGTTCTACGGTGCTGGAGTTCAAGTGATCGGTGAAGCTGTAGCGATGCTGGTCCTGAGGGATGCCCGACGCCGGTTTTTGTTCCCAATGCAGTACCTGCAGCGTCCCGCGCCCGGCCTTGATCGTGATGACGTGGAGGATCTCGTCTGCCGATGTGCGAATGTCCAGGTCCGGCAGGTAGCGGGTTTCGTGGGTGCGGGTCAACGTGCCGGTGTAGGTCTGGCGGATCTTTCGCAGGCGTTGGCCGCTGCCGTCGTAGAGGTAAATCTCGGTGTCGTCGGGCTCGTCCTCACGCACCACCCGATCGACCTGGCGCAACTGGTTGCGCAGATTCCAAAGCAAGTCTTGTCCCGGTTGAAGGGTCATTCGGTTGCCGTTCACGTCGTATCCGGCAGCAATGTCGTTGTCGTTGGGCAGCTTGCCATCGGTTCTTTCGGGCAGGCTGCGATTGCTGGAAGCGGCGATGGCTGTGCGTTCGGTGCGGTTGCCACTGTCCGCGAGGTGTTGCATGAGCTCCAGGTTGCCGGCCACATCGTAGGTGTAAATACGCGTGTAATTTTCCAGTTGCCCTGGGTCGGATGCAGATTGAAAGGCCGGTAATTGCGGCCCACTGGCGGCATTGCGAAGCTGTCGGCCGCTGGCGGCTATCAGTCGGTAGAGGCTGTCATAACGGTAGCGATGGGTGGGGTCGATTCGCTGATTGCGGTGAAAGCGAGTCGGGGCGGCGGTGTCGCTCAGGCCCGTGATATTGCCGACCGCATCGTATTCGTAAGTCAGGTCCTGAAGCCCGGAGTGATTTGACACGTAAGTCTTCAGGTGTTCCAGCCGCCCATCCTCCGGGCGAAATGTCGCACATGAAATGACGCCGTTTCCCGCGCGTTGCCGTTTGACCTGTCCAAAGGCGTTGTACTGGATTTCACTGACCAGGGTTTTTTCCTGGGGCTGTCCGGCAAGTGTCAGGTGGACTGCCTTCAACTCTGCAGCACGGGTCTGAATGAATCTCTGAACGTTACCTTTTGCATCGGTCTGCCTGATGGGTTCGCCCACCGCGTTGCAGTGGAGGCGGGTGATCAAAGGTTCAGCTTCCAGATAACCATCGCATTCGCTCTCCGTCGCGGGCCAATCCACGGACCATTGCGGATCTTCGACAAAGGTACGGCTGTGTTCCAGTGGGGTGCCGCCAAGGCCGAATGTGATGTATTGCAAGGTGCCGGCGGTGTCGTCCTGCCGAATCAATTGGCCACGCCGGTTAAGGCTTTCATCGGCGCTGGCGGCAGCGTAGGAAAACCTTGCGATGCAGTGTTCCGCGTCACCGTGGGCGTGCTCGAATGAAGCGATCGGCCGGCGCTGTCCGTCGTAGTGCACGCGGTTATGGCTGAGTTTCTGATCCCATCCTTCGACGCTTTGTCCATCCTCGCCGGGCAAACCCAGGCGCCAGCCGGCATCGCTGTTTTCCGATAACAACAGCGTCCCTGACAGGCTGAACACGCTGATTTGATTGGCGGCGCTCTGGCCTGCCTGGTGTAAAAGAAACAACCGTGGGTCGCGACTCAACACCGCCCGCCCGACAACATTGTGTACCTGCTGGGTGATGCAGCTTTCAGCTGCGCAGTAATCGCGGCGGTGATAGGCCACAGCACGCACGCCCAGCCCGCGAGAGTCGATCACTGCAATGGCGGGCGTGTTGGCGTGGGTCATGACAGGCGTTGCCCGAGGCTTGGCGAAAGTGCTCTTATCCGCGTCATGAGGATTGCCTGTCAACTGTCAGAAATAACAGGTCGGGCCCACCGGGCCGCTCATAGCCACGGCACGACTGTCATCATTCCTGGCAGTTACGGTCATTGCGGTTCCCGGTGGGCTTGCGGACAATCGGGTTCTGTTTTTCGTTGATGGAACGACCGGTATGCCGCAGCAGATATTTTTCGCCCACGCCAATGGTTTCCCCTCGGGAACCTACGGCAAGCTGTTCGCGGCGTTGGCGCCTGAGTATCAGGTTGCCCATTTGCAGCAGCATGCCCATGACCCGCGTTTTCCGGCGGATGATAACTGGCACAACCTGGTGGACGAGCTGATTCATCACCTCAAGCAACAGGCAGAACCGGTGTGGGGTGTCGGCCACTCCTTCGGTGGCGTGCTGCACCTGCATGCGGCGTTGCGCTGTCCCGAGCTCTATCGCGGCGTGGTGATGCTCGATTCGCCAGTGCTGACCCGTGCCGATCAATGGGTGATCCGCGCCGCCAAGCGTTTCGGTTTTATCGACCGCCTGACGCCGGCCGGCCGCACACTGGGGCGGCGCGAAGAGTTCGCCGATATCGAGAGTGCCCGCCGTTATTTTGCTGGCAAAACCCTGTTTCGCGGTTTCGATCCGGAATGTTTCGACGCTTACCTGCAACACGGTTTGCACAAAGTCGGCGACAAACTGCGCCTGCGTTTCGACCCCGCCACGGAAATCAGTATCTACCGGGGCGTACCGCACACCAGCCCCGGTCGCGCAGGGCAACTGAAAGTGCCGCTGGCGGTGGTGCGTGGGCACAAAAGCCGCGTGGTGATGCGTCATCACGCCAGTTCCGTCGGGCGCATGCCGTTGGGCGAATCCCTGACTATGCCCGGCGGCCACATGTTTCCCCTCGAACGTCCCCAGGACACCGCCACGCTGCTGAAAAACCTGTTCAGCCGCTGGGACGCTCGCCATCTGCAGGATTGCGCATGAGCCATGCCGTCGAGGAAGTTCGCCTGAGCCTGCCGCACATAGAGCTGGCAGCGCACCTGTTCGGCCCCGAGGACGGTTTGCCGGTCATTGCCTTGCACGGCTGGCTGGATAACGCCAACAGCTTTGCCCGCTTGGCACCGAAGCTCAAAGGGTTGCGCATCATCGCGCTGGACATGGCCGGTCACGGTCATTCCGGGCATCGCCCGGCAGGTGCCGGTTACGCGATGTGGGACTACGCCCATGACGTGCTGCAAGTCGCCGAACAGCTTGGCTTGAAGCGTTTTGCGCTGATGGGACACTCCATGGGCGCAATCGCTTCGTTGATCATTGCCGGGTCGCTACCGGAGCGGATCACGCACCTGGCCTTGATCGACGGCATCATTCCTCCTACAGACAAAGGCGAAAATGCCGCCGAGCGCATGGGCATGGCCCTGCAAGCGCAACTGGACCTGCGGGAGAAACGCAAGCCGGTCTACAACACCCTTGATCGCGCCATCGAAGCGCGCATGAAAGGCCTGGTGGCGGTCAGTCGCGAAGCCGCCGAATTACTGGCGCAACGCGGCTTGATGCCGGTGCCGGGCGGTTACACCTGGCGCACCGATAACCGACTGACGCTGCCATCGCCGCTGCGTCTTACCACCGAGCAAGCGATGGCCTTCGTCCAGCGCGTCAGTTGTCCTGCGCTGCTGGTCGTCGCGGCCGACGGCATGCTCGCCAAACATCCCGAGTTGCTGGAGCGTCTACCCTTTAGCCGTGAACAGCTGCCTGGCGGTCATCATTTGCACCTGAATGACGAACCCGGCGCCGACCTTGTCGCAGACTGTTTCAATCGGTTCTTCGCCGTTCCTTGACTTGCGCCGGGCAACTGTCGAGGCTGGGCGGGTTGAAATGGGAGACAACCATGATAGATCTCTACACCGCTGCGACTCCGAATGGCCACAAGGTCTCTATCGTGCTCGAGGAACTCGGCCTGCCCTACACGGTGCACGCCTTGAGTTTCGACAAAAAGGAACAGAAGTCCGCGGACTTCCTCAAGATCAACCCCAATGGCCGGATTCCGGCGATTGTCGACCGCGCCAACGGCGATTTTGCCGTTTTCGAATCCGGCGCCATCCTGATTTATCTGGCAGAACTGAGCGGCAAGCTGCTGCCCAAGGACCCGAAAGGGCGCTCGGTGGTGTTGCAGTGGCTGATGTTCCAGATGGGCGGAGTCGATCCGATGCAGGGTCAGGCCAACGTGTTTTTCCGTTACTTTCCGGAAAAGCTCCAGGGCGCCATCGACCGTTATCAGCATGAAACCCGTCGTCTGTATGAAGTGCTCGACACGCGCCTGCAAGACGTAGCGTTTCTGGCGGACGAATACAGCATTGCCGACATCGCGACCTATCCGTGGGTCCGCGGTCACGAGTGGTCCGGTGTGGCAGTGGACGGCTTGCCGGCCTTGCAACGCTGGATGGCGACGATGGAGGCGCGTCCGGCGGTGCAGCGCGGCCTGCTGGTGCCGGAACGCATCGACGATGCCAGTGTCGTCAAGGGTGCCCAGGCCATGCTGATCCGATGAACCTGTCCATGCGCTCCATCAGCCTGCTGGCCCTGTGTTGTTTCAGTCCTTTGTTGTTTGCCGCCGATGTGTCGGGCAGTCAGGACCTGCCAATCGTGCCGCGGTTAGCCGATTCGCAGATCGTCGACTATCGCCCGCCGGTTGAGCTTGAGCGAATCTACCCGTTGGGCTCAATCCGCAAGATCAGCGGACAGTTGCGCTTCGACGGTCAGGTCAGCGCCCGCGGCCAAACCACCTCGGTGACCTACGAGCTGCCTGCGGAGCATTCTTCCACCGAAGCCTTCACCGCCGCTCGCGAAGCCTTGCAGAAGCAGGACGCCCAGTTGCTGTTCTGGTGCCAGGCCCGCGATTGCGGCGAGAGCAGCCTGTGGGCCAATGAGGTTTTCGGCAACGCCAAGCTCTATGGGGCCGACGATCAGCAGGCGTATTTGCTGTTGCGTCTGGCGGCGCCGCGGGACAACAGCCTGGTGGCGCTTTACAGCATCACTCGCGGCAACCGCAAAGCCTATCTGCACGTCGAGCAATTCGACGCCGCCGCACCGTTGGGTGATTTGCTGCCGACTTCCGCCACCTTGCTTCGAGAGCTCAAAAGCACCGGTGAACTCGATTTCCCCAAGCTGACCGGCGATCCTGACGATACCTGGCTGCGCTTGATATCCCGTGGACTGAATCTGGACACCACGTTGCGGGTCAGTGTTTCCGGGCCGCAGGCCGAAGCCTGGCGTCAGGCCCTGATCGGCCAGGGTGTGCGTACGGCCAGGATGGAAACCGGCACCGTCGAAGGCTCTGGCCTGCACATCGAGCTGTTGCGATAAGCTGGGGCCGGCGAACGTGCTTGCCGCGTTCGCCTACTCTATTGGCTGACTGACTTTTTTCGAGACGTGGATGATCAATAACGATCGGCTGTTGGTGCAGATCCTGCTCCTGGTGCTGTTTGGCGCGAGCTTCTGGGTGATGGCGCCGTTCTGGTCGGCCTTGTTCTGGGGCGCGGTGCTGGCGTTCGCCAGTTGGCCGCTGATGCGTTTGCTGACCCGATGGCTCAATGGGCGAGAATCCCTGGCGGCGGCCTTGCTGACCCTCGGCTGGATGTTGCTGGTGGCGGTGCCGCTGGTGTGGCTGGGTTTCAACCTGGCGGACCATGTGCGTGATGCCACGGCGTTCATCAAGGACGTACAGATGGATGGCCTGCCGGAGGCCCCGGGCTGGCTGGGCAGTGTTCCTCTGGTGGGCGAGCGTCTGGTGGTGATCTGGAACAGCATCGATCAGCAGGGCGCGGCGATGATGGTGTCGCTCAAACCTTATCTGGGGCAGGTCGGCAACTGGCTGTTGGCGCGTAGTGCGCAGATTGGCGGCGGCATTCTCGAACTGACACTCAGCATTGTGTTTGTATTCTTTTTCTACCGGGACGGGCCGCGTTTAGCAGCGTTTGTCCATGGGCTGCTGCAGCGGTTGATCGGTGATCGCGCCGGTTACTACATCGAACTGGTAGCGGGGACGGTGCAACGGGTGGTGAACGGTGTGATCGGGACGGCGGCGGCGCAAGCGGTGTTGGCGCTGATCGGCTTCCTGATTGCCGGGGTGCCGGGTGCGCTGGTGCTGGGCATCGTCACCTTCCTGCTTAGCCTGATTCCCATGGGGCCACCGTTGGTGTGGATTCCGGCCACGGCGTGGCTCGCCTGGAAAGGTGAATACGGGATGGCGGTGTTCCTCGGGATCTGGGGGACGTTCATCATCAGTGGGGTCGACAACGTGCTCAAGCCTTACCTGATCAGTCGCGGCGGTAATTTACCGTTGGTGATTGTGCTGCTGGGCGTGTTTGGCGGGTTGATCGCTTTCGGGTTCATCGGTCTGTTTATCGGGCCGACGTTGCTGGCCGTGGCCTATAGCCTGTTGACCGATTGGAGCAAGAGTCAGGCGCGGGTGGAAGACCGCCGGCCCTGACTGCCTTCACATCACTTGTAGGAGCCGGCTTGCCGGCGATAGCATCACCGCGGTTCACCTGAAACGCCGCAGTGATGCCATCGCCAGCAAGCCGGCTCCTACGAGATCAGCTCGTGACGTTCAGGTACTTGCCCACCGTCGCCACTTTGTCGAGCGAGTACTGCTTGCTCAGGTTGGCGATCATTTTGTTCAACGCTTGCGTCACGTTTGTCTGATCGGTGGCGCTGTTGCTGTTTTTCTCGCGACCGGCTTGCAGCGCGGCTTCCAACTCGTCGCTGCTGACGTCGCCACTGCTTTCGCTGCTGGTGGTTGAACTGCTGCTGGCCTGCAATGCACTGCTCAATTCGCTGGCGCTGACACTGCCGTCGCTGTCCGCATCGAGTTGGCTGAACAATTCGTCGCTGGACACCTGTTGCGGCGGGGGTGGTGGTGGGGCGAGGCTGGCGGTGAGTTCATCCTTGCTGACGACGCCATCTTCGTTTTTGTCCAGCGCCGAAAAGATCTCTGTGCTGTCGGCACTGCTGCCGGCGCTGGTCAGGCCGTTGCTCAGTTCATCGCTGCTGATGGCGCCGTCACTGTCGGCGTCCAGAGCGCTGATCAGCGCGTCGGCCAGTTCGGTGTTCGGTGCCTGATCATGCGGCCGCGCTGGCGGTGGCGCCATCGCGGCCATTTCTTCGCTGCTCAGGCTGCCACTGTCGTCGCTGTCCAGGTCGGCGAAATTCTTGCTCAGGCTGACCAGTAGACCGTCCTCGGTTTTCTGCGACAGAGCGCTGGTGAGCTCGTCCTGATCCACCGAACCGTCGCTGTTGGTGTCGAGTTTGGTGAGCAGTTCTTTCTGAAATTGCTGGCTGCGTGCATTGCTGATTGTGGTGCTGCTGGTGCTGGTATAGCTCGTGTAGTTGCTGACGCTACCGATCATTGGGCTCACTCCCTGGAATGGAAAACCGGTGGGTGCACCGGCTTATGCAGCCTCAAGGAGCAAGTTGTCCTGGGTATGTGGGGTTTGTACCGAGTGGTACACATGTCGCCGGTCAGACTCGCTCCCGCAAGGGAACTTGTGTCGGGCTCAGGCGCGGGGCAAGCGGATCACTGCGGTCAAACCGCCACCGGAGGTCTCTTCCAGCGTCAATTGACCACCCAGCCGTTCAGCCGCCTCGCGGGCAATGGTCATGCCCAGACCGACACCGCCGGAGTTGCGATTGCGCGAACCTTCCAGACGGAAGAACGGTTCAAACACCGCTTCACGTTGATCTGCCGCAATCCCCGGCCCATGGTCGATGACCCGGATCACCAGATGTTCGCGATTGTCTTCGAGTGCGATCAACGCCTGTCCGGCATAGCGCAGCGCGTTATCCAGCAGATTGTTGATGCACGAGCGCAAGGCCATCGGCTGCACCTGCAACGGCACGCAATGGCCGCTGGCCTCGACATCGGCACCCTGGTCCTGGGCGTTTTCACTCAAGGATTCGACCAGCGCCTGCACGTCCATCCACTGCAGTGCCTCGCTGGTGCGCTGCTCGTGCAGGTAGGTGAGGGTGGCGTCGAGCATGCTGATCATGTCGTCCAGATCCTGACGCATCTGGCCTTGCAGTCTGTCGTCGTCGATCTGTTCCAGCCGCAGCTTGAGGCGTGACAGCGGCGTACGCAGGTCATGGGAAACCGCGCCGAGCATTCGCGAGCGCTGCTGCATCTGTTCGATGATGCGTTTTTGCATCAGGTTGAAGGTGTAGGCCGCTTGCCTGGCCTCCCGTGGACCGGACTCATCCAGCGGCGGGCTGTCGAGGTTTTCGCTCAGGCGCTCGGCGGCGTCGCTCAGGCGCTGGATCGGCCGGCTCAGCAGTTTGGCGCCGTACCAGGCGGCAATGATCAGCGAAATCAGCTGGAATGTCAGTGGCACCAGCGGCCCACCGAACCAGGGTCGTGGTGGCCGGGTGTCGAAACGCGCGTCCGGCGGTGGGCGTTGTCCGTCGACACCTTGGGAGAACTCGGGCGGTGGCGGCGGCGGAGGTGGGCCGTAATGGTGAAACCAGGCAAACGCGAGCAGATGCGCCAGGATGATCGCCAACAGCAGCACGCCAAACAGGCGACCGAACAGCGTATCGAAGCGCGCACGCATCAGCCGATGTCTCGTGCGTCGAACAGGTAACCCTCGCCGCGAACGGTTTTGATCAACTGTGGGGCTTTCGGGTCGTCCCCGAGTTTTTGGCGCAGGCGCGAGACCAGCAAATCAATGCTGCGATCAAAGGCTTCGATCGAGCGACCGCGTGCCGCGTCCAGCAGTTGTTCGCGGCTGAGCACTCGGCGCGGACGTTCGATGAACACCCACAGCAAACGGAATTCGGCGTTGGACAGCGGCACCACCAGGCCATCCGCCGCAATCAACTGGCGCAGCACGCTGTTCAGGCGCCAATTGTCGAAGCGAATGTTCGCACGCTGTTCGGTGCGGTCGTCGCGCACCCGACGCAGAATGGTCTGAATCCGTGCCACCAGTTCTCGCGGCTCGAACGGTTTG
Source organism: Pseudomonas sp. O230 (assembly GCF_045447035.1). Taxonomy (NCBI): domain Bacteria; kingdom Pseudomonadati; phylum Pseudomonadota; class Gammaproteobacteria; order Pseudomonadales; family Pseudomonadaceae; genus Pseudomonas; species Pseudomonas sp. O230. The sequence goes on along the minus strand of NZ_JBJGXN010000006.1, from coordinate 355,707 downwards.
GCCATGTAATCGTCGGCACCCAGTTCCAGGCCGATGATCCGGTCGGTGGGTTCGCAACGCGCGGTGAGCATCAGGATTGGAATGTCCGATTCGGCGCGCAACCAGCGGCACAGCGACAGACCGTCTTCGCCGGGCAGCATCAGGTCGAGCACCACCACGTCGAAATGTTCCGCTTGCAGCGCCAGGCGCATGGCCGCGCCATCGGTGACGCCACTGGCGTGGATGTTGAACCGGGCCAGGTAGTCGATCATCAGTTCGCGGATCGGGACGTCATCGTCGACGATCAGGGCGCGAATGCTCCAGCGTTTGTCGTCGCCGGGCGCTTTTTGATCGTCGTTCACAGGGGCGTGGGTGTTGTGCATGCGTGCGTTCATCTGCCAGGTAGGCTGCCAACCACAAAGATGGGCTGCGAGGTTGTGGCTTCAGCATAGGCGTCCGGCCCGGAGGCGGGAAGTGCTGTAAGGACGTGTTGCGGCTGCCGAGGGTAGCGGGGAAGGGTGTTGCGGGCGTGTCGTGTGTGTATCGGTCTCGACACAATCGGCGAAAGGGCTAGTCTTGGCTGAGCACCGACGACGATTTACCGATCATCGGGTCCCGCAGCCGCGCTGGTTCCGCTACAATGCGCGCCGATTTCGTCCTGCCTGAGAGCCCGCACATGTCCGTCTGCCAGACTCCTATCATCGTCGCCCTGGATTTCCCCACCCGTGACGCCGCACTGAAGCTGGCCGACCAGTTGGACCCGAAACTGTGCCGGGTCAAAGTTGGCAAGGAACTGTTCACCAGCTGCGCCTCGGAAATCGTCGGCACCTTGCGCGACAAGGGTTTCGAAGTGTTCCTGGACCTCAAGTTCCACGACATCCCGAACACCACCGCCATGGCGGTAAAAGCTGCGGCGGAAATGGGCGTGTGGATGGTCAACGTGCACTGCTCCGGCGGTCTGCGCATGATGGCGGCTTGCCGTGAAGTGCTCGATCAGCGCACCGGCCCGAAACCGCTGCTGATTGGCGTGACCGTGCTGACCAGCATGGAGCGTGAAGACCTGGCCGCCATCGGTCTGGACATCGAACCGCAGGAACAAGTGCTGCGCCTTGCTGCGCTGGCGGAAAAAGCCGGGATGGACGGTCTGGTGTGCTCGGCGCTGGAAGCCCAGGCCTTGAAATCGGCGCACCCGTCGCTGCAACTGGTGACCCCGGGGATTCGCCCGGCGGGCAGCGCCCAGGACGATCAGCGCCGCATTCTGACACCGCGTCAGGCGCTGGATGCCGGTTCCGATTACCTGGTGATCGGCCGTCCGATCAGCCAGGCGGCGGATCCGGCCAAGGCGTTGGCTGCCGTAGTAGCCGAAATCGCCTAAACGCCGCTAAACCTGTGGGAGCGGGCTTGCCCGCGATGGGGCCATAACATTCAGCATTGGTTGTGAATCCCAGTCCGTCATCGCGAGCAAGCTCGCTCCCACAGGGTATTGTTGCCGCCAGGTAGTGCGTTAAACCTTCAACACCAACTTGCCGAAATTCTCGCCGCTGAACAACTTCATCAGCGTCTCCGGGAATGTCTCCAGCCCATCAACAATGTCTTCCTTGCTCTTGAGCTGCCCCTTGGCCATCCACCCGGCCATTTCCTGCCCGGCTGCGGCGAACTGCGTGGCGTAGTCCATCACCACAAAGCCTTCCATGCGTGCGCGGTTAACCAGCAGCGACAAATAGTTGGCCGGCCCTTTGACCGCTTCCTTGTTGTTGTACTGGCTGATGGCGCCGCAAATCACCACTCGTGCCTTCAGGTTGAGACGGCTCAGCACGGCGTCGAGAATGTCGCCGCCGACGTTGTCGAAATACACGTCCACCCCTTTCGGGCATTCGCGCTTGAGGCCGGCAACGACGTCTTCGCTCTTGTAATCGATGGCACCGTCAAAACCCAGTTCGTCGATCAGGAACTTGCATTTGTCCGCACCGCCCGCGATGCCGATCACGCGGCAACCTTTGATCTTGGCAATCTGCCCGGCGATGCTGCCCACCGCTCCCGCAGCACCCGACAGCACCACGGTGTCACCTTCTTTTGGTGCACCGACATCGAGGAGGGCGAAGTAGGCGGTCATCCCGGTCATGCCGAGCGCGGACAAATAACGTGGCAGCGGCGCCAGTTTCGGATCGACTTTATAGAAGCCTCGCGGCTCGCCGAGGAAGTAATCCTGCACGCCCAGGGCGCCGTTGACGTAGTCCCCGACCGCAAAACCCGGGTGGCTGGACGTCACGACTTTGCCTACCCCCAGTGCGCGCATGACTTCGCCGATACCGACCGGCGGGATGTAGGACTTACCCTCGTTCATCCAGCCACGCATGGCCGGGTCGAGGGACAGGTATTCGTTTTTGACCAGGATCTGACCCGCGGCCGGTTCGCCGACCGGTACTTCCTGATAGGTAAATGTCTCGCGGGTCGCCGCGCCCACCGGACGTTTGGCGAGCAGGAACTGGCGATTGGTCTGGGAAGTCATGACAGGCACTCAAGATGAATGAAGCTTTGTTGATAGACCTTCATGGGCGCCCCCGCAAGTTTGGCTGATGCGGCGAATGCATGTCGATCCAGTGCAGTGATAGTCGGTGAGGCGGTTCTATCACTGCGACTCATGGTCACTTAACCGGCCTTCTGATAGTGCTGCCGCGCGGGTCGTGCCTGTGGCTAGACTGGTCGCACGTTAACCTGCGCATTTTTTTCTTCGAGGGCACCACAATGAGCATGACGTTTTCCGGCCAGGTCGCTGTAGTCACGGGCGCCGCCAATGGTATCGGCCGCGCAACCGCCCAAGCGTTCGCCGCCGAAGGGTTGAAAGTGGTGGTGGCCGACATGGACACCGCCGGCGGCGAAGGCACCGTGGCACTGATTCGCACGGCGGGCGGCGAAGCGACCTTCGTGCGCTGCAACGTTACCCTGGAAAGCGATGTAAAAAACCTGATGGACGAAGTGGTGAAAACCTACGGCCGTCTCGACTACGCCTTCAATAACGCGGGCATCGAAATCGAGAAAGGCAAACTGGCCGAAGGCACGGTCGACGAGTTCGACGCGATCATGGGCGTCAACGTCAAAGGCGTCTGGCTGTGCATGAAGTATCAGCTGCCGTTGCTGCTGGCTCAGGGTGGTGGCGCGATCGTCAACACCGCTTCGGTGGCTGGCCTCGGCGCTGCGCCGAAGATGAGCATCTATGCGGCGTCGAAGCACGCGGTGATCGGCCTGACTAAATCAGCGGCGATCGAATACGCCAAGAAGAAGATTCGCGTGAACGCGGTATGCCCGGCGGTGATCGACACTGACATGTTCCGCCGTGCCTATGAAGCAGACCCGAAGAAGGGCGAGTTCGCCAACGCCATGCACCCGGTGGGTCGCATCGGCAAAGTCGAAGAAATCGCCAGTGCGGTGCTGTACCTGTGCAGCGACGGTGCCGCGTTCACCACCGGTCATTCGCTGGCAGTGGATGGTGGCGTCACGGCGTTCTGAAGTCGGGCAATGCAACGGCAGAAAACCCGCACATGTGCGGGTTTTTTTTGCCTCGGGAATGACTCGGGCAATGTGTTTCAAATGGTTAGAACCATGAGTTTTGGCGGCGTTGTCGCACAGCCCATCCTGCGCGGCTGTGATTAACTGTTTTCCGCCAAACGAACAGGAGTTTGCTTGCTCATGGAATTGAGAATCGATCGACAGGCAATGGTGCCGGTCGTACAGCAAATCGTCGACGCGCTGGTCTTCTGGCTGCGTCATAGCGAGATAGAGCCGGGGATGCGTTTGCCTTCTGCTCGGCAAATCGCACGGGTCAATTTGCTCAGTCAGTCCAGCGTCGTTGAGGCCTGTGAGCGCCTGGTGGCTCAAGGCATGCTGGCTTCGCGTCATGGCGCGGGATTCATCGTCGCAACCCCGGCGTTGGTGGCCGCGGATTCGCCGTGGTCCGAGGGTGCAGAGGTTGATCCGCGCGGTAGAGGAAGTGAGCTACCGCTGGGGTGTGGCGGGCTCCCCGAAAGCTGGCGTGAAACCGACGACCTGAGCTACGCGATCCGTCAGGTCAGTCGCACTGATATGGCTGCGCTGTTCAACTACAGCACGCCGTTGGGTTTGCGGGCGCTGCGTCAGCAAATCCTCAAGCGCCTGAGGCAGCTGGATATCACCGCAGAAGAAAGTCGAATCATGACAACGACCGGCGCCAGTCAGGGGCTGGACCTGATCGTGCGCACCTTGCTCAAGCCAGGTGATTGTGTGGTGGTGGAAAGTCCCGGTTATTCCTTGCTGTTCGAGTTGCTCAGGCTTCGCGGTGTCCACATGCTCGAAGTACCGCGCACACCGCGCGGGCCGGACATCGAAGTGCTCGAGCTATTGCTGCGGGAGAACAAGCCCCGGGCATTGTTCATCAACAGCTTCTATCACAACCCGACAGGCAGCAGCCTGTCGCCGGCGGTGGCAGAACGAGTCCTGCAACTGGCGAAAACCCATGGCGCGCTGGTGATCGAAGACGATGTCTACGCGGATTTGCACAGTGGCTCGGGCGCTCGGCTCGCTGCCCTGGAGACCGATGACAACGTGATCTACCTCGGCAGCTACTCCAAGATCCTCAGCAGTTCGTTGCGGGTCGGGTTTGTCGTGGCGGGTGCTGAAGTCATCTCAAGGCTGGCCGAGGTCAAGAGAATCAGCAGCATGAGCACTTCCGGGTTTTGCGAGTCGGTGCTGGCCTGCCTGTTGGCGAGTGGCGCCTATCGCAAATTGGTGCTGCGTCTGCGGCAGCGTTTGAGCAGTGACCGAGAGGCCGCATTGCAGATGCTGGAGGACGCCGAGTGGGAGGTTTTCGGCAAACCCGTCGGGGGGCTGTTCATCTGGGCGCGATCGCGTAAGTCCGACTACGCTCACGTGCGGACGCAGGCTCGGCGCTGTGGTGTCCTGTTGTCTTCTGCGACAGCTTTCAGTCCCGCCGGCGAAGCCAATGACTGGCAGCGCATCAATGTGGCTTATGCCTGTGATCCGCGCGCCCGGGCGTTTTTTCAGGCCACCGCTTCGGATCGACCTCAAGCGTTCTGAAAGCGACGTTGGCGTAGCTTTTTGCCATTATTCCGACGCCAGAGACTTGTGTTGACACAGGCCCGTTGCGAATCTGCGTTAACAGACTATGTCAGGGGACTAAGTGCAATGATTTCGGCCGTGCAAGGACGTTTTGCCAACCTCGGTATGGCAAAAAAACTGGGTGTCGGGTTTCTGCTGGTGCTGCTGTTGACAGCCCTGGTGGCGGCCATCGGCGTATGGTCCCTGCAAACCATCAGCCAGCGCTTCGACGGGCTCAAGCAGATGTCGTCGCTCAACAGTGGCCTGCTCAAGGTACGACTGCTCGAGCAGGAATATGCCTTGCACGGGAGCCCGAAAGTCGTCACTGCGTTGCATGAGGGCGTTGAAGGCCTGGTCGCCCTGGCAAACCAGCTCAAGGCGCAATCACCGGCCAACGTTGCGGTGATGAACGACGTCGAGCAATCGCTGGGAGCGTACCGCAAGGCGTTTGACGAGTTTGTCTCGCTGAGTCAGGCCAAGGACCTGGCGCTGGAGATGGCTAGTTGGTCGGTGTCCAGCGTGGCCAACAACCTTGATGTGTTGCAGGCCGGCCTCGCCGACGATGGCGCTTATACCTTGAAGGATTCCGAAGGCAAGGACGGTAGCCAGTTCATTGAACAGGCCAATCAGGTCAGCCAGGTTTCGCGGCTGATGTTGCAAGCCATGAACGAAGCGCGCGTGCGTCTGGACCAGAGCCGCAAGGGTGACGACAGTGCCGGCCAGGGCAAGATCGAGCAGGCCGACCAGGCACTGGCTCAGGCCGAGCAGCTGAAGACCACGGTCAAGGATGAAGGCTATCAGACTGTCCTCAATGAGGTGGTCGGGCACATTGGCGGTTTCAGCGAAAAACTTGCCGAGTACACCGGCCTGCTGGCGCAGGAAAAAACCGTCTATGAACAGCTGCACCAGCGCGCCTCGCAGGTGGTGGAGCGTGTGGATCAGGCCTATGTCGCCGAAGACCAGTCGATGCAGACCGAGCTGAAAAAGAATTCGCTGCTGATTATCGGTTCATCGGCCCTGGCCTTGCTGGTCGGGCTGATCGCGGCGTGGGTGATTACCCGATTGATCGTGGGGCCGTTGCGCAGTGTGATTCGTGTTGCTCAGCAGATTGCCGCGGGCGATTTGAGTGCAACGGTTGAAGTGACCCGTCGGGACGAGATCGGCCAACTGATGCAGGCCATGCAGCAAATGGGCGCGGGGCTCAGCAGCATTGTCAGTGGTTTGCAGGCGGGCATCGAGCAGTTGGCCAGTTCCGCGCAATCGCTGTCGGCGGTGACCGAGCAGACCAATCTTGAAGTCAGCAGTCAGAAGGAAGAAACCGAGCAGGTCGCGACGGCAATGAACCAGATGACCGCCACCGTGCACGACGTTGCACGTAACGCGGAAGAAGCTGCCCAGGCTGCGCAGACGGCGGACGACAAGGTCGAAAGTGGCCAGGTGGTGGTGCGCCAGAGTATGGCGCGGATCGAACAGCTGGCCGACTCGGCGTCTTCGGCAAGCTCCAGCATCGAGAGTCTGAGTGCGGAAATCCAGAATATCGGCACGGTGCTCAGCGTGATCAAGAGCGTGGCCGAGCAGACTAACCTGTTGGCGCTGAACGCGGCCATCGAGGCGGCACGGGCTGGCGAGCAGGGCAGGGGGTTTGCGGTGGTCGCCGATGAAGTGCGGGCCCTGGCGAAGCGGACCCAGCAATCGACCGAAGAGATCGAACGACTGGTCAGCGCCTTGCGTTCGGCAGCGCAGGCGTCGGTGCATCAGATCCAGAGTAGTGGCGAGTTGGTGAAGCTGGCGGTCAGTGATGCACTTCAGACCGAAAGTGCCTTGGGAAGTATTGCAGCGGCAGTGTCGTTGATTCAGCAGATGAACCAGCAAATCGCAGCGGCTGCCGAGGAGCAGAGTTCCGTGGCCGAGGAGATCAACCGCAGCGTGACCAGTATTCGCGCGAGTGCGGATCAGTCTTCGTTGGCGATGCAGGGGAATGCGGCGTCGAGTATCGAGTTGGCTCAGTTGGGGGTTGAGTTGAAGGGGATGGTCGGGCATTTCAGGCTTTGACGTATACGCTGATCCACTGTAGGAGCCGGCTTGCCGGCGATGACGACCCTTGAACCGAAGAATCTCTTGTTGGTGCACATCTCCATTTCTGCGGTAAAGGCCACTTCCGGTTTCGCCCTTGCGGCAAACGCCACAAAAGGAACCAAATCAAAAGCTCAGGGGAGATCACGCTCGACCTGTTGAGTGGTGAACAGCGGGTATACGCCAGTCTGCTTTTGTAGGCGCTGGCTTGTCAGTGATGGCGGCCTGACAGCCGACCCTTTTTACCGGATGTAATTGCCCATCAAACTCAACGCCAAAAAAAACCACCTCTTCAGGTGGTTTCTTCTCAACGGTTCTGATCAGTCGTAAATCACTTTCTTCTTCCAGTCCGCATCCGCCTCGACATCTTTGAGGCCTTCGGTCAATTGGTTCACTTCGCCTTCAGCCGGCGCAATGTTGTCCATGACTTGTGCGTTCGCGCGGGCCAGGAGTTTTTCCAGGTATTCGAGTTGTTCGGCGTAGACCTGAGGTTCTTGCTGTTTGCGCAGGTACTGCACGCCACGTTCGAACGCCAGGCGAGCCTGGCCAGGCTGGTTTTGTTGCAAGGAGTGCTGGCCGAGGTTGTTGAAGAATTCGATGTGTAACAGGACCAGCATGTGGCGAACTTCACGGATCCAGCGTTTGGCTTCGTTGGTCGGCAGAAAACCGTCCTGTGCCGCGCGAGTGATCTGCCCGTGCAGGGCTTCGAGCAGGAAGCGTACATCCTTGGCTTTGGCTTCGGTCTGGATCGGTGCCGGCGGGTTGTTGACCGGGATCGATTCGCCCTGCGCGACCAGGGTGTTCAGTTCGCTGATCCGCACCTTGAGGTTGGCGCTGGATTTTTCCAGATTCAACAGACGCTGGCAGACGTTCAGTTCCAGGCGAGTCAACAGCAGCTTGAGCGCCGGTGTCATCAACTGGCCCGGGAACGTTTCGGCAATTTCGCCACAACGACGCAGACGGTCGTTGAGTTCAACCTTGGTGCGGGCCTTTTCCAGTTTATTGTTTTCCACCACATGGTTCATGTACCCAATGGCGATCAATAGTGCGATCCCGGCTACGACTAGCAGGGTGATCATGAGTGGTGTCACCGGTAAGACCTCTTTATGGGATTCGCGTGCGAGTGTAGTGGCTTGGCAGGGGAGCGCATAGGGCCGCTCGACGGGTTGAAACGAACGGGCTTATGCCTGTATCGACCGCAACCCTGCTTATATAAGTAATCGTGTGCGAGGTGCACATTGCCATCATCTGTTGCGTGGGTGGACTATAACGTCTTGGCGGGTGTCAGAATATAGGCGTCAAACACCGGGCGAGCAAAAAGCCGTATTCGCCGCCCAAAGCAGGGCGAAGTCATTGATTTAAATAAATTTATATCTGGGGGTTGACGACCTCTCAATCCATCCATAGAATGCGCGCCACTTACAGCGTAAAGCACACAGCGAAACGCGGTAGGGAGTGAATGTTGTACGTGTGTCCCCTTCGTCTAGTGGCCTAGGACACCGCCCTTTCACGGCGGTAACAGGGGTTCGAGTCCCCTAGGGGACGCCAATATGCGGGAATAGCTCAGTTGGTAGAGCACGACCTTGCCAAGGTCGGGGTCGCGAGTTCGAGTCTCGTTTCCCGCTCCAATTTTAAACAGCGTTGCTTTCGGGCAGGGCTGAGTGAAACCAGAACCAAGTCTTCGGATGCGGGTCTGGGCACCGAAACACACACCATGTGTTCCGGGCAGCGTGTCCCCTTCGTCTAGTGGCCTAGGACACCGCCCTTTCACGGCGGTAACAGGGGTTCGAGTCCCCTAGGGGACGCCATTTGCGGGAATAGCTCAGTTGGTAGAGCACGACCTTGCCAAGGTCGGGGTCGCGAGTTCGAGTCTCGTTTCCCGCTCCAAATTCACAAAAACGCCGCTCATTGAGCGGCGTTTTTGTTTGTGCAAAATATGTATCCAAGCCTGAAAAAAAGGCCCGCCAGTCAGACTGAGCGGGCCTTTTGCATGGGCGGCGTTTTACATCGACAGAATCAGGCGCCCGGCGAACAGGATCAGAATCACCCCCATGGTGCGTTCGAACCAATGCCCCATGCGCATGAACAGCACGCGGACCCGGCTGCTGGAGAAGAACAGGGCAACGATGACAAACCACAGTGCGTTCACGAAACACATCCAGAGGCCGTAGAGCGCCTGAATGTTCAGTGGAGTCGTGGCGCTGATGAGGGTGGTGAAGATCGCGAGGAAAAACAGCGTGGCCTTGGGGTTGGTCGCGTTGGTCAAAAAACCCGTGGTGAACGCCTTCAGCAGCGTTTGTTCGACTACCGGCTCGTCGGCTTCTTTGTCACCTTCCAGTGCGGATTTGGGCTTGCTGCGCAACAGGCTCACACCCAGGTACAAAATGTAGGCGCCGCCGATCACCTTGGCCACGGTCAGCAGCCAGGGCGTGGTGTGCATCAGCGCGCCGACACCCAGCAGGGTGTAAAGCACGTGCACGGAAATGCCCGCACCGATGCCCAGCGCAGTACAGATGCCTACCCATCGACCGAAACGCACGCTCTGGCGGATGGTGACCGCAAAATCCGGACCGGGGGCGACCACGGCCAGAAAGTGAATCGTCGCCAACGCCAGGAACTCGCCCAGGTAATTCGAATACTGCATCTCAACTCCAGAACGTAAGGGGTGAAGCATTGCCGCGATAACCGACAAAGAACGAAAGGCTCAGGCGCGGATCGGCCACACCCGGTGTCACCGAGTGCATGCAGCGCGAATTGAACATGATGAAATCACCGGGTTCCGGAAGGACCTCCAGGATCGGAGCGCCGAGCAGCACCGGATCAATGCCGTAGTTGTCGCCACGCATTTCATCGAACTGGTCCGGAGAAATGTCGTGATCCCACATCTGCAATGCGCCGCCTTCGGCGGGCATGTTCAGGTAAACATTGCAGGCGAACTGCGCGTCGAGGCTTTTGGCCTGGTAACTGTCCGGAGCGTCCTTGGCGAAGATGTCGTGGTGGGCCAGGAAGCACACGCCGGGTTTCACCACTCGGGACAACCCGACATACATCTTGCGGCCGTAGAGGTTTTCCAGGTGCGCACCCGCCGGCCAGGACTCATCGAGCATGCAGCGCAGGGTGTCGACCGGGGACGAGTAGGGCGCGCAACGGTCGCGCAATTCGGCGATGTTGCGTGTGGCGCGTTCGAAATAGTCCTCGATCAGCAGTGGCTGGTTTTCCGCTTCATAAAACGCCATGCCGATACGACCGATGCTCGGCGCGTTGATGTAGCCCTCGAAGCCGGGGGCAAGAATCTTGTCGCCGATCTGTGTTGCCAACGGCGGGGGCAGGAAGCCCTTGACCCGGATGGCGAGGACTTCTTCGTTGGCCAGTTTTTTTATGCACGTCTCATCGAGACGCTCGACGTCAAGCATCATGGTTCAGGTCCATCTATCGGATAGTCAACGGAACCGGCGAATGCAGGCTCCCCCGGCGTCAAGCGATGCCGGAATCGGCATCGCTCAAGTGCTCAGTCCACGCTGTAGTGGACTGACAGCGTTCCTTTCTTTTGCGAAACGGAAGCGATCGTGACCGTGCCCAACTCCTTCAGGCTACGTACATGGGTGCCGCCGCAGCCGTAGGCGGGCAGTTCACCGAAACCGATTTCCCGGACACCTTCGCGCAACGATGTCAGGCGCGGCAGGTCATGTGCGATCCATTGTTCAAGGCCGTATTCGATGGTCCGGGCATCTACCTCCAGCGCGGAGTCCGTGGGTTTGAACTGCACGCGTCCCTCGTCCGGCCAGTGATGCGCCTTGATCGGCATCCAGCCCATGGCCTGGACGAAATGGCCGATCAAATGGCCGGCGGAATGCATGCGTGTGTTGAACTGGCGACGTGGTTCATCGACACGAATCGGGGTCATGCCGAGAGGGGCCGGGCGGTCGACGAAATGGATGATCCGGTCCGGGTCCTGGACCACACGCAGCACCCGGCTTTCGCCGATCCAGCCGGTGTCGAAGGGCTGTCCGCCACCTTGGGGATGAAACAGTGTGGCGCGCAGCACCACAGCGAATTCGTTCTCGTGCGGCGAGCAATCCAGGACTTCCACGTTAGCCTTGAGGTCATCACTATGGAAAAAGAGGCGAAGCGTCATATTCCATGCCCTCATTAAAGATTCTGTTTTTTATTATATGAAGCATGGAATTGCGTGATAATCCGTTCAAACTTCAAAGGACTGTTGCGCTGTGAGCATAAATCTTCCTCTGCCGTTGCTCGGTGAAATGGCGATATTCGTCAAGGTTGTCGAGACCGGAAGCTTCTCCGAAGCGGCGCGTCAGTTGGGCTCATCGCCTTCGGCGGTCAGTCGCAGCATTTCGCGTCTGGAGAAGGCGCTCGCGACGCGCCTGCTGCAACGCACCACGCGCAAGCTGCGGCTGAGCGACGGTGGCGAGGAGGTATTCAAGCGTTGCCAGGAGATGGTCAGCGCGGCCAAGTCGGTGATGGAAATCAGTGGTCAGTTCACCCATGAGGCGGAAGGACTGGTACGAGTCAGCGTGCCCAAAGCCGTAGGACGCTTCGTGATTCACCCGCATATGCCGGAATTTCTGCGGCGCTATCCCAAAGTGGATGTGGAGCTGTTACTCGAAGACCGTCAGGTGGATTTGATCGACGACAACGTCGATCTGGCGATCCGTATCACTGATCGGCCACCCGCCGGGCTGGTAGGGCGACAATTGCTCACCATCGACCATTTGCTCTGTGCCACCCCGCAGTACCTGGCCGAGCACGGCACGCCGACTCATCCCCATGACTTGCTCAACCACAGTTGTATCTACCTGGGCGAGACCCCGAGCGATGCGCGCTGGAAATTCAAGAAAGGCACCAAGGCCGTCACCGTCGGTGTGCGTGGGCGTTATGCCGCCAATCACACCGGTGTGCGATTGGGCGCGGTGTTGCAGCACATCGGGATTGGCAGCCTGCCGTACTTCACCGCGCGCTATGCGCTGGAGCAGGGCTTGATTGTGCAGGTGCTGCCGGACTGGACGTTTCTGGCGTCATACCACGGCGGGGCGTGGTTGCTGCATTCGCCGACCCGTTACCTGCCACCCAAGCTGCGGGTGTTGATTGATTATCTGGTGGAATGCCTGGAGAAGGAGCCGACGCTGAGCAAGCCGGGCAAGCCTGGTGCGCTGGGTAAGGTCGCGGCGGAGTATGAGTTGCCGGAGAGTGATGGGTTGCTCTGACGGACGCCTTCGTGGGCAGGCCCGCTCCCACAGTGATTTGTGTGATGCCAGACATTGCGCCTTCACCACAAAAGCCTATGGGAGCGGGCTTGCCCGCGATGGCGTCCGTCCAGACACCGCAATACTCGGTCATGCCACAAAAAAGGCCCGCATATTCAACCATGCGGGCCTTTTTGTATTTCTGATCAGCAATCAGTGCTTGCTGTCATCGTTCGACATCGCCAGCAGCTGCTTTTCCTGATTCCAGTCGAACGGTTCATCGTTCTGTTCAGCTTCGAAGCGACGTTCTTCCAGCGCCTGATACACGTCGATTTCATCATCGGGCATGTAGTGCAGGCAGTCACCGGCGAAGTACCACAGCAGATCCCGTGGGACCAGATGGGCGATTTGCGGGTAACGGGTGATTACCTGGCACAGAATGTCCTGGCCCAGGTATTGGCTTTCGATCGGGTCGACCGGCAGCAACGCACGCAGTTCGTCGAAGCGCTCCAGGAACAAGGCATGGCTTTCTTCGGGAACCTGTTCGGCCTCACCCACGGCGACCAGGATGCTGCGCAAGTGGTCGAGCAAGACGAGATGATCGGCAACGACGTTGGACACGAGATAAGTCCTCAAGAGCAAAACGGGCGCGGGAGTATAAAGCTCCCGCGCACCTTTTTACATGACTGGCTGGATCAGCGGACTTTTCCGGCCGCCAGCACCAGCTCTTCTTTGTCGAAGTCATCGACATCGATCACCTTGCGCCGCGCCACTTCGGCATCCCGCAGCTTTTGCGCTTCGGCCGGCTGCAACACGCCAGACTCCAGTGCTGCATCGATGACGTTTTCCCCGGCAACCGGTCTGACCTGACCGCTTTTGAGCGCCATGTGGAGTTTCTTCTGCACCGGCCGAACCGCGTTCAACTGGTCGTACGCATGTTGCAATGCACCGACGGCGTCATCGGCCGACTGGGGGCGGAAGCATCCACCGAGCAATTCTTCGAGAGTCGGATCGCCCTTGGCCCGACCAATCACCGCAGCCACTTCTGCACCGAGTTTGTCCGAAGGCCCTTTGTGACGGCGACCGAACGGGAACACGATCACGCGTAAAAGGCAGCCCAACACCTTGTTCGGGAAGTTGCTCAGCAGTTCATCCAGCGCGCGTTCCGACTGGCCAAGGCTTTCTTCCATGGCCCAGGTAAACAGCGGCGCCATGTGTTCCGGAGAGTCGAGGTCGTGGTAGCGCTTGAGCGCAGCGGAAGCGAGGTACAGGTTGCTGAGCACATCCCCCAGACGTGCCGACAGACGTTCTCGACGTTTCAGTTCGCCGCCCAGCAACATCATGCTCAGGTCGGCGAGCATGGCGAATGCAGCAGCCTGACGGTTGAGTGCGCGGAAGTAACCCTGGCTGAGCTTGTCCCCCGGCGCATGTTCGAGATGCCCGAAGCCGAGGTTCAACACCAGCGTGCTGGCAGCATTGCTCACGGCAAAACCGATGTGCTTGAGCAGCAGGCCATCGAATTCGGTGAGGGCCTGATCCTTGTCCTCACGACCGGCGAGGGCCATTTCTTTCAGGACGAATGGATGGCAGCGAATCGCGCCCTGGCCGAAGATCATCAGGTTGCGCGAAAGGATGTTCGCGCCTTCGACGGTGATGAAGATCGGCGCGCCATTCCAGCTGCGTCCGAGGTAATTGTTTGGCCCCATGATGATTGCCTTGCCGCCATGCACATCCATGGCGTGGCTGATGCACTCGCGGCCGCGTTCGGTGAGGTGATATTTGAGGATCGCCGACAGCACCGACGGTTTCTCGCCCAGGTCTACCGCGTTGGCGGTGAGCATCCGGGCGGCGTCCATCATCCAGGCGTTGCCGCCGATGCGCGCCATCGCTTCCTGAATACCTTCAAACGCCGACAACGGTACGTTGAACTGCTCACGAATCTGCGCGTATTGACCGGTTACCAGGCTGGTGAACTTCGCCGCGCCTGTGCCGACCGCAGGCAATGAAATCGAACGCCCGACAGACAGGCAGTTCATCAGCATCATCCAGCCTTTGCCCAGCATTTCCTGGCCGCCAATGAGGAAGTCCAGCGGAATGAACACGTCCTTGCCCGAGTTCGGGCCGTTCATGAACGCAGCGCCCAATGGCAGGTGACGACGGCCGATTTCCACACCGGCGGTATCGGTCGGGATCAACGCGAGGCTGATACCCAAATCTACTTCATCGCCCAGCAAGTGATCCGGGTCGTACGCCTTGAAGGCCAGGCCGAGGAGGGTGGCGACCGGGCCGAGCGTGATGTAGCGCTTTTCCCAATTCAGGCGCAGGCCGAGGGTTTCCTTGCCTTCCCATTCGCCTTTGCAGATCACCCCGGTGTCGGGCATCGAGCCGGCATCGGAGCCGGCCAGTGGCCCGGTCAATGCGAAACACGGGATGTCATCGCCGCGCGCCAGTCGTGGCAGGTAATGGTTGCGTTGTTCGTCGGTGCCGTAATGCAGCAGCAGTTCGGCCGGGCCGAGGGAGTTGGGGACCATCACGGTGGAGGCGAGGTCGCCGCTGCGGGTCGCCAGCTTCATCGCCACCTGGGAATGGGCGTAGGCAGAAAACCCCTTGCCGCCGTATTCCTTGGGAATTATCAGGGCGAAAAAGCCGTTTTCCTTGATGTGGGTCCAGGCTTCGGCAGGCAGGTCCATGTCCTGGCCAATCTGCCAGTCTGTGACCATCGCACAGAGTTCGTCGGTCGGACCATCGATGAAGGCCTGTTCTTCTTCGGTTAATTGAGCTTTTGGGTAGGACAGCAGTTTGTCCCAGTCCGGACGGCCGCTGAACAGTTCGCCGTCCCACCAAACGGTGCCGGCGTCGATGGCATCGCGTTCGGTTTCCGACATCGGCGGCAGGGTTTTCTGGAACCAGTTGAACAGCGGCGCGCTGAAGAATTTACGCCGCAGGTCGGGCAGCAACAAAGGCGCCGCGACAGCCGCGATCAACACCCAGAGCACCAGCAACAGCCAGCCTGGCGCGTGGCTGAAGGCGCCCATCGCCACCACGTAAATGGCAACAATGCACAGGGCGGGCAGCGGGGCGATGCGGCGGTGGGCCAGATAAGCAATTCCGACAACCAGAACCAGTATCCACAACAGCAGCATATTTAATCCTCCGTGAAACAAGGGCAAAAACAACCTTCAGAGCTTAGACGGCATCCGCAAAACAGGGTGGTCAGAGCGAGGTGATTGAATTCGTGGGATACCTTCGATGAGTTTTGTAGGTCCGGTTGGCACCGGGCCGCGCGAATAGTTCGTTGGGCGGGCGGCTAAGCGTCCATGTTTGGCCGAAACGTCGTTATCTCTGTGCTGAACCTGTCGCTAGACTCGTGGCTTCCCCAGGAGATTGTCCTCATGCACGAGTATCTGCGTCCCGGCCGCTTCATCGATAGTGACCACCCGTCGGTGGTGGAGTTCGCCGAAAAACATCGTGGCAGTAGCCGCGACCCCCTCGAGCAGGCGATCAATCTCTATTACGCAGTGCGCGAGGCCGTGCGTTACAACCCCTATACGTTCAGCCGCGATCCAGACACCTTGCGGGGCAGCTATGCGTTAGTGGCCGGGGAAAGTTATTGCGTGCCCAAAGCCACGCTGCTCGCCGGTGCTGCCCGGCATTGCGGGATTCCCGCGCGGATCGGTCTGGCGGATGTGCGCAATCACTTGTCGACCCCGCGTTTGCTGGAATTGCTCAAGAGTGACGTGTTCGCCATGCATGGTTATACAGAGTTGTACCTGAACGGCCGCTGGGTCAAAGCCACGCCGGCGTTCAACCAGAAACTCTGCGAATTGTTCAAGGTTGCGCCGCTGGAGTTCGACGGAATCAACGACAGTGTTTTCCATCCGTTCAATCGTGATGGCGAGCAACTGATGGAGTACCTGATCGATCACGGCCAGTTCACCGACGTGCCGGAGGCGTTCTTTTTCGAACACCTGGAAAAGTGCTATCCGCATCTGTTCGGCGAGCAACTGCCGCTGCTGCTGGGGGACATGCAGAGCGATTTGAGTCGTGCCTGATCCGGCGTATGCTGCCTGCGCATTCATCAATCAAGAGGCGGTCATGCTGAAGATCTGGGGTCGGAAAAATTCGTCGAATGTCAGAAAACCTTTGTGGGCCGCCGAAGAACTGGGCCTGGCCTATGAAGCCATTGATGCGGGCGGCGCCTTTGGTGTGGTCGATACGCCCGAATATCGCGCGATGAACCCCAACGGTCGCGTGCCGGTGATTGAAGACGACGGCTTCGTGCTGTGGGAGTCCAACGCCATCGTGCGTTACCTGATGGCTCTCCACGCCAGCGGCACTGCCTGGTACCCGGAAAATCTGCAGGCCCGCGCCACTGCGGACAAATGGATGGACTGGGCCACTTCAAGTTTTGCCGGCCCGTTCCGCACGGTTTTCTGGGGTGTATTGCGCACCCCGGCGGACCAGCAGGATTGGCCATCAATCAACGCAGCAATCAAAGAGTGCAATGGCTTGCTGGCGATGGCCGATCAGGCACTGGCGGCCAAACCGTACTTGTCCGGCGATGAAATCGGCATGGGCGACATTCCGCTGGGCAGCTTCATTTATGCCTGGTTCGAGATGCCCATCGAACGTGCCCCGCAGCCTCATCTGGAAGCCTGGTATGCACGACTGAAGCAGCGTGCGGCGTACAAGAAAGCCGTCATGACCGCGTTGACTTAATACTCACTATCGACACACTTGACTGTACATGTGTGGCGGCGACAAGCACCATTGCGCTCATGCGCCGCGGTTGCATTGCTCGCCGCCCGCCCTTATTGATCCCTTTCTTCCCTTCCTTGGTGCGTAAATCCGATATGAGTTCCGCTCTGTCCATCCGGCAGCTAACCAAAACCTACGGCAACGGTTTCCAGGCCTTGAGTGGTATCGATCTGGACGTCGCCGAAGGTGACTTTTTCGCCTTGCTCGGCCCCAATGGCGCCGGCAAATCCACAACCATCGGCATTCTCTCGACCCTGGTGAACAAGACCAGCGGCACGGTGAATATCTTCGGTCACGACCTCGACAAGAATCCTGCGCAGCTCAAGCGCTCCATCGGCGTGGTGCCCCAGGAATTCAACTTCAACCAGTTCGAAAAAACCTTCGACATCGTCGTGACCCAGGCCGGTTACTACGGCATCCCGCCGAAAATCGCCAAGGAACGCGCCGAGCAATACCTGACCCAACTCGGCTTGTGGGACAAGCGCGATGTGCCGTCGCGTTCGCTGTCCGGCGGTATGAAGCGTCGCCTGATGATCGCTCGTGCACTGGTTCACGAACCGCGTCTGTTGATCCTCGACGAACCGACGGCAGGGGTCGATATCGAGCTGCGTCGTTCGATGTGGACGTTCCTCACCGAGCTGAACCAGAAAGGCATCACCATCATCCTCACCACGCACTATCTGGAGGAGGCTGAGCAGTTGTGCCGCAACATCGGCATCATCGATCACGGCACGATCGTCGAGAACACCAGCATGAAACAGCTGCTTGGCCAGCTGCATGTGGAAACCTTCCTGCTCGATATCAAAAACACATTGAGCGTCGCACCGCAGCTGCTCGGTTACCCGACCAAGCTGCTCGACAGCCACACGATTGAAGTCCAGGTCGACAAGGCCATGGGCATCACCGCGCTGTTCACTCAACTGGCGCAGCAGAACATCGAAGTGTCGAGCCTGCGTAACAAAACCAATCGCCTCGAGGAGTTGTTCGTGTCCCTGGTGGAGAAAAATCTGTCGAAGGTGGCGGTATGAGTTCCGAGCTGCAACCCAATCTCGTCGCGCTCAATACCATCGTTTACCGCGAGGTCAAGCGCTTCACCCGGATCTGGCCGCAGACGCTGCTGCCGCCGGCGATCACCATGGTTTTGTACTTCGTGATTTTCGGCAATCTGATCGGCCGGCAGATCGGTGATATGGGTGGTTTCACCTATATGGAATACATCGTGCCGGGGCTGATCATGATGTCGGTGATCACCAACTCCTACGGCAACGTGGTGTCGAGTTTCTTCGGCAGCAAGTTCCAGCGTTCCATCGAGGAATTGATGGTGTCGCCGGTGTCGCCGCACACGATTCTGATCGGCTACACCCTGGGCGGCGTGCTGCGCGGGTTGATGGTCGGGGTGATTGTGACGCTGTTGTCGCTGTTCTTTACCCAGCTGCAGGTGCATCACCTGGGCGTGACCATTCTGGTGGTGGTGCTGACGGCGACGATTTTCTCGTTGCTGGGTTTCATCAACGCGGTGTTTGCGCGCAACTTTGATGACATTTCGATTATTCCGACGTTTGTGCTGACGCCGCTGACTTATCTGGGCGGGGTGTTTTACTCGATCTCGTTGCTGCCGCCGTTTTGGCAGACGGTGTCGCTGGCGAACCCTGTCTTGCATATGGTCAATGCGTTTCGCTACGGCATTCTGGGGGTGTCGGACATCAGGATCAGTGTGGCGATTACGTTCATGCTGGTGGCGACGGTGGTGTTGTATGTCGGGTGTGCGCGGTTGTTGGTGAGTGGGCGAGGGATGCGTACCTGAGCGCACATATCCGTTAGCGAAGAAACGGATATGTGCCCAGATCCCATCCGCTCCACAAAAAAGGCCTCCCAACGCGGAGGCCTTTTAACATTCACAACACCCGTTTTTTCTTCCGCCGAGCCCACTGCCGACTCACCCACCACCGCCAATACATCATCACCAGGCAGTACGCGAGCGCACCCAATACCAGCCCCGTCACAACCGACCCCAACAAAAACGGCTGCCACAGCGTAGACAGCTCGCCGCTGATCCACTCCCAGGTCAATTCATCCGGCAAGTGCCGGGCAGGCACGTCCATCAACCACGCCCCGGTCTGATAGGTACAAAAGAACACCGCAGGCATGGTGATCGGATTGGTCAACCAGACCAGGTTGACCGCAATCGGCATATTGCCCCGCACGACGATGGCGAGGATGGCCGCCACCAGCATCTGCAACGGAATCGGCAGGAACGCCGCAAATAAACCCACCGCCATGGCTCGTGCGACCGAGTGACGGTTGAGGTGCCAGAGGTTCGGGTCATGCAACAGCGTGCCGAGAAAGCGTAAGGATTTGTGTTCCCTGATGCTGGTCGGGTCTGGCATGTAACGTTTGAATAAGCGCCGGGGCATAGGGCTTCTCGGTCGGTTAAGGCGGCAAGTATGTCTGGATTCTATGAGCTGCCCATTCAGACTTTGTGACAATTAATAACGATGCACGTGCCGTGAGCCGGCTATGCCTAGGAGGGGGCTCTCAAGGACGGGCGTATGCGCACAGGGATGATGGCGTTGGCGTTGGGTCTGCTGGCCCTGCGTTTTTTGCCGGTATTACCGCCGGTCTGGTTATGGCTGGTGTTGCCCGTAACGGGATTGATGGTGCTTCCGTTCCGGACGTATCCATTGGCGTTTTTCCTGTTCGGCTTCAGTTGGGCGGGCGCGAATGCACAGTGGGCGCTGGATGATCGCTTGCCAGCGAATCTTGATGGCGAAACCCGTTGGGTCGAAGGCCGGGTGACCGGTTTGCCGCAGAACAATGACGGGGTTGTACGCTTCGAATTGACGGACGCCCGGTCGCGACAGGCAAAGGTGCCGCAGCTAATGCGCCTGGCCTGGTATGACGGACCGCCGGTCAACAGTGGTGAACGCTGGCGGCTCGCGGTGAAGTTGAAGCGTCCTGCCGGGCTGCTCAATCCTCATGCCTTCGATTACGACGCCTGGCTGCTGGCACACCGCATCGGTGCGACCGGTACGGTCAAGGATGGCCAGAGGCTTGCCGAAGCCCGATGGGCCTGGCGCGACAGCATCCGCCAGCGTTTGCAAGCCGTGGATGCCCAGGGACGAACCGGGGCGTTGATTGCGCTGGTGCTGGGGGATGGCGCCGGGCTCAGTCGTGAGGATTGGCAGGTGTTGCAAGACACCGGCACCGTGCATTTGCTGGTGATTTCCGGACAGCACATCGGTTTGCTGGCGGGGGTGGTGTACCTGCTGATTGCCGGACTCGCTCGCTACGGGGTGTGGCCGAACCGTTTGCCGTGGCTGCCATGGGCCTGCGCGCTGGCATTCGCCGCAGCCCTTGGTTACGGACTGCTGGCGGGGTTCGACGTGCCGGTGCGGCGGGCCTGCGTGATGATTGGCCTGGTGCTGTTGTGGCGGCTGCGATTTCGTCACCTGGGCGCCTGGTGGCCGCTGTTGCTGGCGCTCAACGCTGTTTTGTTGCTGGACCCGCTGGCGAGCCTGCAGCCGGGGTTCTGGCTGTCCTTCGCCGCGGTGGCGGTGTTGATCTTCACTTTCGGCGGTCGGCTCGGCCCCTGGCGCTGGTGGCAAACCTGGACCCGTGCTCAATGGCTGATCGCGATCGGCCTGGGTCCGTTGCTACTGGTGCTGGGATTGCCGATCAGTCTCAGCGGGCCGGTTGCCAATCTGCTGGCGGTGCCCTGGATCAGTTTGCTGGTATTGCCGCCGGCCTTGCTCGGAACCCTGTTATTGCCGCTGCCTTATGTGGGTGAGGGATTGTTGTGGTTGGCGGGTGGGTTAATCGACGGGTTGTTCAAAGGCCTTGGGTTGATGGCCGGTCAGTTGCCCGCGTGGGTGCCCGTGGCGATTCCATTGTGGGTATGGGCATTGGGCACCCTCGGCGCGTTTCTGCTGTTAATGCCGCGCGGTGTGCCCCTGCGCCCGCTGGGTTGGCCGTTGTTGCTGTTGCTGGTTTTTCCACCTCGGCCACTTTTGTCTGAGGGCATCGCCGAAGTCTGGCAGCTGGATGTCGGTCAAGGGTTGGCGATCCTCGTGCGAACCCGCCATCACACGCTGTTGTATGACACCGGACCCCGCTTCGGCGACTTCGACCTCGGCGAGCGAGTAGTCTTGCCCACGTTGCGCAAACTCGGCGTGAACAGACTTGATCTGATGCTGATCAGCCACGCCGACGCCGATCACGCCGGCGGTGCGCGAGCGGTTGCCAATGGCTTGCCGGTAAAGCAGGTACTCAGCGGTGATCCCTTGTCGCTGCCCGCCGAGTTGCACGCCGATGCCTGCGAGAGTGGCCAGCAATGGACTTGGGACGGCGTGAGGTTCCAGCTCTGGCAGTGGCCCTCTGCCTCGGACAGCAATCAAAAGTCCTGCGTTCTGCAAATCGAAGCCAATGGCGAGCGAATACTGCTCACTGGTGACATCGACAGCGCCGCCGAGCGGGCCCTGCTCGACAGTCCGCTCGCGGTGCCCACCGATTGGTTGCAAGCGCCGCACCACGGCAGCCGCAGCTCGTCGTCGATGGCGCTGCTCACGGCGCTGCAACCCAAAGCCGTGCTGATCTCGCGCGGTAACGGCAATTCGTTCGGTCACCCGCACCCGACGGTCATCGCTCGTTATAAAAAACGCGGTATGGCCATCCATGACAGCGCCGAGCAGGGCGCCATCCGTCTGCACCTTGGAGGCTTCCAGCCACCGTGGACGATGCGTCAAGAACGGCGTTTCTGGCGTGCCGCGCCATAACTGTGAGTTATGAAAGCCCGACCGGATGCGACATCACGGTCTTCGGTGCGCCGACCCCCTATGTTAGAGTGGCGCACTTTTTCGAGGGGACTGTCACTGTGTGGGAATTGGTCAAATCCGGCGGCTGGATGATGCTGCCGATCATTCTGAGTTCCATCGCGGCCATGGCGATCGTCGCCGAGCGTCTGTGGACCCTGCGTGCCAGTCGTGTAACCCCGGAGCACTTGCTCGGGCAGGTCTGGGTATGGATCAAGGACAAGCAGCTCAATAAAGAAAAACTCAAGGAGTTGCGTGCCAACTCGCCGCTGGGCGAGATTCTGGCGGCGGGCCTGGCCAACTCCAAGCATGGTCGCGAGATCATGAAAGAGTGCATTGAAGAAGCCGCTGCGCGGGTGATTCACGAGCTCGAACGCTACATCAATGCGCTGGGCACCATCGCCGCCATGGCGCCGTTGCTGGGGTTGCTCGGCACCGTGCTGGGCATGATCGATATTTTCAGCGCGTTCATGGGGTCGGGCATGAGCACCAACGCCGCGGTGCTGGCGGGTGGTATCTCCAAGGCGCTGATCACCACGGCTGCGGGCCTGATGGTCGGTATCCCGTCGGTGTTCTTCCACCGCTTCCTGCAACGCCGGATCGATGAACTGGTGGTCGGCATGGAGCAGGAAGCGATCAAACTGGTTGAAGTCGTACAGGGCGACCGTGACGTGGACTTGTCCGAGGGCAAACGAGCGTGAAATTCCGCCGCAAGCAACGGGAGAATGTGGACATCAACCTCGCGTCGCTGATCGACGTGGTGTTTATCCTGCTGCTGTTTTTCGTCGTGACCACCACCTTCACCCGTGAAACCCAGTTGCGCGTCGATCTGCCGGAAGCGGTCAGTGGTTCGCCTGCCGAAGACCAGCAGGTCAAACACCTGGACGTGGCTATCAGTGCCGAAGGCGTGTTCTCGGTGAACAACCAATTGTTGCCGAAGAATGATCTGGCGACCCTGATGGACGCGTTGCAGAAAGAATCCAACGGTGACACCAACCTGCCGCTGTCCATCAGTGCGGATGGCAAGACCCAGCATCAATCGGTCATCACCGCCATGGACGCCGCCGGCAAACTCGGCTTCAGTCACTTGCGCATGACCACTGTCGAGGCGGCGCCGCCCGCGCCCTGATGGCTATGTCCGATCGCTTGCTCGCCGCGTGGTACCAAGGTCATCCGGCCCTGAAGCTGTTGCAGCCACTGGAGTGGCTGTATCGGCGAGTGGTCATGAACAAGCGCAAACGCTTTCTGGCGGGTGAGGGCGAGATTTATCAGCCGCCGGTGCCGCTGATCGTTGTCGGCAACATCACCGTGGGTGGCACCGGCAAGACGCCGCTGATTTTGTGGATGATCCAGCATTGTCAGCGCAGCGGTTTGCGGGTCGGCGTGGTCAGTCGCGGCTATGGCGCCAGGCCGCCGCAACTGCCATGGCGCGTCGAGGCCGATCAAAGCGCCGACATCGCTGGCGATGAACCGCTGCTGATTGTCCAGCGTACCGGCGTTCCGTTGATGATCGACCCGAACCGCAGCAGCGCCGTCAAAGCACTGCTGGCGAGCGAACCACTGGACCTGATCCTCTCCGATGACGGCATGCAACATTACCGTTTGGCCCGCGACCTGGAACTGGTGCTGATTGACGCCGCCCGTGGCCTGGGCAACCAGCGCTGCCTGCCTGCGGGGCCGTTGCGCGAACCGGTCGAACGCCTGCAAAGCGTTGATGCGGTGCTGTACAACGGCGCCCCCGAGGATCGCGACGACGGTTTTGCCTTCCAGCTGCAACCCACCGAGCTGGTCAATCTGCGCAGCGGCGAACGCCGCCCCCTCGATCATTTTCCTGCAGGCCAGGCGCTGCACGCCGTGGCCGGGATCGGCAATCCGCAGCGTTTCTTCACAACCCTCGAAACGCTACACTGGCGGCCAGTCCCGCATGCGTTTGCCGACCACGCCGAATACAGCGTGCAGGCCTTGAATTTCACCCCGTCATTGCCGTTGGTGATGACCGAAAAGGACGCGGTGAAGTGCCGTGCCTTCGCCGCCGCCGATTGGTGGTACCTGGCGGTCGATGCTGCGCCATCGCCGGCCTTCGTGGCCTGGTTCGATACGCAGTTGATGCGCCTGTTGCCGGCTCGTCTTTTGCCTTAAATCCGTTTTTATCCAGGGAATGCTCATGGACACCAAATTGCTCGACATCCTCGCTTGCCCGGTCTGCAAAGGCCCGCTCAAGCTCAGCGCCGACAAAACCGAGCTGATCAGCAAGGGCGCAGGCCTGGCGTACCCGATTCGCGACGGCATCCCGGTGATGCTCGAAACCGAAGCCCGCACCCTGACCACCGACGAGCGTCTGGATAAATGACCACAGCCTTTACCGTTGTCATTCCATCGCGTTACGCCTCTACCCGCCTGCCGGGCAAACCGCTGCTGCTGATCGCCGGCAGGCCGATGATCCAGCACGTCTGGGAGCAGGCGTGCAAAAGCAGCGCCGAGCGCGTGGTGGTTGCCACTGACGATGCGCGCATTGTCGAGGCGTGCAACGCGTTTGGCGCTGAAGTGGTGCTGACCCGCGAAGACCACAACTCCGGCACGGACCGTTTGGCTGAAGTTGCCGCAAAACTCGGTCTGGCATCCGACGCGATCGTGGTCAACGTTCAGGGTGATGAACCACTGATCCCGCCGAGCGTGATCGATCAGGTCGCGGCCAACCTCGCGGCCCACACCGAAGCGCGCATGGCCACCTTGGCCGAGCCGATCGAAGACGCCGAAACCCTGTTCAACCCCAACGTGGTCAAGGTCGTCAGCGACCTTAATGGCCTGGCGCTGACGTTCAGTCGCGCGACGTTGCCTTGGGCTCGGGACGCGTTCGCGAAGAATCGCGATGTGCTGCCGGAAGGCGTGCCGTATCGCCGCCACATCGGCATCTATGCCTACCGCGCCGGTTTCCTGCATGACTTCGTCAGTTGGGGGCCGTGCTGGCTGGAAAACACCGAATCGCTGGAACAGCTGCGCGCGCTGTGGCACGGCGTGCGAATTCACGTCGCCGATGCATTGATCGCGCCGCCGACCGGCGTTGACACCGTCGAAGACCTCGAGCGCGTTCGTCGCCTGCTGGAGGCCTGATGCGGGTTTTGTTCGTTTGTCTGGGCAACATCTGCCGTTCACCAACGGCCGAAGGCGTGCTGCGGCATAAACTGCGGGAAGCGGGGCTGGCCGATCAAGTCGAAGTCGCCTCCGCCGGCACCGGTGACTGGCACGTTGGCAACGCGCCGGACCAGCGCAGCCAGGCCGCGGCAAAATCGCGCGGTTACGACCTGTCCGCTCAACGCGGCCGGCAAGTGAGCCGCGCCGATTTCGCCACTTATGATTTGATCCTGGCGATGGACAATAGCAACCTGCGTAACCTCAAGGCACTGCAACCGGCCAGAGGCAGGGCTGAGCTGGATCTGTTCCTGCAACGCTATCAGTTGGAAGTTGACGAAGTCCCGGACCCGTATCACGACGGCAAACAAGGCTTTGAGCAGGTGCTCGACTTGATCGAAAGCGCCTGTGATCTGCTGGTGATCGAATTGAAGGCCCGGTTATGAGTGTGCGGATTCAGCCACAGGTTTCGCTCAAGCCTTACAACAGCTTTGGGGTGGACGTTCAGGCGCGCTGGTTTGCCGAGGCCCACAGCGATGCCGACGTGCGGGAAGCCTTGGTCTACGCCGCACAACATGAGCTGCCGTTGCTGGTGATTGGCGGTGGCAGCAATTTGCTGTTGACCGCCGATATCCAGTCGCTGGTGCTGCGCATGGCCACGCGCGGGATTCGCATCCTGAGCGACGACGGCAACAAGGTCGTGATCGAAGCTGAGGCCGGCGAGCCTTGGCATCCGTTCGTGCAACACACCTTGGCGCAGGGTTTGTCGGGTCTGGAAAACCTCAGCCTGATCCCCGGCACCGTCGGCGCAGCACCGATGCAGAACATTGGCGCCTATGGCGTGGAAATCAAGGACGTGTTCGCCGGCCTGACCGCGCTGGATCGCCAGACTGGCGAACTGCGCGATTTCACGCTGGCCGAATGCAACTTCGCTTACCGCGACAGCCTGTTCAAACAGGAACCGGGGCGCTGGTTGATCCTGCGAGTTCGTTTCGCCCTCGACCGCGCCGAACACCTGCATCTGGAATATGGCCCGGTACGTCAGCGTCTGACCGAGCAAGGCATCGATCAGCCGACCGCCAGCGACGTCAGCCAGGCGATTTGCAGCATCCGCAACGAAAAGCTTCCGGACCCGGCGGTGCTCGGTAATGCCGGCAGCTTCTTCAAGAATCCATTGGTGTCGGCTGCGCTGGTCGCTCAGCTCAAAGTCGAATACCCGGACCTGGTGGCTTACGCGCAACCCGATGGGCAGATGAAACTGGCCGCGGGCTGGCTGATCGAGCGGGCAGGGTGGAAAGGTTTCCGCGAGGCCGACGCGGGCGTGCATAAATTGCAGGCGCTGGTGCTGGTCAACTACGGGGCCGCGACTGGCCTGCAGTTGTTGAACCTGGCGCAACGCATTCAAAAAGATATTTGCGAACGTTTTCACGTCGATCTGGAAATGGAGCCCAATCGGTATTGAAGCTACGCTTTCAAGACTGATCTCAAAGCCCTGCACATCCTCAACTGTGCAGGGCTTTTTTGTTAATGCTGGGTTAACTTAGCCCCCTAACGATGCAAGCATTTGCTCCACCAAAGGCCCGATGCAGACGTTGTCGTTTGCATAAGAGAGCCTCATTAGCCTGAGTCGATCTGCGTGATGCCAACCGCTAATCCCCCAGCGGCAGATTGCTCGACCCCATAACCCATACAAATATGCGGGCGTGCCCATGATTACCCTGAAACTCAATGGTCAAGACCATCAACTCGATGTCACCGAGGACATGCCGCTGCTCTGGGCCATCCGCGACGTGGTCGGTTACAACGGCACCAAATTCGGCTGCGGCATGGGCCTGTGCGGCGCCTGCACCATTCATATCGAAGGCGCCCCGGCGCGCAGTTGCATCACGCCGATCGGCTCGGTGATCGGCCAGAACGTCAGCACCATCGACAACCTGCACGCCGATCCGGTCGGGCAAATCGTTCAGCAGGCCTGGCTCGACACCGCCGTCGCCCAGTGCGGTTATTGCCAGGGCGGGCAGATCATGTCCGCCACGGCACTGCTCAAGACCAACCCGAACCCGAGCGACGAACAGATCGAAGAGGCGATGGTCGGCAATATTTGCCGTTGCGGCACTTACAACCGGATCAAGACCGCCATCCGCCAGGCATCCACCCACCTGAAGGAGGCCAAGGCATGAGCCAGTTACCGAATGATTTCGCCCTGAGCAACCTCAGTCGCCGTGGTTTCCTCAAAGGCGTCGGTGCCACCAGTGCGCTGGTGGTCGCTGCGAGTTGGGGCTGGCAGGACGCGTTCGCCGCCGAGAAGGAAAAGAAATTCGGCGCCGACGGCATGCCCAACGGCTGGATCGATGATCCGAAGGTGTACGTCAGCATCGCCGCAGATGGCACGGTGACCGTGGTCTGCAACCGTTCGGAAATGGGCCAGGGCGTACGCACCAGCCTGACCATGGTGGTGGCCGATGAGCTCGACGCCGACTGGGCAATGGTGAAGGTGCAACAGGCGCCGGGCGACGAAGTGCGCTTCGGTAACCAGGACACCGACGGTTCGCGCAGCATGCGCCACTGGTATGAACCAATGCGTCGCTGCGGCGCTGCTGCGCGGACCATGCTCGAACAGGCGGCCGCGGAACAATGGAAAGTCCCGGTCAGCGAGTGCCATGCGCAACTGCACAAAGTCATCCATAAACCGAGTGGTCGTGAACTGGGTTACGGCGCGCTTGCCGTCGCTGCCAGTGCGCTGGCGGTGCCGCCGCGTGACAGCCTGCGGCTCAAGGAACCGTCAGAATTCCGCTACATCGGCAAGGAAGGCACCAAGGCCATCGACGGTGCTGACATCGTCAACGGTCGCGCGATTTACGGCGCCGACGTGCATGTCGACGGCATGCTCTACGCCACCATCGCGCGTCCGGCGGTCTACGGCGGGAAGGTAAAATCCGTGGATGACAGCGCGGCACTGAAAGTCCCCGGGGTGATCAAAGTCATCCAGATCGAAGGGCGTCCGCTGCCCTCGGAGTTTCAGCCGTTGGGCGGCGTGGCGGTGGTGGCCAGTAACACCTGGGCCGCCATCAAGGGCCGCGAGGCGCTGAAAATCGAGTGGGACGAGGGCCCCAACGCCAGTTACGACTCGATCGCCTATCGCAAGGAAATTGAAGCGGCGTCACTCAAGCCCGGCAAAGTGGTGCGCAATACCGGCAACATCGACCAAGCCATGGGCAGCGCCGACAGCACCCTTGAGGCCTCTTACTATTTGCCGCACCTGACGCAAGCACCGATGGAGCCGATGGTCGCCATCGCCCGTTTCAAGGATGGTGTGTGCGAAGCCTGGGCGCCAAGCCAGGCGCCGCAGGTCACCCGTGAACGAATCGGCGAACGCCTGGGCATTGCGTTCGATAACGTCACCTTCCACGTCACCCTGCTCGGCGGCGGTTTTGGTCGCAAGTCCAAGCCGGATTTCATCATCGAAGCGGCGATCCTCGCCAAGGAATTTCCCGGTAAGGCAGTGCGGGTGCAATGGACCCGTGAAGACGACATCCACTGTTCGTATTTCCACACCGTCTCGGCCGAATACCTGAAGGCCAGCCTGGGTAAGGACGGTCTGCCGTCGGGCTGGCTGCACCGCACGGTGGCACCGAGTATTACCGCGCTGTTCGCGCCGGGCATGAACCACGAGGCCGCGTTCGAGCTGGGTATGGGCTTTACCAACATGGCCTATGCGATTCCCAACGTGCGCCTGGAGAATCCGGAAGCAGCGATTCATACGCGGGTCGGCTGGTATCGCTCGGTGTCGAACATTCCTCACGGCTTTGCGATCCAGAGTTTTGTCGATGAATTGGCGCACAAGGCCAAACAGGATCCGCTCAAGTACCAGATCAAATTGCTCGGCCCGGACCGTCAGATCGATCCGCGCACCTTGAGTGAAGAGTGGAACTACGGCGAGTCGCCGGAGCGCTATCCGATCGACACCGGACGGATGCGCACGGTGCTGGAAACCGCTGCCAAAGCCGCGGGTTGGGGCCGAGAGTTGCCGAAGGGCCGAGGCCTGGGGCTGGCGGTGCATTACAGCTTCGTCACCTATGTGGCGGCGGTGATCGAGGTCGAAGTCAAAGACGATGGCACATTGATCGTACACAAGGCTGATATTGCGGTGGATTGCGGCCCGCAGATCAACCCGGAGCGGATTCGCTCGCAGTTCGAAGGTGCCTGCGTGATGGGCCTGGGCAACGCTGTGCTGGGCGAAATCAGCTTCAAGGACGGCAAGGTCCAGCAAGACAACTTCCACATGTACGAAGTGGCGCGCATGTCCCTGGCGCCGAAGGAAGTCGCCGTGCATCTGGTCACGCCACCGGGCGTGGTGCCGTTGGGCGGCGTTGGTGAACCGGGCGTGCCGCCGATTGCGCCGGCGCTGTGCAATGCGATCTTCGCCGCCACCGGCAAACGCATCCGCGACTTGCCGGTGCGTTTTCAACTGCAAGGTTGGCAAAAGGACGAGGCCTGATGGACAGCGTCGATCTGAACGTCCTGCGCAGCGTGCTGGAGTGGCGCCGCGCCGGTCAGCGGGTGGTGTTGTACAGCGTGGTCCAGACCTGGGGCACCGCGCCCCGGGCGCCTGGCGCGATGCTGGCCCTGCGTGAAGACGGGGTGGTGATCGGTTCGGTGTCCGGTGGCTGCGTCGAGGATGATCTGATTGCCCGCTTGCACGATGGCCGGATTCCGGCTGACGGACCGCCGGTGCAATTGATCACTTATGGCGTCACTCGCGAGGAGGCCGCACGGTTTGGTTTACCGTGCGGCGGCACCTTGCGTCTGACCGAGGAGCGAGTCGGCGACCCGGCTTGGGTTGCCGGGTTGCTGGCGCGATGCGAGGCCCATGAAATCGTCGCGCGCTCGCTGGATATCGCCAGCGGTGAAGTGACGTTGCAACCGGCGACCAAGAGCGATGTGCTGAGTTTCGACGGCACCACGCTGCGCGCCATTTACGGTCCGCGTTGGCGGTTGTTGTTGATCGGCGCGGGGCAATTGTCCCGTTATGTCGCCGAGATGGCACGGCTGCTGGATTTCGAAGTGCTGATCTGCGATCCGCGCACCGAATTCGTCTACGGCTGGGAAGAGCAGCACGGACGCTTCGTATCCGGCATGCCGGACGAAGCGGTGCTGAACATCCAGACTGACGAACGCACGGCGATTGTCGCGTTGACTCACGATCCGCGCCTGGATGACATGGCGTTGCTCACGGCGCTCGATTCCAGGGCGTTCTATGTCGGCGCGCTGGGTTCGCGGGTCAACAGCCTGAAGCGCCGGGAAAACCTGGCTCAGCTAGGCTTGTCACAAGAGGCCATCGAGCGCTTGCACGGGCCGATCGGTCTGCACATCGGCAGCCATTCCCCGGCGGAAATCGCCTTGTCGCTGCTGGCCGAAATAGTTGCGATCAAGAACGGCGTCGAGCTGAAACAGAAGAAGCCGTTGCGGGAAGACGTATGACTGAGCCAATCGGCGTCATCGTGTTGGCGGCGGGGCAGGGCCATCGGTTTCGACAGGTTGCCGGCGCCGATCAGGACAAACTGCTGGCGGACTGCGTTGGCCGTGATGGCGCTGTTCGTTCGGTGATCGAGCAGGTGTTGGTCAACTTACCGGCCACCGTTGCGAAACGCGTACTGGTGACCACCGAAGATCGCCCGCAAGTGGTTCGTATGGCTCAGGCGTATGGTTTCGAGATTGCACTGATCGAATCGACCGGCATGGGCGACAGCATTGCGGCCGGTGTGGCGGCGTGTTCGCAGCTCGGTGGCTGGTTGATTGTGTTGGGGGATATGCCGTTCATTCGGCCGTCGACGGTTGAACAGGTTTTAGCGGGGATTTCTGATGATGGGATCAGTGTTCCGGTGATAAATGGCGAATACGGGCATCCGGTCGGTTTTGGGCGTACGTTTGGACCAGGCTTGATGGCATTGTCGGGTGATCGTGGGGCCAAGCCGTTGTTTGCCTCGGCAAGGCTGGTCGAGGTCGCGGTGGATGATGTCGGGGTGTTGTGGGATGTGGATGTGCCGCAGGCGTTGGTCTTCGCCTGATACACCGCCATCGCTGGCAAGGTTTGTGAATCACATACCTGGAGTACGACACAAATCCTGTAGGAACTGGCTGCCAGCGAAGAACGATAACGCGGTCTATCTATTGAACTACCGACATAAAAAAAGCCCCGCCTGGATCACCAGGCGGGGCTTTTTAGTGGCCGATGGAATCAGACGAGAGGTTTAGGCTCGTGCTCTTTTTCCAGGGCTTGCTCGTGTTGCTCTACCGCTTGCTGAACGGAGCGCGGTGCTTCTTCGATGGCCGATTCGACAGCAGGTGCTGCCTCGACCACTTCAGCAACAACCGGCGCAGGCTCGGCAGCGACAACCGCTTCAACCGGAGCAGCAGCGGCAGCCAGTTCGGCTTCCTTCTGCAGACGCTCTTCTTCACGCTTGCGACGACGCACTTCACGCGGGTCGTTCGGTGCGCGGCCATTTTCGGTCAGGGCGCTGACTGGGGCGGCTTCAACCACTGGCGCAACCACTTCGGCGGCAACAGGGGCTTCAACAACCGGAGCAGGCTCGGGTTCGGCAACCACGACCACTGGCTCGACAACCGCTACTTCAGCGACGGGAGCTGGTGTTTCGGCAACCGCCGGCTCGGCAACCCAGTTGAAAGCGGTTTGCTCTTCGCGAACTTCACGAACGGTTTCGGTCACGGTTTCAGCGACGGTTTCAACCACCGGCTCTGCAATCACGACAGGTGCTTCAGCAACGACGGTTGGCTCAGCGGCAGCTTCGACTTGAGGCTGTGCTTCACGAACCGGGGCCACTTCGACTTCCGGAGCGGCGGTTGCTTCTACAGGCGTGGTCGCTTCAACGACTGGCGCTTCAACTGGAGCAGTTTCCAGTGTTGTCGCCGTGGCGCGTTCGGCTTGCTCGTTGGCTTGTGCTTCGGCCGGAGCGCTGATCACGGTGCTGGCAACGGCTGCGGTAACCGCCAGGCCGGCGGCCAGATCGGCAGCGCTTGGCGCTTCGTTGCTTTCGGCTGCCTCGTTACCTTCAGCGGATTCCGACTCTTCCGAACCTTCGATCACGTTGCCGTTGGCATCGCGTTGACGCTCGCGACGGTTGCTGCGACGACGCTGGCCACGGGAGCGGCGGCGTGGACGATCGCCTTCGGCGCCTTCCTGACCGTCTTCCTGCAGTTGCTCTTCGTTGCCGGTCAGTTCTTCTTCAGCCACAGCGGCCGCAGCTTGCTCTGCACGTGGTTGACGCTCTTCACGTGGCGGGCGTGGCGCACGCTCTTCACGTGGCTGACGGGCTGGACGCTCTTCAGTGGTAGCGGTGGCAGCAGCGGCGGCCGGAGCAGCGGCATCCAGAGGCTCGCGCAATTCACGCACTCGTTCTTCACGCTCGCCACGTGGCTTGCGATCTTCACGAGGCGCGCGCGGTGCGCGTTCTTCACGAGGGGCGCGTGGTGCACGCTCTTCACGTGGTGCGCGCTCTTCGCGAGCGACTGCCGGAGTTTCTTCACGGGCTTCGCGCGGTTCACGTGGTGCGCGTTCTTCACGCGGTGCACGTTCCTCACGAGGCTTGCGTTCTTCATCGCGGCGACCGTTACGGTTGCGGCTCTGTTGACGACCGTTGCGACGCTCTTCGTTACGGGCCGGACGCTCGGTGGTCGCTGGTTTTTCAACCACAACCGGAGCAGCAGGTTCTTCCTTGGTCGCGAACAGGCTGACCAGCGACTTCACCAGGCCTTTGAACAGGCTTGGTTCTGGCACGGCAACCGGTGCAGCCACTGGCGCGGCAGCGACGACTTCGGTCGGAACCGGAGCGTTGGCGCGGGCCGGAGCGGTCTTGACCGCGGCTTCCTGGCGAACCAGGGTGCGGGTCGCAGCGGCGGGCTGGACTTCTTCGACTTCGGCAGCGGCAGCAGCGATTTCGTAGCTGGACTGGCCGACCGTGGCTTCCGGGCTGTCATCGCGCAGACGCTGAACTTCGAAGTGCGGCGTTTCGAGGTGATCGTTCGGCAGAATGACGATGCGGGCACGGGTGCGCAGTTCGATCTTGGTGATCGAGTTGCGTTTTTCGTTGAGCAGGAAGGCTGCGACCGGAATCGGCACTTGGGCGCGAACTTCGGCGGTGCGGTCTTTCAGGGCTTCTTCTTCGATCAGGCGCAGGATCGCCAGCGACAGCGATTCAACGTCACGGATGATGCCGGTGCCGTTGCAACGTGGGCAAACGATGCCGCTGCTTTCGCCGAGCGATGGACGCAGGCGCTGACGGGACATTTCCAGCAGGCCGAAGCGCGAGATGCGACCGACTTGCACGCGAGCGCGGTCGGCTTCCAGGCATTCGCGGACTTTTTCTTCCACAGCGCGCTGGTTCTTGGCAGGGGTCATGTCGATGAAGTCGATGACGATCAGGCCGCCGATGTCGCGCAAGCGCAACTGACGGGCGATTTCTTCGGCGGCTTCAAGGTTGGTCTGCAGGGCGGTTTCTTCGATGTCGCTGCCTTTGGTGGCGCGCGCCGAGTTGATGTCGATGGACACCAGGGCTTCGGTCGGATCGATAACGATGGAGCCGCCGGAAGGCAGTTCAACGACGCGCTGGAAAGCGGTCTCGATCTGGCTTTCGATCTGGAAACGGTTGAACAGCGGAACGCTGTCTTCGTACAGCTTGATCTTGCTGGCGTACTGCGGCATCACCTGGCGAATGAAGGTCAGGGCTTCGTCCTGGGCTTCAACACTGTCGATCAGTACTTCGCCGATGTCCTGGCGCAGGTAATCGCGGATGGCGCGGATGATCACGTTGCTTTCCTGGTAGATCAGGAATGGCGCGGAGCGATCCAGCGAGGCTTCTTTGATGGCGGTCCAGAGTTGCAGCAGGTAATCGAGGTCCCACTGCATTTCTTCGCTGCTGCGGCCCAGGCCAGCAGTGCGCACGATCAGACCCATGTCGGCCGGGGCAACCAGACCGTTCAGGGCTTCACGCAGTTCGTTGCGCTCTTCACCTTCGATGCGACGGGAAATACCGCCGGCACGCGGGTTGTTCGGCATCAGAACGAGGTAACGACCGGCCAGGCTGATGAAGGTGGTCAGGGCGGCGCCCTTGTTGCCACGTTCTTCTTTTTCGACCTGAACGATGACTTCCTGGCCTTCGCTCAGGACGTCCTTGATGTTGACGCGGCCTTCGGGGGCTTTCTTGAAGTATTCGCGGGAGATTTCTTTAAGGGGCAGGAAGCCGTGGCGCTCGGAGCCGAAATCGACAAAGGCAGCCTCAAGGCTTGGTTCGATGCGAGTAATCCGGCCTTTATAGATGTTGGCCTTCTTCTGCTCGCGTGCACCGGATTCGATGTCCAGGTCGTAGAGGCGTTGGCCATCTACCAGTGCAACACGCAACTCTTCGGGTTGAGTTGCGTTAATCAGCATTCTTTTCATGTAGTACCGTCGGTTTCCGGGCTGCCGGAAACGGCGTTCGGCACACACGACTTCTCACGGTCGGTGTCAGGTGCGTCAGGAGTGGTTGGCCATTCCCGTGTCCAGCGATGTCCGGCCAATGCGGGCCTTTGTCGCGACGTACGCGTCCTGCTTGCTGTGGCTACTTAAGCACTCAGTCAGGAGGAGGAATCAACCGGCGGCTGTGGACGAGATGAAGCGTCTTGATAAAGCCTATTGCTACACAGTCCAGCGGTTGTGCATCTCCACCCTACACGTATCCCTGATAATTCGGGTGCTGCCGCGCGCAGAATCCGCAGCGGGTTGGCATTTACCGTGAGCTCCGAAAGGGGAGGTCACGCATCATGGCTAATTTAGGCGTTGTTTCCGAAGCGTTCGCTCGGGGTCATTCGCAGCTGACTGCACTTTGTGAACTGGCCGTGAATATTGGCTCGCGAAGCGAGTGAAAACTCTGCTTTGCGGCGTGATTCAGGCCTCATGTCACCTGCGCTCGTTACACCTGCAAACTCCACCGTTACGTAGCAAAAGCCCCGTAGGACGGCCTCGCGTCCTGGTGAATTGCATTGGTCAGGGCCGGTTTTTGACCGTTGGTCCGCTGTCCAGGCCGCTTTTGGCGGCGTTCGCGACTATAGCAGTAATGATTAAGTGCTTCAATTCCATAAAAAATTGATATCATCCGCGCCATGACGACTACTGCCCCCTCGACCCCAGCCGTACAACTGCTTGAGGTCTCGCCGGAATATGCCGGCCAACGTATTGATAACTTCCTTCTCGCTCGGCTCAAAGGCGTGCCCAAGACCTTGATTTATCGCATTTTGCGCAAGGGCGAAGTGCGAGTGAACAAAGGTCGGATCAAGCCCGAATACAAGCTGCAGGCGGGCGATATCGTGCGCGTGCCGCCGGTTCGCGTGCCCGAACGCGACGAACCTGTGCCGCTGGCCCAGGGCCTGTTGCAGCGACTCGAAGCCTCGATTGTCTATGAAGACAAGGCGCTGATCGTGATCAACAAGCCTTGCGGCATCGCGGTTCATGGCGGCAGCGGCCTGACGTACGGGGTGATCGAAGCCTTTCGTCAGTTGCGTCCGGATTGCAAGGAGCTCGAACTGGTTCACCGTCTTGACCGTGACACTTCTGGTCTGCTGATGATCGCCAAGAAGCGCAGCATGCTGCGTCACTTGCACACGGCATTGCGCGGTGATGGTGTCGATAAGCGCTATATGGCGCTGGTCCGTGGTAACTGGGCGGCCTCGATCAAGCAAGTTCGTGCGTCGCTCGGCAAGAGTAATCTGCGTTCCGGCGAGCGCATGGTCGAGGTCGACGAGGAGGAGGGCAAGGAGTCTG
The DNA here is from genome assembly GCF_045447035.1 of Pseudomonas sp. O230. Lineage (NCBI taxonomy): Bacteria > Pseudomonadati > Pseudomonadota > Gammaproteobacteria > Pseudomonadales > Pseudomonadaceae > Pseudomonas > Pseudomonas sp. O230. Next base: position 319,852 of record NZ_JBJGXN010000006.1, on the reverse strand, counting down.
TGACCGTGTTCAAGGTCCTGCGTCGTTTCGGTGACTTTGCCACGCTGATCGAAGCCAAGCCGATCACCGGCCGGACTCACCAGATCCGCGTTCACACCCTGCACGCCGGGCATTGCATCGCTGGCGACACCAAGTACGGCGACGAAGGTTTCAGCAAGGAAATCCGCGATTTGGGCGGTAAGCGTCTGTTCTTGCACGCCTACATGCTGACCGTGCCGCTGCCGGATGGTGGCGAGTTGAAGTTGCAAGCGCCGGTGGATGAGATGTGGGCCAAGACCGTGGAGCGCCTGAGTGCACCCCTCTGATTACAAACTGCTGATTTTCGATTGGGACGGCACTCTCGCCGACTCCATTGGTCGGATTGTCGAGGCGATGCACGTCGCGTCCGAGCGTTCCGGTTTTCAATTGCGCGATGACTTTGCTGTAAAGGGCATCATCGGTCTGGGCCTGCCGGAAGCGATTCGCACGTTGTATCCCGAGATCAGCGATACCGAGCTGGTGGCGTTTCGCGAGCATTATGCGGACCACTACATCGCCTCGGAAGCCGTGCCTTCGCCGTTGTTTGAAGGGGTTGTCGAGTCGATGGAGGCGTTTCGCGCCGAGGGTTATCATTTGGCCGTCGCCACCGGTAAGGCCCGTCGCGGGCTGGATCGGGTGTTGAAGGCGCACGGCTGGGACGGTTATTTCGACATCACTCGTGCCGCCGATGAAACCGCCAGCAAGCCCCATCCATTGATGCTTGAGCAGATTCTCGCCCATTGCGAGGTTCGTCCGGAGCAAGCGTTGATGGTTGGCGATTCGTCCTTCGATCTGCAGATGGCGCGCAATGCCGGCATGGATTCGGTGGCGGTCAGCTATGGCGCGCAATCGATTGAAGCGCTGAAATTGTTCGAGCCGGCATTGGCCATTGATCGTTTTTCAGAACTGCATGCCTGGCTGAGTCAGCGGGCTTAATACGTTTTTGCTGGGGTAGATGGCATGACCGACGAATGGAAAGCGCCCGCCAAGCCGAGCGCAGAGAGCGGTGACGAAAAAAGCTGGAAGCTGCTGGAAAAGACCCTGCTCGCCAGCGTGCAGGAGCAGCGCCGGTCGCGTCGCTGGGGGATTTTCTTCAAGTTGCTGACCTTTGTGTACCTGTTTGGCGCGTTGATTCTGTTCACGCCGCTGATGGACATGGAAAAAGCCGCCACCCGTAGCGCCAATTACACTGCGCTGATCGACGTGACCGGCATGATCGCCGACAAGGAGCCCGCCAGTGCTGACAATATCGTTGGCAGCCTGCGAGCGGCCTTCGAGGATGAGAAGGTTAAAGGTGTCATCCTGCGCATCAACAGCCCGGGCGGCAGTCCGGTGCAATCCGGCTATGTTTATGACGAGATTCAACGGTTGCGCGGCTTGCATCCGCAGACCAAGGTTTACGCGGTGATCTCCGATCTGGGCGCCTCCGGTGCTTATTACATCGCCAGTGCAGCGGATCAGATTTACGCCGATAAGGCGAGTCTGGTGGGTTCCATTGGTGTGACGGCGGCGGGTTACGGGTTTGTCGGCACCATGGAGAAGCTCGGCGTCGAGCGTCGGACCTACACGTCGGGTGAGCACAAGTCGTTCCTTGATCCGTTCCAGCCGCAGAAGCCTGAGGAGACTCAGTTCTGGCAGGGCGTGCTGGATACGACGCACCAGCAGTTCATCAGCAGTGTCAAGAAGGGTCGTGGCGATCGCCTCAAGGATAAAGAGCATCCGGAATTGTTTTCTGGGTTGGTCTGGTCCGGTGAGCAAGCGCTGCCGCTGGGTCTGATCGATGGTCTGGGCAATGCCAGTTCGGTAGCGCGTGATGTGATCGGCGAGAAAGAGCTGGTGGATTTCACCGTTCAGGAATCGCCGTTTGATCGCTTTTCGAAGAAACTTGGCGCCAGCGTGGCTGAGCAGTTGGCGATGTGGATGGGCTTTCATGGTCCGTCGCTGCGCTGATTTTCCCTCCGCATAAAAAAACCGGCCTTCGTGGCCGGTTTTTTTTGAGCTATCACATAACGTGTAGGCGTCGGCTTGCCGGTGATGGCGTCTCAGGGGATTTGCACGCCTTCGGCCAGCAGCATGTCGATCAGGCGAATCAGCGGTAGGCCGATCAGGCTGGTGGCGTCAGGGCCTTCGGTGCTTTGAAACAGGCTCACCCCTAAACCTTCGGCCTTGAAGCTGCCAGCGCAGTCGTAGGGCTGTTCGGCGCGCAGGTAGCGTTCGATGCTTGGGGTGTCGAGTGGGCGCATGTGCACGGTGAACGGCACGCAGTCGACGTGGCAGAGACCGGTCTGGCTGTTAAGCAGGGCGAGGCCGGTCAGGAAGGTCACGCTGGCGCCGCTTGAGGCCTGCAACTGCTCGCGGGCCTTTTCGAAGGTGTGGGGTTTGCCGATAATGCGCTCGCCGAGCACTGCGACCTGGTCGGAACCGATAATCAGATGAGCGGGATGGCTGTCGGCAAGGGCCAGGGCTTTTTCTTTGGCGAGGCGTTTTACCAGCTCGACGGCGGACTCGTTCGGCCGATGGCTTTCATCGATATCCGGCGAGCTGCAGGTGAATGGCAACTGCAAGCGGGCCAGCAATTCCCGGCGATATACCGAGCTCGAAGCGAGTAATAAAGGCAGCATGCGCATCTCCAGAAGGCAGGTGCGAATTCTAGCGAGGCTTCCAGGTGACGGACAGGGCTGAATTTCCTTTGACATGGCCGGGGGCATCCCTATAATGCTGCGCCTATGTTGAATGACCCGATTCCACCTCACGTTGACCCGCGCAAATTGGCTGACCGTGGCACCACCCTTCAAGGTGAACTGCTGCTGGCCGATTTGGAGAGACTCTGCGACCCGCTTTCCGACACTGTCGGTACGGTGCAGGCTAAATTCGTTTTTGAACGAGATGAACGTAAGTCTGTGGTAATCCACAGCTTTATCGACACCGAAGTCAAAATGGTTTGCCAGCGTTGTCTTGAGCTGGTCACCCTGCCGATCCACAGCGAATGCAGTTATGCTGTGGTGAAGGAGGGTGCGAATACCCAGTCGTTGCCGAAAGGTTATGACGTGCTGGAACTGGGCGAAGATCCTTTGGATCTGCAGTCACTGATCGAGGAGGAGCTTTTGCTCGCCTTGCCCATTGTGCCTGCTCATCATCCGGAAGAATGCCAGCAGCCGGCGGGTCTCGATGAGCCCGAACCGAGCGAGGACGAGGTAACGCGGTCCAACCCGTTCAGTGTATTGGCGCAGTTAAAGCGTGACCCAAACGTTTAGGAGTTAATCAATTATGGCTGTTCAGCAGAACAAAAAATCCCGCTCTGCCCGTGACATGCGTCGTTCGCACGACGCCCTGACGGCAAGCACTCTGTCTGTAGAAAAAACCACCGGTGAAATTCACCTGCGTCACCACGTATCGCCAGAAGGCGTATACCGTGGCCGTAAAGTGATCGACAAGGGCGCTGACGAGTAATCACTTGTCTGCTCAAGTCATCGCGATTGACGCAATGGGCGGGGACTTCGGTCCCCGCAGCATTGTCCAGGCCAGCCTTGCTTGTCTGAATGCTACGCCCTCGCTGCACCTGACCCTTGTCGGTCAACCCTCCCTTCTTGAAGAACTGATCGCCGGCCAATCGGCTGCGGATCGCTCGCGCCTGTCAATTGCCCCGGCATCCGAAGTCATCACCATGGACGAAAAACCTGCCCAGGCCTTGCGCGGCAAGCCGGACTCGTCGATGCGTGTGGCGCTCGAGCTGTTGCGTGATGGCAAGGTTCAGGCCTGCGTCAGCGCCGGCAATACCGGCGCGCTGATGGCCTTGTCGCGATTCGTGTTGAAAACCTTGCCGGGCATAGATCGACCCGCCATGGTCGCGGCGATTCCGACGCAGAAGGGTTACTGTCAGTTGCTCGACCTCGGCGCCAACGTCGATTGCAGTGCCGAGCATTTGCTGCAGTTTGCGGTGATGGGCTCAGTGGCGGCGGAAACCCTGGGCATCGTTCGTCCACGGGTCGCATTGCTGAACATCGGCACCGAGGACATCAAGGGCAATCAGCAGGTCAAACTGGCGGCGACCTTGTTGCAGAGTGCTCGCGGCATAAACTACATCGGTTTTGTCGAAGGTGACGGTTTGTACCGTGGCGAGGCAGATGTGGTGGTGTGTGACGGTTTTGTCGGCAATATTTTGCTCAAGTCCAGTGAAGGTCTGGCGACCATGATTGCCGGGCGAATAGAGGCTCTTTTCAACAAAAACCTCGCATCGAAAATGGTCGGTGCCCTGGCGCTGCCACTGATGAAGCGTCTTCAGGCTGACCTGGCGCCTGCTCGGCATAACGGCGCAAGCTTCCTCGGGTTGCAGGGAATTGTGGTGAAAAGCCATGGCTCGGCGGGGGTTCAGGGCTTCCAGAGTGCGATTCAGCGTGCCTTGATCGAGATTCAGGAAAACCTGCCGGAACGCATTCACGGTCGTCTGGAGGATTTGTTGCTTTAGGCGTTTTCGTCGGACAATGCTTAAATGTGACCGCTCAGTTCAATTAGCCATCCAACTGTCAGTTTCTTGCGTCCCCCAGGCGGGACGTCAATTCTCCGACGACAAGATCATTAGGGGCTTGTTACATGTCTGCTTCCCTCGCATTCGTCTTTCCAGGACAGGGTTCGCAGTCCCTCGGCATGCTGGCCGAGTTGGGCGCGCAACATCCGGTGGTCCTCGAAACATTCAAAGAAGCTTCCGCTGCGCTTGGTTACGACCTGTGGGCACTGACCCAGCAAGGGCCGGAAGAGCAACTCAATCAAACCGACAAAACCCAGCCGGCCATTCTGACCGCTTCGATCGCCTTGTGGCGTCTGTGGCTGGCGGAAGGCGGTGCGCGTCCGGCTTACGTCGCCGGTCACAGCCTGGGCGAGTACAGCGCCCTGGTCGCTGCGGGCAGCCTGAGTCTGGGCGACGCGGTGAAGCTGGTGGAACGTCGCGGTCAGTTAATGCAAGAAGCCGTTCCGGCCGGGCAGGGCGGTATGGCTGCGATTCTCGGTCTGGACGACGCTGACGTACTGGCAGCCTGCGCCGAAGCGGCGCAAGGCGAAGTGGTCAGCGCGGTCAATTTCAATTCCCCGGGTCAAGTCGTGATCGCAGGCGCCAAGGCTGCGGTCGAGCGCGCTATTGAGGGATGCAAGGCGCGTGGTGCCAAGCGCGCCATGCCATTGCCGGTCAGCGTGCCGTCCCATTGCGAGCTGATGCGTCCAGCGGCAGAACGTTTTGCCGAGTCGATCGCTGCGATCAACTGGCAGGAACCACAGATTCCTGTGGTACAAAACGTCAGCGCGAACGTGCCGGCCGATCTCGAAACCCTCAAGCGCGATCTGCTTGAGCAGCTCTACAAGCCTGTGCGCTGGGTCGAGTCGGTCCAGGCGCTGGCCGCGAAGGGCGCGACCCAATTGGTCGAATGTGGCCCTGGCAAAGTGCTCGCAGGCCTGAACAAACGCTGCGCCGAAGGCGTGTCGACATCCAACCTCAATACCCCAGACGCCTTCGCTGCCGCCCGTGCGGCACAGGCCTGAATCAGGAGAAGCTTGCATGAGTCTGCAAGGTAAAGTTGCACTGGTCACCGGTGCGAGCCGCGGTATCGGCCAGGCCATCGCCCTGGAGCTGGGTCGTCAGGGCGCCATCGTTGTGGGCACCGCGACATCCGCCTCGGGTGCCGAACGCATCGCCGCAACCCTGAAAGAAAATGGTATTCAAGGCACCGGCCTGGAACTCAATGTCACCAGCGACGAATCCGTTGCCGCGGTGTTGGCGAGCATTCAGGAGCAGTTCGGTGCGCCGGCGATCCTGGTCAATAATGCCGGTATCACCCGCGATAACCTGATGATGCGCATGAAAGACGACGAGTGGCATGACGTCGTCGATACCAACCTGAACAGTCTGTTCCGCCTGTCCAAGGGCGTTTTGCGCGGTATGACAAAGGCCCGTTGGGGACGAATTATCAGTATTGGCTCGGTTGTGGGTGCCATGGGCAACGCAGGCCAAGTAAACTACGCTGCCGCCAAGGCAGGTCTGGAAGGTTTCAGCCGTGCTCTGGCGCGTGAAGTCGGTTCGCGTTCGATTACGGTAAACTCGGTGGCCCCTGGGTTCATCGACACCGATATGACCCGCGAACTGCCCGAGGCGCAGCGTGAAGCCTTGCAGACGCAAATTCCGCTGGGCCGTCTGGGGCAAGCTCAAGAGATCGCGTCTGTGGTCGCTTTTCTTGCATCCGACGGTGCGGCTTACGTTACTGGGGCTACAATCCCGGTGAACGGCGGGATGTACATGAGTTAAATGTGACGGATTGCTTCAAAAAAATGTCATACGAGCTGTCTAAAATCCGTTATAAAGCTGCAATCTATTTATAGGCAGAGGGTCGCCGGGTTTGAGGAGTGAAGCTTTCAGTTGAAAAACTGAAAAGTCTTTCTATACACTTACCCACTGGCCAGCTGCCTGAATTTGTCCATTAGGAGTGAAAACAAGGTATGAGCACCATCGAAGAGCGCGTCAAGAAAATCGTTGCTGAGCAACTGGGCGTTAAAGAAGAAGAAGTGATCAACACTGCTTCCTTCGTTGAAGACCTGGGTGCCGACTCCCTTGACACCGTTGAGCTGGTGATGGCTCTGGAAGAGGAATTCGAGACCGAAATCCCTGACGAAGAAGCTGAGAAGATCACTACTGTACAAGCTGCAATCGATTACGTTACTAACCACCAGGCTTAATAGCTTGTAATCGTTGCTAGCTGTCATGGAAAAACCGCACTGCCATCATGGCGTGCGGTTTTTTCTTTAGGCCTGATGCAAAGTCGTCATTTGAAAAAAGGAGAGTGCTGTGTCGCGTAGACGCGTCGTAGTCACCGGTATGGGTATGTTGTCGCCACTGGGCACGGATGTGCCGAGCAGTTGGCAGGGCATTCTGGCTGGCCGCAGTGGCATTGGTCTGATCGAACACACCGACCTTTCTGCCTATTCCACCCGTTTTGGCGGTTCGGTAAAGGGCTTCAATGTCGAGGAGTACCTGTCGGTCAAGGAAGCTCGCAAACTCGACCTGTTCATTCAGTACGGTCTGGCCGCAGGTTTTCAGGCAGTGCGCAATTCCGGTCTGGAAGTCACCGACGCCAACCGTGAGCGCATTGGCGTGGCCATGGGCTCGGGCATTGGCGGTCTGACCAATATCGAAGACACCAGCCGTACCCTGCATGATTCCGGCCCACGACGGATCTCTCCGTTTTTCGTGCCTGGCTCGATCATCAATATGATTTCCGGTTTCCTGTCGATCCATCTGGGTGCACAGGGACCTAACTACGCCATCGCCACCGCATGCACCACCGGTACGCACTGCATCGGCATGGCAGCCCGCAACATCATGTACGACGAAGCCGACGTGATGATTGCCGGCGGCGCCGAGATGGCGGCTTGCGGTCTGGGCATGGGCGGCTTCGGTGCCTCCCGTGCGCTGTCTACCCGCAACGACGAGCCGACCCGCGCCAGCCGTCCATGGGACAAGGGCCGTGATGGCTTCGTCCTGTCCGACGGTGCCGGTGCGCTGGTGCTTGAGGAGTTGGAACATGCCAAGGCACGCGGCGCAACCATCTATGGCGAACTGATCGGTTTTGGTACCAGCGGCGATGCCTACCACATGACGTCGCCGCCGGCTGACGGTGCGGGTGCTGCACGTTGCATCACCAATGCCTTGCGCGACGCCAAGGTCAACGTCGATCAAGTCCAGTACATCAATGCCCACGGAACCTCGACGTCGGCCGGCGACCTTGCCGAAGCCTGCGCGATCAAGTCGGTGTTCGGCGATCACGCCTACAAGCTGGCCGTCAGTTCGACCAAGTCCATGACCGGCCACCTTTTGGGTGCGGCGGGCGCGGTCGAGGCGATCTTCAGTGTGCTGGCGATCAACGGCCAGGTGGCGCCGCCGACCATCAACCTCGATGAGCCGGACGAAGGCTGCGACCTCGACTTCGTGCCGCACACCGCGCGCAACATGGACATCGATGTGGTGCTGTCCAACTCCTTCGGGTTTGGCGGTACCAACGGCTCGCTGGTGTTCCGCCGGTTCGCTGACTGATGGACAGCTGGGTCGACGGTCAGCCGGCTGACGCTCTGTCGCTGAAGGATCGCGGCCTGGCTTACGGTGATGGTCTGTTCGAGACCATTGCCGTGCGTGGCGGGCAGCCGCTGTTGCTGGACCGGCATCTGGCGCGTCTGGCGCTAGGCTGTTCACGCCTGGCGATCACTGCCGATCACGTGTTGATCCGTAGCGAGCTGCTGGCCTACGCCGCAGCACTGGGTGAGGGCGTGCTCAAACTCATCCTTACCCGCGGCGACAGCCTGCGCGGTTACGCGCCCGATCCTGCGGCCCAGGCCCGACGCATTCTTCAGGGCAATCCACCCGCTGCTTATCCTGCTGTGCATGCAGAGCAAGGCGTCCGCCTGTTTCCTTGCATTACACGACTGTCCAGACAACCCTTGCTCGCCGGCCTCAAGCACCTGAATCGTCTTGAGCAAGTCATTGCCCGTTCCGAATGGCAAGACACCGAGCATGCCGAAGGTTTGATGCTCGATCAGGCCGGGCGCGTGATTGAAGGTGTGTTCAGTAATCTGTTCCTGGTTCGCGATGGCGTGTTGATTGGCGCCGATCTCAAGCGTTGCGGCGTTGCCGGCGTGATGCGTGCGGAATTATTGTTTCAAGCCGAGTCGTTGGGAATCTCCACGCAAATCACCGACATCACCCTGGAACAGCTGCAATGGGCTGATGAGGTCTTCGTCTGCAACAGCGTTTATGGCGTTTGGCCGGTGCGCGCCTATGCAGCACTGAGCTGGCCGGTTGGGCCGCTCACCCGTAAACTCCAAACCATTGCCCGCGCGCTACTGGATGCTTGATACGTGAGACGTAAATTCTTGCTGCTGCTGGAAACCGGACTGGTTCTGGCGGGGCTGTTGTTGGGCGCTTCTGCCTGGAAGATTCATTCGGCGCTGGAACAGCCGCTGAACATCACTCAGGAAGAATTGCTGGAGGTGCCCAAGGGCACGACACCTACCCGCACTTTCTATCGACTCGAAGCCGATGGCGTCATCAAGGACGCGTTTTGGCTGCGCGTGTATTGGCGCTTCAATCTGGCCGGACAACCGTTGCACAGTGGCGAGTACCGCATGCAGCCCGGCATGACCGTAGAAGGCCTGATCGGTCTGTGGAAACGCGGGGAAATGGTTCAGTACAGCCTGACCCTGGTCGAAGGCTGGAATTTCCGTCAGGTCCGTGCAGCCCTGGCCAAGGATGAAAAACTTGAGCAGACGCTGAACGGCTTGAGCGACAGCGAAGTGATGGACAAGCTCGGTCATACCGGGATCTTTCCGGAAGGTCGGTTCTTCCCGGATACCTACCGTTTCGTGCGTGGCATGACCGACGTCGAGCTGCTGAAAAAAGCCTACGATCGCCTCGATGACGTCCTCGCCAAGGAATGGGCGCAGCGCTCGGCTGACGTGCCGTACACCGAGCCCTATCAAGCGCTGATCATGGCTTCGCTGGTGGAAAAGGAAACCGGCGTACCGCAAGAGCGTGGGCAAATCGCTGGGGTGTTCGTGCGGCGCATGGAAATGGGCATGTTGTTGCAGACCGATCCGACCGTGATCTACGGCCTCGGTGATCGTTACAACGGCAAGTTGACCCGCGCCCATCTCAAGGAAGCGACCCCATACAACACCTACGTAATCTCTGGCCTGCCGCCGACGCCGATTGCGATGGTCGGCCGCGAAGCGATTCATGCAGCGCTGAACCCGGTGGCCGGCAACAGTCTGTATTTTGTCGCGCGCGGTGATGGCAGCCACGTGTTCTCCGATGATCTGGATGCTCACAACAGCGCGGTGCGTGAATTTCAGCTCAAGCGGCGCGCCGATTATCGCTCCAGCCCGGCGCCGGTCACCGCACCAGAGGCGACGAACGAGCAGGCACCGATCCCGGCGGCTTCGCCTGACCCTGCGCCCGAGATCTTGCCGCCAGTGACGCCGCCAGAACCGGCTCAAGAAGCAACTCATGAACCTGCTAAAGAGCCCGCTGCTGCACCCGCGCCCGAACCGGATGCACCCGCGCCGCAAAGCCCGCAATGATTCTGACTAAGGACTGCCTGTGACTGGCTTGTTTATTACCCTGGAAGGCCCCGAAGGCGCCGGCAAGAGCACCAACCGCGAATACCTCGCCGGGCGCCTGCGCGCCGCCGGTATCGAAGTGGTGCTGACCCGCGAGCCGGGGGGTACGCCATTGGCCGAGCGGATCCGCGAGGTGCTGTTGGCGCCGGTCGATGAAGTCATGGACCCGGACACCGAGTTGTTGTTGGTGTTTGCCGCGCGAGCCCAGCACCTGGCCGGCGTTATCCGCCCGGCGTTGTCCCGTGGCGCGGTGGTGTTGTGCGATCGCTTTACCCGCCTCCTATTTCGGAAGACTTACCAATGGAAACCTAGTTCAAGTTTGTTGAGTCTATGAGTGTACAGCTTGAAAAATCCTTCAAGCCCCCGAAATGCCAGCCTTTTTTAATGATCGACATTCGTATGTATTCGGCTGATAGCCTGCCCTAGATAAAAAATGTAAACAAGTCCCCTCGAAGGCTTTTTTTCACCAGCTTTGTAAACCTGGGGATAGCTCATCGCTTCTGTAGGTAAAAAATTCGGATGCTGAAAAGAGTAAATCGCCCGTATTCAGGGGCGCGCGGGGTTTACATTTCAGTTAGGTTTGCCATCTCGCGCTGTCAGCTGCACCGCAAAAATTCCTCTACCCAGAAACTGGGTGATGCTACCCACAAATGCGAGAGATTTTCTTGGAAGGAGCTGCGGAAGGCGGTTATGGGTAAATTCCAATGCATCACTGTCCATAGGAACCGCCTTCCTTTGCTGTCGTTCGATGTTTGCCTATTTCGGCTTCCGCCATATCCGGTTAACGGTTGAAGTCGGAACACCAAGTACGGCAGACGCTTCTTTCTGCGTCATCCCCTGTGCGCGGCAACGAAGCACAGCTTCTATTTTTTCTAGAGATGAGCGTTGGCCAGCCTTACTGGGCACGAGTGAGCCATCAACGAATTGCTCGGGCAATCCTTTCACGACCCCTAGGTCGATGAGACTCTTTATCTCTATGCGGAGACGTTCGAGAGCGTCATCGAGAGACAGTTTTTTGTCAAAACATGATGCGACCACAAGTAGAGCCAATGGATCGACACTCAATGCTGAGGAGGTCGTATTCAACATATCGAGGGTTATGCCGGTCTTGGCGTTCTCGAGATTGTATAGATGCTTGGGATCAATCTGCTCTTGAAGATCTTCCTTCGAAAGGCCGCGAGCAGATCGAACTAGTCGGAGTACTGCCGCCAGCGATTCCCTCATGATCATGGCGAATCCTCAAAAGCGAGGATAAGGCCATATTGAACAATCCCATGCCATGGAATATAATACCTAAAGTGGGATCTTGATTTGGTTGGCTGGGTATCCAGTAGCAAATTATCAGGAAGCGCGGAATGACAGATCACTTTGCTTCTTGTTCGATAGCAGCTGATAAATCAACTCGGCACCACCCGCAAAGATTCCGACTGAAATTTTTAAGTGGTACATTTTCACTCCAGCGCGTTCAGTACCCCTGGCAAACAATAGTCATTAATTGACGGCGCAGATAGTCTTTTTAAGGGAGGAGATTTTGAAAATTCATTTGCTGTCAGACCTCCACCTTGAGTTTCAAGATTTCTCTCCTTCTACGCAGGTTGCGGATGTCGTTGTCTTGGCAGGAGACATCGATCTACTAGCCAGAGGGGTGGTATGGGCTAACAAAAACTTCCACTGCCCTGTGATCTACGTTGCTGGAAACCACGAGTTTTACAAAGGCCACCTAAACCGAACGTTGGAAAAAATGCGTGAGAAGGCACTCCCTCATGTTCACGTATTAGAGAACGATGAAGTAGTGATTGATGGCGTAAGATTTCTTGGTACTACAGGTTGGACTGATTTTTACTCAACAGACAACGTCACCACTGCAATGCTTGCCGCTCAGATTTCCATGAATGACTACAAACAAATCAGAGCAGGAAATCATTACCACCGGATAAGGCCAATAGACCTCCAGCAAAAGTCGCAATTTACGAAACAATGGTTGCTCTCGAACTTGTCTACCAAGCATCAAGGAAAGACGGTTGTCGTAACGCATCATGCGCCCTTGCCGGAGTGCGCGCCTGGGATTAAATATGAAATGGGGCATTTGGCTGCAGCTTATGTCAATGATTGGCGGGAGTTTGCAGGATGCAATATAGACATTTGGTTGCATGGACATACGCATGTCGGCTACCACAAAACCATAGAAGGCATTCGCTATGCGTCCAATCCAAGGGGCTATCCTTTTGAAGAGACCGGTTTTGTAAGTGATCTAATACTTACTATCTGAATTCAGATGAGCGCTAAATAAATAAATCGTCAGCCAGGAACTGTGTTGTGTTCAGAACAAACGAGAGTCAGCTGCAAGGGAGATTTAAAATGCCGGATGAAAACCTCTTGCTGTGGAAGTCAGTAGATCTTAGTCACAACCAATATTTTTTCTTGATAGAAGGTGTGGGGTTCTTCGATGGGACTATGGGGCCAAGCACACGCCTCGTCTGCGACGCAGCATCTGTTCAAGCTATTTGCAACTCGGGAGATTCCGAATTTCTTGCTGTAACCATGGTATATCTCAACTCCCCACCGTGGATGAACCGACAAAGTGAACGTCTAATGGAGCCGCTTGCCGAAATCAGATTGCAAAGCTCTGACAAAGAACTACCAATCTATGAATTCGTAACCATGGCGGGGCAGACCTATACAAGCGTTCCTCAACCTAAACCAACTTGAGATACCGCTATGGTGACCTTGGATGAAATCTCTCAACTCCTCTATGGGGCAGGAGAAGAAACGCCTGGCTGGCACGGTACACAGGACGACCTGATCTTTTTTGCAGAAACTGTCTTCCCTGGTAAGGCCTTCTGCGTGGTGCGGCAGTGGATCTTGATCGACCTCACTGTGACACCTGATGAGGGAGAAAAGCTGAAAAGCCTCGGACTGCTACCAGCGACTTTGTACGCTCACGAAGTAGTCTTGGACAGCAAGGGTCGCTTCCAACCGAGCATGTGGGTGCGGAGCAACTTCGGAGTATCTTTCCTTTACGGCTGCATGTTTGAAACCAAGAACACCGTCTACCTTCTCTGGGGCCCAGGCCAGCGAAAAGAAGCGACCGTTGCGGCTGCTTTTTCGATGTCGGTCGGGTAAGGGATGTTTGCCGACAATTCATTTTGGAGTCATTTGGAGTCTTTGTTGAATGCCTGAAATCATCGAAGTCGAATTTCATAGCAAAGCGTTGACCGACTTTCAACTGCGTCGCCTTGATCAAGCGAGCGTCCGAAAGTATTCGGTACCGGTCACAGCATTCATCAGCGATGCCTTCATCGCAAATGACATGTGCCATGGCGTGTCATTCGGTCACGTTGAGCAAGGTGACGCTTTTCGCCCAGCAGATGGCGGCCTTCTTCAAACAGGGAAAATTCAGAGGGTATGGAAAGAGGGACGTTTCTGGCTTCTTGAAACTCAAAGTGGCAACTACGTTCTCGGAAGTTTCATACGAGGCGTAGGACGGAAAAGTTTTCGTGAGTTGCTTCAAACAGGTGAGCGATGCTGACGTGGAAATTCAGCAACGCTCCAACGTGGCGATTGTGGAATCACTTCGTTTGGTACGCAGGGTGTGCTCAAGGCAGGCTCTCACGACGGTGGTATCTGACCTGAGGCTATCGCGCACACTAGATCGCCTGTTGTTAGCTGGCTTTTGAAGGCGCTGGCGCGAAGGGGCGATTACATCAATGGTGCACGCCTATCCATAGCGTCCACGGACAACGCTTGAGTACTCTCCTACTAGCGGTTTTTTGCCTTGGAGCTCGAAATGGGACACCTTAGCTTGGAAGACATTTACCCCGATGACGTGGAGGAATACGGTCATATGCGCGTAGGTATGACCGACCGCTATGTGAAAGAAAATCATGTCATGCATGGTGCTGTAACGCTCGGCGAATGCCGCGATTTGACTCGCCGCTTGTTGCGCGACGAAACAGTGCAAATGATCATCAGCGCCACGCTCGCCACGTTGCCTGATGACTACGATCCGTGGATTTGGCAGATCAAACGACATCGCGCCTTACATGCCAAGTACGGGGGAAAATTTGATCCTTGGGGAGACGACTGACAGTCCCTCGTCCATTTACAAATGGAGCGCCTTATCTGTGATATTTTTTTTGTAAATGTTAAAGGTTTGATGGAAGTAGGCCGAATTGGATTTAGGAAACCAATTTGAGAGTGCTATGAGCGATAACAACCGTTTGAAATCCCGCCTCACCTTCAAGTCCTCTGAGTTTTTCACTTTTCCAGGAACAGACGAGCATTATCGTGCGGCGGTCAAACTCACTTCGTCTCGACTCATACGTGTGGCCTTACACGACTTCAAAGCATGCTTCACCACACAGCAAGCTTATGAGATCGCGCCTGCTCTGATCAAAGCAGTACTCAGCTCGTTTGATCACGATCACCCGAAGTCGGATAAGTCTAATATCCAAACGGCCCACGATCATTGGACTGTTCTCATTGAGCGTCATGAGTCGTTTGGATCACAGGAAACATCTGAGCTGCTCCAAGTCGTGATGACTGGTAGTAAATTCCTAATTACAGGAGTCCTGCTTGATCCCGAGCCGATGCGGGAATTCAAGGATGGTGAAGAGGCTATCTATGATTTTCAGATCAAACTAGATGGCCAATACGTCTGTATGTATTTCGGTTGGGTTCGCTGGCATCTCAGCCGAAGCGAAGCGCAGTGGCTAGCGGAACAGCTTTGGACTGCAGTGTTTCTAGCAACAAAGCCAAAAGCGCAGGTTAATCAGGAGTACGCAAAAGGAGTATGCGCGACCTGATACTTGTCGAAGGCGTACCTTCCACTATCCCGACACAGCTGGCCTCGCCTCCCAAGCGCGGCCTTGGCATCTTGAGCCTTTACCCTTGCTGCCGAATATTGCTCCGGGTCGTTTGGGCTTTAGCCGCTTACGCGGAGAAGCGACTGCATTATTGCTGGCGGCACAACGAAAAAAACCTCATACCGCAGCCTTCGATACCTCTTGGCCAGCCTTAAGATTTTGCTTCCAAGGAGTCCATCGGTCGTAATTTTCCTCGCTCAAGATTGACCGCAAGCGCGCTTCAACGTTAACTGTATGCATATACAGTTAGCTTAAGGCGCCCTCCATGAGCGTCACCATCCTCGGCCCGATGGCAGAAGGGGGAGTCCAGCTCCCGTTCTACTCATTCAAAGTCCCTGCAGGTTTCCCATCACCGTGGAATCAGCGGCCGGATGTTCATGGAATAGGTGGCCGGATGGCCGTGGAATCCGCACCGTGCCCAACGGATGACGTGCGTTTGATGACAAAGGCTGCGGTGGACGCAGTGGATCGGGTCTACCGAACAGGTTTCAAGTACAGCAAAGCCGAGGTGCTCCTGCTTAGCCTCTGCCAGAAAGGTGAGTACACGGAAGACCTGTTCTCGATCTCCCAGCCAGTTGCCACTGAGAAGGTTATGGGGGTGTTGGATGCGATAAACGCGAGGTGGGGCAGAGGTACGCTGCGCGTGGCTGGTGTGCCTACAGATCCCGATTGGGGAATGCGAAGGGAGATGATGAGTCAGAGCTTTACGACTCGGGTGGATCAGCTTTGGACGGTGTACTGCAAATGAGCAGTGATCTGGTAAAGCACTAGCCATTATCCTTGCCTACATGATGGGTGTGCGCCTGCAATGAGTCCGGAATCCCGGTGCGGATCAATCCTCCCCCTTCAATCCACGTTTGGGTCGTATGATATGCGCGCTGCAGCAGCTGATCGGTCTGGCTGAAGTCGAACACCGAGGCGTCCAGTGGACACAAGGGCGCAACGACATGGATAGAGGCGCGCGGGGAGTACAGTTCAATGTCGCGCACCAGTTGGCGCATGCTCATCAGGTTCAGTGTGTGCAGGGCTAGCGCCACGAGCCCGAGCGGCGGTCTCGGGCAAGCACAACCGAAACCGGTGGGCACCACCACGATCCGCGCTGCCCCCAGGGCAACCGCACTGGCAATTGGGGTATTGCTGGCTACGCCGCCGTCGATCAGGAACTTCTCGCCAATTCGCACGGAGGGAAACACCAGCGGGATTGCGGCACTGGCGAGCAACGCCTGTTCAGCATTACCACTGGACAGCAGTTCTTCGGCACCGCTGAGCAGATTGGTGGTGACGATATGCAGTGGCAACACAGTGTCTTCGATCAGCTCGACCGGCAGCGATCGGCGCACCAGGCGTTGTAATGCTGACGCGCGCAGCAGATGCCCGCGTCGCTGCAGTATCGCCGTGAGCGTGTCGAGTACCGAGAATGGGAACACATCGTCCTTGCGCAAGCCTCGCCAGAAGTTCGCTAGTTCCGCCACTCCCTGCGCGTTCGGTTTGGCGGCGAAGTACGCACCGTTGATGGCACCGACCGACGCACCCACCACCAGGTCGAATGAAGCCTGCGCCTCGACCAGAGCTTGCAACATGCCAACCTGAACTGCGCCGAGGCTACCGCCACCCGCGAGGACAAGTGCGGTTTTTACCGTGGGCATAGTTAACCTCCAGTGGTTACGCGCTCCAGACGTTACAAGCGTAGCTGGTGTAAATGCGCTTCCCCAATCCCAACGCTTGCAACATTGAAACGCCCGACCGGTAGGTGAGTCGTGTGGTCAGGTGCTAATTTTATTTTGTGTCGGCCGATACAAAACCTGTGTTACCGTCTACGACAAACCTGCAGAGCACCCCAGTCAATGGCCCGGCCTCGTACATTCGATGAATCAAAGGTTCTAACCTCCGTAGTCGAGGCATTTTGGACTCAGGGATACGAGGGCACTTCAACCAGAGACCTTGTCAGGTGTACAGGCCTTAACCAGCCGAGCCTTTACAACGCTTTTGGCGACAAGCGCAGTCTTTATCGTCGCGCCCTTGAGCATTATCTGGAATGTGGCGTGCGTGAGCGAATTCGGCGCCTCGAGGAGTTGCCAGATCCAGGATTGGCCATTACCGGTTTCTTTGCAGAAGTGCTGTATCGCACGCTGAACGATCCGCTGAATCGTGGATGCCTGTTGGTGAACTCTGCCCTCGAAACGAATGCAGAGGACGCAGACTTGCGTCAGGCAGTGTCAGAGGAACTTGAGACCATCCGCAGTTTTTTTGAAAGCCGCCTACATGCCTTCAGCTTGCAACGCGCAGTCGCCACAGGGATCGATGCAAAGCAGGGCGCTCATCACTTGCTCAGCGTATTGCTTGGGATTCGCGTGTTGGCACGGATCAACCGGGATCCTGCGTGTGTAGCAGACGCTATTGGTACTGCACTCAACAGCCTTGGGCTTCCGCCCCTGGCGCTCTGCGACACTCATTGAAAGCCACTGTACGGAGTCAACATGATCAAGTTCTACTATCACCCGTCTCCCAACCCCGCGAAAGTCGCTCTTTTCCTGGAGGAAGCGGGTCTTGAGTACGAGCTCATCCCTGTCGATACGCGAAAGGGGGAGCAACACGATCCGGCGTTTCTCAAGATCAACCCCAATGCCAAGACGCCGGCTTTGGTCGACGGCGAGAACGTAGTGTTCGACAGCAACGCCATACTGCTTTATCTGGCCGAAAAGAGCGGGAAGTTCCTGCCTGCCGACAACCTCAAAATACGCGGCGAAATGTATACCTGGCTCATGTTCGTTGCGACTGGCATTGGCCCGTATTCTGGCCAGGCGGTGCATTTCAAACACTTCGCACCAGAACCGAAAGACTACGCCGTGACTCGCTACACCTTTGAGGCCTGGCGTCACTGGTCGATTATCAACGATCGCCTGGCGAACCAGCCTTACATGCTAGGAAGTGAGTACACGTTGGTGGATATGGCCGTCTGGGGTTGGGCGCGTGCAGTACCGTTCATTTTGGGTGAACAGGCTTGGGAAAAACTTCCAAACGTGAAACGGCTTCTCGACGACATCAATGCGCGTCCGGCTGCCCAGCGTGCTGAAGCGCTGAAGACCCAGCACAGTTACAAGACAGAGATGGATGCTGACGCTCGCAAGGCAATGTTCCCGCAGATTTCTCAGTAGAGGTTCCAGGTCATGATCGATTTGCATTACTGGACTACTCCAAACGGCCACAAGATCACTTTGTTCCTTGAGGAGTCAGGGCAGCCTTATCGCATCGTGCCAGTGAACATTGGAAAGGGGGAGCAATTCACGCCTTCATTTTTAAAAATTGCTCCCAATAATCGTATTCCAGCCATTGTCGATCATGAGCCACTGGACGGTGGTCAGCCGTTGTCAGTCTTCGAGTCGGGCGCCATTTTGTTGTACCTGGCAGACAAAACTCATCAGTTCATTCCTGATGATCTGCGAGGCCGTAATGAAGCCTTGCAGTGGCTGTTCTGGCAGATGGGCGGGTTGGGCCCAATGGCAGGACAGAACCATCACTTCGTCCAATACGCTCCGCAGCCAATTCCCTATGCGCAAGAGCGCTACATCAAGGAGACGGCTCGGTTGTATGGCGTGCTGAACAAACACTTGGCGGATGGCCGTGACTACATCGCTGGCGACTACAGCATTGCCGATATGGCCAGCTATCCATGGATTGTGCCTCACAGGCGGCAGCAGCAAGACCTTGCCGATTTCCCTCATTTGGCTCACTGGTTTGAGCGAGTAGGTGATCGACCTGCGACAAAGCGTGCTTATGCGCTGGCGGAACGAATCAACACCGCACCGGTGGTCGACGAGGAAACACGCAAGCTGCTATTCAACCAGGACGCGAGCACGGTTCGATAAGCGAAACATACATGTGTGGTCGGTCTGTGAAGGCAATTCATAAGGTATGGAAGATGTAATCGGTGGAATCGTTGACAGCCATTGCCAGATTCGCCATGGCCAATCGTTCACCTAGTGATGGATCATCGACCCGCACTTGCCACTCAAAGTCGGGATAATCCTCTGAATCACCTTTGGCGCTGTCTATCGCCTCTAGCAGTTTTGTCCGATGCGGAAAATAAACGGCCAGCGCATTGTCTTTCCAGCTCGCCACATTTAATCCCAGTTGCGCACAAATGGCGACTTTGCTTGTGGCGTCGGAGTTGTCTGCCAATCGAGACTGATGGATGAGCGCTTCTAGCGCTGGATTGGCTCGTCCATCGGTACATAGAATATCGTTGCTCTCCCACGCTTCTGGCGGGCACACCTTGTTGTCTTGGCGTAAGGGGATAAATGGGTTGATTTCCATTGGATAAATTCGACAAACCAACGGGCGCTCGTCGTAGATACCGCACAGATTATCCGCTCTGAGGTTGGGACATTGCTCGAGGGCTTTGCCAGCAAATACGGCTATGACGTTTATCCGTGCATCGCCACAACGAACGCTTACCGACCGACCTTTGGCGTGGGCGAATTCCTCTGATGAACGAGGCCAGTTCGATTCGTCGAAGGCTTCGACAATCACTGCGACTTCATCCCCCCGAGTCAGCCACTGTTGTGCCTCAGCTAACGTCAACGGTATCAGTCTGCCTTTGCAGCAAATACCGCAGCCTACACAGGAAAATCGGACGGCATTACTTTGCATGTGAATTACCTGGAAGTTGCAGCCCTACGGAAGGCGGGCGTTGTACTGGCGTGATTTGCGGCGCACGGAGAACGAAGCGTTTAGCGGTACACGGGTTGCCGAAAACCATGAGCAAGGTTGCTGTCTGCAACCATGCTCAATGGTGAAGGTTTCATCGGATGCCCAGCCGCCGATCAAGTGAAAGTGATCCAGCCCCGCGCGCGACTATGAGCAGCAGTAGGCCTGCCCAAGAGAGGTGAGTTGGCCAGGCATCGGGGTACACAAACACTTCGATTACAAAGGTCATGCCCAGCAATGCCAATGCTGATAGACGGGTAAACAGACCCAGCACCAGAAGCACAGGAAACAGATGCTCGCTGTACGTCGAGAGGTGCGCCGCCAGTTCTGGAGAGATCAACGGCAATGCGTACTCCGTACGGAAAAGCTCGTATGTGCTCGGAGTGATTGTCATAAAGTCCGAGACTTTGGTGCGTCCGGACATGAAGAAAATGGCGGCAATAGCAATGCGCGCCACCAGAACCAAAAACGAATCGCCGATGAGTGTGCTCAGCCGGTTCGCTACGAGATTCCAGAGTCCGCGCAGGGAATGGTCAGCGGCGGGTGAGCGGTTTTGGAGAGTGTCCATGTCGTGCTCCTTTAATGATGTCAGTAACCGGTTTTTCAGGAGGAAAGATCCAAGTCCATAGAAACGAATGCATCGGCACTCACCAGGCGGATAATGAGATTCTCCAGATTCAGGTCTGGTTCGGCTTCAATGGCTTTATCTGCCGCGAGATCGAGGGGCAGGTGCGCTGTACAGGCGTCGAGAAAGGCACAATCAGCAGCACTGGCGGGTTGCCAATGCACGCGACCGGCTTTACGTGTCAGCAGCGCGCCTTCGCCTTGCCATTCGAGTTCCTCTGGCATTTCCAGTTGTTCGCGATTGACACGCCATATCGTGTAGGCCGGGCAGTCAGGTAACCAGAGCCAACCGGCTGCGGCCCTTGGTGTCAGCCACAGATTGCCAAGCTCTGTCTCGGTAAACTGCGACAAGTCGGTCAACTCCAGACCCGGTTCATCAATGGCGCAATGAACGTTTGTCCAGAGTAAATCCAGCCGGGCGACACCGCCTAAGTAAGGCATTTCTCGCGCAGGCTCAAATTCGTCGAGAAAGCGGGGGAAGTCGGTGCCGTAGTGCAGCAACCGGGCATCCGTTGGCGGCGAAAGGCGTGCGTATATCGCCACCGCACTTCTGAGCCAGTCAGTGCCCACCAGGCGCTCAACAGTTGGAAAGTTGGCGAGCAGCGCATCAGTCGAACCCTTGAGTACTGTATTGCGATACACCGTAAAACCAGGCTGAGTGGTAAGTGAGTCCATGAGGGATGATTCGATGCCATACAACGCATCCACGAATGCATCCTGAAAACTCGCAAGGGATGGTTTCATATCGCCACCTGCAATCGCTGGTTTTGCCCAAGGTTCAACACGGTCTGTGCCCGGTTGCGTTCGGCCAGTAAAACGTCGAAGTCAGGGATATGATCATCACGTTCAATCAGTGTAGGGCGCAGGCCGATCCTCTCGATCAGACGTCGATACAAAGACCAGACGTCCTCGGCGATAGGGGCATCGTGGGTATCAATCAGTAACGTGGAGTTGCCAGGATCTTCGGCGAATCCTGCTAGATGAATCTCCATGATCGCTTTCGCCGGAAACGCATCCAGATAGGTACACGCATCGAACCCCAGGTTATGGGCGCTGATGTGCACGTTATTCACATCCAGCAGCAAACCGCAGCCCGTTCGCCGACTCAGCTCGGTGAGAAAGTCGAGCTCGCTGTAGTCATGTCCATCGAAGTGCAAATAGTGGGTCGGATTTTCGATCGCAATGCGACGTCCGAGGATATCTTGTGTGCGTTGAATATTGCCTGCGATGCGCTGCAAGGCTTCTCCGTTACGGGGAAAGGGCAGTAGGTCAGGATGGTACTTTCCGCGCCAGGTTGACCACGCCAGATGCTCGGAGATTAAGGCCGGTTGAACGCGATCCGTGAGCATTTTCAGACGTTGCAAATGCTCTTCGTCCGGCGGGCAATCGGCGGCCAGTGATAGCGATACACCATGCAACGACAGTGGGTGTCGCTCACCAATGGCTTCCAGCCATGCCAAACGGGGCCCACCGCCAACCATGTAGTTTTCCGGATGAACTTCGAACCAGAGACCCTCGACGGTACACTCGAGGGCGTCCTCATAATGGTTCGGTTTGAGACCGAGTCCGGCCCCCATCTGGAATGGCTTATTCATGATTGGCGTGTGCCCCATGGTGACGGAATTACATAGGTGTGAGGGTGCCGGTGCCTTTTGGCGTCTTGATGCTGGTGCAAGTACCCGCTGGAACGTTTTTCCAGGCGTTAGGCTGATAGTCCATTTTGGCAGTGCCTGCACAGGTGGTGCCGGCGCCGGCTTTGCAATCGTTGTGACCAGCCATGGCAACGCCGTAACATTTTTCCATGGCACCTGCTTTATCCATGGAACCGGCTGCGGTTGGGGTCTCTGCGGCAATGGCGCCAGCGGCGAAGGAAGAAAAGGCAACGGCGAGGGCGGCAAGTTTCAGATTGTTCATGGCTGTTACTCCGGGATCATGGGGATGGGTCGTCGTATCAGTGCAGGATGCTCTGTACTTGCGATCCGATAAGTAGTTCGCTGGCTTCTCCTTTCCGGTTACAGCCACCACAAAATATTTTTCAAAAACTTTTCATAAGCCGCAAACAAGGTTGATTGTTGCCTTATGTCCTTGAGCGCAAGCATCATCCGTTGCCTGTCGTCAGGTCTGGCGTTGAATAGGTACAAAAAAATTTTTACTCCTCGTGTAACCAGGGCGGACGATGGAACGAACTACATGTAACGACGCGTTGCGCAGCCGAGAGATGCAGCTTCAGGCTCTGTTCCTCGCAGGCCTTGAGGGCGACGAGCGGGCTTATCGCTCGTTCCTGTCGGTGTTAAGTGGTCATGTACGCGGCTTTTTGCGCGCCCGGCTGCAACGCCAGCCCAGTGAAATCGAGGACTTGCTGCAAGAGGTGCTGCTGGCCGTGCATAACGGTCGCCATACGTATCAGACGGATCAACCCCTGACGGCGTGGGTTTTTGCCATCACCCGCTACAAACTCACAGATTTTTTCCGAGGACGGTCGCGCCATGAGGTCTTCAACGACACCCTCGACGATGCGGCGGAATTGTTTGCCGAGCCTCACCTTGAACCGGCGCAGGCCAGTCGCGACCTGGGCAAGTTACTTGAGCAATTACCTGAGCGTCAGCGTCTGCCGATCATGCACGTGAAGCTTGAGGGATTGTCCGTCACAGAAACTGCGCAAATGACAGGTTTGTCGGAGTCAGCCGTTAAGATCGGCGTCCATCGCGGGCTTAAAGCGCTGGCACTTAAGATTAGAGGTGCACTATGAAAACTGATGATTTTATTGGCATGCTCGCCTCCGGGATCACCCCGGTAGACCGGCATGCGCTTGCCAAACGCTTCAGTGTTGCGGTGCTGGCAGGGCTTGTAGTTGCCACCTTGCTGGTGACTACCATATTGGGTGTCCGCCCAGACCTGGCCACAGTTGCAACAACCCCTATCTTCTGGGCGAAGATCGCCTTCCCGCTGAGTCTGATGATCGGCGCTCTGAGCGTGGTGACGCGACTGGCAAGACCTGGAGTAACTCCGGGCACCGGAAGCCTCCTGATCGGTGCAGCGGTGGCAGCGGTGTGGGCCGGTACCCTCTATGTCCTCATGACTGCAGTTCCCGATACGCGCGTCGCGATCATTCTGGGTAAGACTTGGCGGGTATGCGCGATGAACATCACCTTGCTCTCGATTCCTGGGTTTATTGCTGTTTTCTGGGCCCTACGCGGGATGGCCCCGACGCGACTGTCACTGACGGGTGCCTGTGGTGGATTATTGGCGAGTGCGATGGCTACGATTGCCTATTGCCTGCATTGCCCTGAAATGGAGGCTCCATTTTGGGGGGCTTGGTACATGTTGGGCATGCTAGTTCCGACCGCTGTAGGCGCTCTACTCGGACACCGATGGCTTCGTTGGTAGCAATTAATGGTCGATAATGCATCGGTTGTTCTTCATGGAGTTTCGCTCCAGGCGCGAAAGATGTATTTGCCAAGCGCTTTCTTCATACACACAAATCACATAAGAGATTCACCATGTCTAAACTCGCAGAATTCCGCCAACTCGAAAAGCACCTCGCCGAACAGCTTCAGGCTCTGGAAGCGCTGAAAGGTGACGCTGGCCTCAAGAAAGAAATCGAATTCGAATCCAAGCTGCGTGACCTGCTTGCCAAGTACGGTTACAGCCTGAAGGCTGTCATCAACCTGCTAGATCCAAATGCTGGTCGTCGCACACCAGCAACGGATTCAAAAGCCGGCACTCGCAAACCACGCCAAGTGAAGGTCTACAAAAACCCGCACACCGGCGAAGTCGTCGAAACCAAAGGCGGCAACCACAAGACCTTGAAAGAATGGAAAGCAGAGCACGGCTCCGTGACAGTTGAGTCCTGGCTGACCAAGTGATTTTGATTTGAGTACAAAAAGGCCCTTCGAGGGCCTTTTTCATTTGAAAAATTTTAGGCTTCTGTTGAGTAAACTGCGCCAGGGCTATATCGGCTAGCCTTGCAAAAACCACCACCAGCAGGCCGGCTATGGTTGCCGCAATCCATAATGTGACTCTAGTACGCCAGCGCATGGAGGCGAAGCTTCGGCGTAACAGCATTATCGGTTTGATCACCCGAGGGCTCCCGTTCAAGCAACTAAATTGAGTGCTTGGTCACGTCCGGCAAAGAGCGACCCAGAGCTGACGGTGGCAACAGGCAGACGTCGACCCGAAACAGCCTCTCACTAAGGTCAGAATTAATCCGCATAGCAATCCACCTCACCCTCGAATACCGATGAGTTGCGCTGGCGGTGTTCATCCAAGCAATTAATACTAAGATCTGTATCTGGGGGAAACACGAAAATGCAATTGAGATACGTTCTTGTTCCCGTAATCCCAGTCGATCATGAATTTTCCCGCGTCGGAGTGCGATACTACGCACAGACGGTGTCCAGCGGATTCGACATCTATGACAACTAGGAAAAAGTACGTCTGAACGCGGGATACCCGGATAGAACTGCTGGCGAAAAAGCGTGCGCCAAAATGAATGCTGATTCTCGAAATCCTGATGAGCTTTTTCCACTGCAGGCAGGTGACTGATTTTGCACCAGATAATGCGCGAGCAGTGATGGGAGCCACCTTCCGCTTTCCAAACTAAACGTCGCTGGTACTAAGCGGTAGTGATGTCGCCTCTAACTGCTATTCGTCCAGGAGCGGACTTCATGCAAGACGATCTCTGCGGCATAGACAATTGGTTAGTTTGATCTAGCCTTGGATATCGCGGAAGAATAATTTCATGCCCCTCGCTCTCAGAAATCTGATTTTCTTTACGTTGTGCGGCTTTTCTTGCACATCAGCGTTTTCTCAAGGGGAAGCAGACATCGGTCATCACCCAGCAATACTCCCGTTGGGGTCTGAGACGCTGCCAAAACTCATCGCCTATCCGTCACTGGCGAACCGCTCGCTCGCAGAGTGGTGATCTTACAGTACCGAACAGAGCACGTCAGGATCATGTCGGTATTTGGAAATCTGCTGGTGACACCTTCACGTGACCGTCGATGACTGGAAAGGTACATAGGCGCATACCAGTGAAGACCCGATTATCTTGGTTGGACTGTCGGCACCGTACCCTAAGACCTCTCTTTGTTGTTCGTCATTTGTGCAGATGTATGAGTGCGCTTGATGGATTTGTAATTTCGTCTGATTGTGCAGAAATAGTTGGGCCTTTAAAACTGAGCGGCAGCTTGCGATTGGTAACTAAGCGCGACGTCAGTTGCGACCGCTGATAGTGCCTTTCAAGGGTAGTTCCTGGCTCACCGGAGACGACAATAAATGCAAATAGTCCTCAGTAGTTTTTTTTCGTTGGTTTTTGGTTTCGCTATTTCCCTGCAGGCGCATGCCGATATCGTAGTGGTATCGCAGGGAGGGGCGAACAAGGACGCACAACTCAAAGCTTTTTATGAACCCTACACTGCGAAGACCGGGACTCGGATTGTCGCCGGTGAATTTAACGGTGAAATGGCGAAGGTGAAGGTTCAAGTCGATACTGGAAGTGTGTCTTGGGATGTGGTCGAAATGGAAATGCCCGAAATAGCGCGGGCTTGTGAACTGGGAATGTTGGAGGAGATCGGTGAGGAGCCTGCCATATCTAAGTTGAGCCCTGATCTTTTAGACGGCTCGGTGCAACCTTGCGGCGTAGCTTTTTTTGTGTGGTCTACAGTTTTGGCTTATAACTCGGATAAGCTAAAGACAGCTCCTACTGGTTGGTCTGATTTTTGGGATGTCCAGAAGTTTCCAGGCAAGCGCGGTCTGCGTAAAGGGGCAATGTATACGCTTGAATTTGCACTGTTAGCTGATGGTGTTGCGCCCCAAGATGTCTATTCGGTGCTTGGCACTCGCGAAGGGCAGGACAGAGCATTCGCGAAACTTGACCAGCTTAAACCCTATATTCAGTGGTGGGAGGCTGGGGCTCAGCCACCTCAGTACCTTTTGTCCGGTGATGTTGTAATGAGTTCCGCTTACAATGGGCGTATTGCTGCAGTTCAGAAAGAGAGCAATCTTCGGATTGTCTGGAATGGTGGTATTTACAATATGGATGCATTTGTCATCCCCAAAGGATCTACAAACAAAGCGGAGGGTTTGCGCTTTATTGAGTTCGTATTGCAAACAGATTCTCAGAAGGCTTTTGCCCAGCAAATTGCATATGGCCCCGTTAACAAGGAGGCAGTTCCACTTATAGACGTGGCTCGGCGAAGCAGCATGCCAACAGATCAAGCAAACTTGGCGCAGCAGACAGCGATGGATGCCTCATTTTGGGTTGATCATGGAGACCAACTTGAACAGAGATTCAACTCATGGGCAGCTAAATAGTCAGAAACGTTCTCCACGCAGTAATCTTTCGGTCGCCTTAGGGCGGCCATTTTTTTTTGCTCGCTTTATTCCTGGATAATTTGAAATGCTAAGGCTTCTTAACTTACTAATTTTGGCCGATACACGAAGATGTTCGTTACAGACATGGCTGAGAGAAATGATACGGCAATATGCATCACGGCTATGGGCATGTAAGTTTCCCTTGCAGGGATTTCAGTAACGCCTTTTAAAAACAAAACCTACTGCGCTACCAAGACTAACGTGCACTAATAGTCATTACCCAAACGTAAGCATCCGTCAGAGGCGTCCATTCAAAGATAATCACTGCCATGTGGCCATAGACAGCGTGGGGGCGTACCTATCAGGCAAACATTCGCAGCCATCGCAGCCAGTGGTAATTCCACGTCCAATTTCTTAGGGAGACGCTGCCAAAATAGCCAACCGGCCCCCTCTCCGTGAGCCTTGTTACGCAAGTGCAGAAGACCTTCTTCGAACTCGAATACACCGGCAAGAAAAAGCAGACTCGTCGCGATCGGCTTCTTGGCTGACCTCGAGCAGCTGGTGCCCTGGGCACAACTGGAGGCGCAAGTCGTTCCGTTCTGTAGCGACACCACAGGCAAGCGGGCGCCGTGCAATTGGGTTGTCGCGCATGCTGCGCATGTATGTCGTGCAGCAGTGTTTCGGTTTCTCCGACGAAGGCACCGAAGATGCCGTCTACGACAGCCAGGCCATTCGTGGTTTTATCGGCATCGACCTAGGCCGTGAGTCGGCACCGGATGCTACCACCTTGCTGCGATTTCGCCGCTTGCTGGAAACCCATCAACTGACGCGAGTGATGTTTGAATCGATCAACCAGCATCTGGCCAGCCGGGGTCTGCTGCTCAAGGACGGCGCTATCATCGACGCTACCCTGATCGCCGCGCCGCCCTTGGTCAAGAACCGAGAAGGCAAGCGCGATCCTGAGATGCATCAGGCGAAAAAAGGCAATCAGTGGCACTTTGGGATGAAGGCCCATGTCGGTGTCGACGCCACGTCGGGGCTGGTGCACAGCCTGGTCGTGACGGCAGCCAACGTGGCGGATGTCACCCAGGTCGACAGGTTGCTGCACGGTGCCGAAACCTATGCTTCGAGTGACGCTGGATACACCGGTGCGGCCAAGCGACCGGAGCATGCAGAACGGGAGGTTATCTGGTCGATTGCAGCACGGCCAAGCAGCTACCAGCATCACGGCAAAGGCAGCTTGCTGTTCCGGGTCAAGCGCAAGATTGAATACGCCAAGGCGCAACTGCGTGCCAAGGTAGAGCATCCGTTCCAAGTGATCAAAGTGCGCTTCAATCATCGCAAAGTCCGTTATCGCGGGCTGGAAAAGAACACGGCGCAGTTGTTCAGCCTATTTGGGCTGGCCAATCTGATGCTGGCCAAGCGTTATTTGCAACGGGAGGCGGGATAAATCCGTCTGAAAGACGAGGCTGGCCCGCAAATCAGAAAAATGTGCGCAGATATCGGCCCCAGAAACGCAGAATAAGGCCGAAGGGTTGAAAAAATGGCTTGAAAACGGAGGGCGGCGAGAAAGGGTTAATTGTTCAGCGTCTCCTTAGCAGCAATCACGCACCTTGCAGTAGAAGGTATCGACAGAAGGTTCGCGGAAGATGATGTCTGCCAAAGTGTTCTCACCTGAGCCGTCTGATGTCGGTAGCGTCAACACGAGTACGCGCACGATTGCGAAAACGATCACTAAAATTTTGCGGACGCTGAGCTTTTCTTTGAAGAAGAACGACGAGAGGGTAAACATTGCTGCAGGCGCCAGACCGCTGAAGACAAGCGTCAGCCGCGAAGCGCAGCAAGAAGGGGTTCTGGTGCACTCGATGTAATTTTTATCGCCGCGTTGATTTCAATGTGAGTCCGATACTCAAGGCGCGTGGCATCCGCTACTTCCTTGACCAGGGCTGGAAAGGAGCGCCAAAACGCGAGTCTATAGTTTTCAGGAAAAAGCCGGGGCAGGTGCCTACCCGTTAAACCACGTGGAGAGGCCCTGAACTGCGTGTTTTGTGCTTCAGTGAAGCGTGGATCCTCCCTGCAATCTTTGATTCGAGGGCGGGCATTTTCATGATGAAGTAAAAAAAGGGTCTAGTCATCCTGACTAGACCCGAAATGCGCTTGATACAACGTCATCTGGTAATGACCCTTAAAGCGCTCATTCCCGCGACCAACAGGGATTTTATGAGTGACCTTTTAATCCTATCCATCGACTGCGTATCAAACAATTGTCCTAATATACAGTCTTTGCTACGTGATTTACGTAGGCCCATACGAAAATATGAGCCAATGTCCTTTCTAAGCAAATC
This sequence comes from Pseudomonas sp. O230, assembly GCF_045447035.1. Lineage (NCBI taxonomy): Bacteria > Pseudomonadati > Pseudomonadota > Gammaproteobacteria > Pseudomonadales > Pseudomonadaceae > Pseudomonas > Pseudomonas sp. O230. Next base: position 290,829 of record NZ_JBJGXN010000006.1, on the reverse strand, counting down.
GGATTGTGGATAAATTGACTCCGATCATTCGTAGAAACTTGTTTAAAAGCTCCTTAGGTATTAGAAGCCCTCCATTGGTATAGCGACTCCACCGAATTCCTCCATCGCGTCGAGCAAAGCAGCTACAAAATATTCGCGCGATGCTCGGTCGAAAAGGATATGGAAACATTGAGCATCGTCAGTACAGGCATTGATCACAATAACGTTGATGCGCGCTGCTGACGTTTGGGCGACCATCCCAATTCCAAATTTTTCAGGGCGCAGGTCTACACCGCAAAGTTTGGACAAGACTTCACTGATATGCGACCCGCTAATCCGGAGCCATGCATGGCTATCGTATCGGGGTAATAAATAATTAGAATGATGATCCTGCTCCCAGCGTGCCTCCTCGTCTGCAATTCGCTGCCCTTGGTCTTGCAGACTGCCAAGCAGTAAGTATTCAGTTTGTGACAGCCGTGCTGCGTGAGTGCCATCAGATTGCAGCACTGCCCGATTAGGCACATCAGGTAGAACGAAGCCGCGAGTGGTCAGGAACTCCAGGGTATCTGAACCACGAAAGCCAACCCGCGCCAAGTCTGTAAGATCAACCAGCGCACATTTTTGTACTAGGGAAAAAGCATCAGAATGGAAAATATCCTTGGTTTTTAGGTTGGTCATTTCACATTTCCTGACGTTGGTTATCTGGGTCGAAGAACGGAAGCTTAACGACGGTCGCTTGGACGATCACTCCGCCTTCGACGCGGATCGGAATCTGCTGTCCCGGAACGCTTTGATCAAAGGCTGCGTATGCCAGGCCAATGACCTTGTCGAGGGTTCGTGAATACTCGCACGAGCTTACATTTCCGCTGATATTTGGGCCGTGCAGCACCAGATGACCTTCCAGCGGCTGCAGGCTGGACTTTGGCAAAGTGAAGCCGACCAATTTTCGTTTCTGCGGCTGGGCTTCGAGGATGTCCACTGAGCGGCGACCAACGAAGAAAGGTTTGTTACGGCTAACTGCCCAACCCATGTCGATCTCGGCCGGATGGGTCATGCCGTCAGTGTCCTGACTTATGATCACATGACCTTTTTCAAGACGCAGAAGGCGCTGGCTTTCTACGCCAAACGGTCGTATGTCAAAATCCTTACCCGCCTCAATCAATGCGTCCCACAACTTCAGCGCGTGCCGCGCAGGAACGTGAACTTCAAAGCCAAGTTCGCCTACGAAACCCACTCGTAGTAATCGTGCCTTAATTCCTGCCACTGTCCCTAATCGAACGCCTAGGTAAGGAAATGCTTGAGGTGACAGATCCAGGTCGGTACAGATCTTCTCCAGTACCTTTCGTGAATCTGGGCCCGCAACGTTGACAGCAGAGATCGCTGCAGTGACGTTGGCAATATCGACGTTCAACCTCCATTGTGCGTTCCACTTAAGCATCTGCTGGTAGATACGATCCACGCCGCTGGTAGTAGCAGTGACGTAAAAATGGTTGTCCGCGAAGCGGGCGCATACGCCGTCATCAATCACTACGCCGTGCTCATTGGTCATCAGCGCATAACGTGAACGGCCCACCGGCTGCTTGAGGAAGGCAAAGGTATACATGCGGTTGAGCAGTTCGGCCGCGTCCGGGCCGCGTACGTCCAGACCGCCCAAGGTCGATACGTCGATGATGCCTACTTTGTTGCGCACGTGCAGGGCTTCGGCCTGCATGCACTTATCGCGCTCACTGGCCTTGCCGTAGTACGCCGGACGCTGCCAGATCCCGGCAGGCATCATCTTTGCCCCGGCATCGAGGTGACGACGGTGCATCGGTGTCTGACGGTAGGGGTCAAAGGAACGACCCGCAACGTGGGCCAATTTCTCGGCTTCGAAGGGTGGACGTGCGGTGGTCACGCCGGTTTCGCTAATGCTGCGCTGGGTCGACGAGGCCACCAGTCGTGCTGTCGGCAGCGCGGAGTGACGGCCCTGGGACGGGCCCATGCCGACGGTTGAGTAGCGTTTGACCAGTTGCACGTCTCGGTAGCCGATCTTGGTGGCGTTGACGATGTCGCGCACTTGAAGGTCTTCGTCGAAGTCGACGAAATCCTTGCCTTTGGGATGCGGGAAGATCGGCCAAGGAAAGTTGACCTGAGCTTCGCTGCGCAATGGCATTGGCTTAGTTGTAACAGCAAGTTCAAGCGCTGCTATAACCTCAGCGGCAGCGTGAATAGCGTCACTTAAAACGTTGTCCAGTGCGTGATAACCATGGGCGGAACCAGCAACACACAAGTTTTTCGGTAGGCCACTCAGAGTGAACTCAGCCAATTGGTCATCGTAGGCCAGCTTGCCGCCGGCCTGACACAACAACTGATAGACCGGCATGTACCCGCCGGACATGCACAACAGATCACAGTTCAGCGTTAGGCCGCTACTGCCCACTTGGCCTTGTCCAGTGATTTTGCGGATGTCGACACCGCAGACGTGGCGCATACCTTTTTCGTGCAAGGCTTCAAACACCGTGCTCCCGAGGTGACAGGTGATTCCGCGTTTCTCTAGAGCCAGCAGCAGTGCGCGATCGGCCGGATTGGTGCGCATGTCTACCAGTGCAGCAACCTCCACTCCTTGCTCATGCAAATCCAGCGCTGCAAGGTATCCGTCATCATTGCCTGTCAGTACTACTGCGCGATTACCCGGTTTGACTGCATAGAGTTTCATCAAACGCTGTGCGGCGCTGGTCAGCATTACACCGGGAAGGTCATTGTTGCGGAAGATCACAGGCTGATCGAACGAGCCGCTGGCGATTAGGCACTGGGTCGCGCGGACTTTGAACATACGTTTGCCCTGGATTACGGGCAGGTAATTGTCTGTGAACCAGGCATTGCAGGTGGCTTTTTTCAATACATGAATGTTTGCGTGGCCTTCGACTGCGTTAACCAACTCTCGGCGCAGGGTTTCGGCGCGGCTTCCATCGAGATCGAAGCGGGCATAAGTCAGTGAACCACCGAGCACCGGCTGTTGCTCGACCAGTAGCACCTTGGCACCGGAATTGGCGGCGGTCAAAGCGGCTTGCAAACCCGCCGGGCCTGCGCCAATTACTGCTAGGTCAGCAAACAGGTAGGCTTTGTCGTAGTACTCCGGCTGGAATTTCAGATCGAGCACACCCAGACCGGCCTTTTTGCGGATGATCGGCTCCCAGACTTTCCACATGCCTTTAGGCTTGTAGAACGAGCGGTAGTAAAAGCCCACCGGCATGAACTTGGAGAACTTACCGAGGTAAGCGTCTTTGTCATTATCCAGAGAGCCGTTGAAGTTTTGCCCGGTAACTTCTATGCCGCTTTCCAACGAATAGGTGTCGGCCAGTACATTGGGCTCACTCGGCAACTGCACCAGCGTGTTAGCGTCTTGTCCAGCCATGGTCAGCGGGCCGCGAGGACGGTGGTATTTGAACGAGCGGGACAGTAGAAACCGACCATTTGCGAGCAACGCGCTGGCGATGCTATCGCCCTCGAAACCCTGATATGGCTTGCCGTCGAAACTGAAATTAAGCGGCTGATTACGGTCGATTAGAAGGCCCATGGGAGCGGGTAGGCGGCTCATTTGGCGGTCTCCTTGGCGGTGGCGGCATGGAAGTCGACGCGGGCGTTGAACACTTCCTTAGGATCAAAGGTGCGAAGGATTTCATCACTGCCAGTGTGGCGCTCTGCTAGGAACCAGTAGCTGGAAGGATTGTGCATCCACCATTCGCGCACGACGCCCAGGGCGTCCTCGCTATTGAATACGTAGTCGGCCCACTCGGTGTCGGTGCAGGTCTGAGGATCGGGCATCTGCTTGAACTCACCGCCATAGGTGAATTCACTGATATTGCGCGGCCCGTTGAGCGGGCAAGTCATGACTTTCATCTGTCGCTCTCCGTCAGTGGCTGGCCGCTGTCGCGCCCATTTCGTTAACCTGTTGGAATGTGGAGAAGCGCTCAAGGCCGAATGGCTTGATCAGTTCTGGCACCTTACCGCCGCTTGCCACAAGTTCTGCCATGGTCTTCCCGCAGATTGGTGTGGCCTTAAAGCCCCAAGTGCCCCAACCGGCATCAAGGTAGTAATTTTTAACCGGCGACAGGCCCATGATCGGGCTGTAATCAGGGGTCATGTCGGTGATGCCAGCCCATTGACGCATTAGCTTGGCGTTGGCGAGGAACGGGAACATTTCGATAGCGTGAGCCAACAGGCTCTCCTTCAAATCCAGCGTAGAGCGAGTGTTGAACAACGGGTACGGGTCAGAGCCACCACCGAAGACCACTTCGCCACGGCTGGTCTGCTGCACATAGCAGTGCAGGGCCGACGAACTCACCAGTGGGTCAAGGAAAGGTTTGAATGGCTGAGTGACCATGGCTTGCAGCGGAAAGGTCTGGATCGGTGAACGGATACCGGCCTTTTTCATTAGCTGGGAGCTCATGCCCGCCACGGCCTGTACTGCACAGCCGCATTTGATGGTGCCACGATTAGTTTTGACGGCAGTGATGGTGCCATTTTCGATGACCAGCTCCTGCACTTCAGTGAGCTGATGAATCTCCACACCGCGCTTGGCCGCCTGCTTGGCGTAACCCCAGGCAACAGCGTCGTGACGAGCTGTGGCGCCATCCATATGCCACAAGCCTGCGAGCACTGGGATGTGTCCTGGATCGAGATTCAGTGATGGCACCAGTTCCCGAATCTGCTGACGATCAATCAGCTCGGAGCGGCCACCAAAATGCTTATTGACCTCAGCACGCTGGCGGAACGAGCGCACCGTTGCGTCGGTATGCGCCAAGGTCAGTTGGCCGCGTTGGGAGTACATGATGTTGAAGTCGAATTCATTGGATAGGCTCTCGAACATCCGAACCGACTCCGCGTAGAAACGCACGCCTTCGATCGTCAGATAGTTGGATCGAATGACGGCGGTGTTCCGTGCAGTGTTGCCTCCGCCTAAATAGCCCTTTTCCAATACCGCGATATTTGTGATGCCGTGGTACTTCGACAGGTAATAGGCAGTGGCCAAACCGTGACCGCCACCACCGATGATCACCACGTCATATGAAGATTTAAGCTCTTTCGGCGCAGGCAGATCCACCTCGACGGGATACTCCGAGCTGAGCCCGTACTTCAGGAGATTGAAAGGCATGGGGCCTCCAAAAAGCTTCGTTGTGTGTGGGCTTGCTGTACGGCTGCGGTCACCGTGTTTTTCATCAAAAACGCGATGGTCATCGGGCCAACTCCACCGGGTACCGGGGTGATGGCCGAAACTTGGGGCAGGGCGCTTTCGAAATCGACATCGCCCACCAAGCGGCTGCGGCCATCCTCTTCAATGCGATTGATGCCGACGTCGATGACCACCGCGCCGATCTTTAGCCAGCTCGCATCGATCATCCGTGGGCGCCCAACGGCGGCGACCACAATGTCTGCCTGACGACACAGGGACTTGGCGTTCACGCTGCGTGAATGCAGTACGGTGACCGAGCAATGAGCCTTGAGCAGCAGGGCTGCCATGGGCTTTCCGACAATGTTGGAGCGGCCGATGACCACTGCGTGTTTGCCGCTCAGGTCTCCGCAGGCATCTTCCAGCAACTGCATGCAGCCACTTGGGGTGCAAGGCGTCAGAACGTCGCGACCCTGGCTCAGGCCACCTACGTTTTCGCTGTGAAAACCATCCACATCCTTGACCGGAGCAATGGCCTGTAACGCTATGGTTTCTTCGATATGCGAGGGCAGCGGCAACTGCAGAAGGATACCGTTGATGCTATCGTCAGCGTTCAACTCGGCTATAAGCTTGAGCAGTTGCGCCTGGGTTGTGTCAGCGCTCAGGGGGTATTCAAGTGAGCGGATGCCGGCTTCTTCGGCGCGCAGAATTTTGTTGCGAACGTAGACCTGACTGGCGGGATCCTGGCCAACCAAAATTACCGCCAACGCAGGTTCGATGCCATCGGCTTTGAGGCGTTGCACATCGGCTTTGACCAGTGTCATGACGTGATTGGCGGCAGCTTTTCCATCGATCAGTTTTGAAGTGTTCATCGGAAGATCACCGTTCTGTCCTTGTTGAGGAAGACACGGTGTTCAAGGTGGTATTTCACCGCCTTGGACAGCGCCACAGTTTCGGTGTCGCGCCCAATGGCTACCAGATCTTCTGGTAGGTAGGCATGATCAACTCGCTGTACTTCTTGTTCAATGATCGGCCCTTCGTCCAGATCGCTGGTAACGTAGTGAGCGGTTGCGCCGATCAGTTTTACACCACGCTCGTACGCTTGGTGATATGGCTTTGCGCCTTTGAAGCCGGGCAGAAACGAGTGGTGAATGTTGATGGCTTTACCCGATATCTGCTTGCATAGATCGTCGGAGAGGATTTGCATGTAACGGGCGAGCACAACCAGATCAGTGCCGGTTTCGTCGACCACTTTCATCAGCGCAGCTTCCTGCTGAGCCTTGGTGTCCTTGGTCACCGGCAGGTAGATGAAACGAATGCCTTCACGCTCGGCCATCGGGCGCAGGTCGAGGTGGTTGGAGACGATGGCGGTGATGTTCATGTCCATCTCGCCTTTATGGTAGCGATATAGGAGATCAGTGAGGCAGTGATCGAACTTGCTGACCATCAACAGCACCCGCATTGGCTTGCGGGTATCGTGCAGTTCCCACTGCATGTCGAAACCTTTGGCAACGTCATCCAAGCCGGCCTTTAACTGCTCTATATCGCCACTGTGACCGTCGTTGAAACGGAACACGGCACGCATGAAAAACTTGCCGCTGAATTCATCGTCGAACTGAGCCATTTCACCGATGTAGCATGAGTTGCCTGCAAGGTATGAGGTAATCGCAGCGACGATGCCGGAGGTCGCGGGGCAGCTGATCTTGAGAATGAAATGGTTCTTTTCGTGTTGCATCACGTGTCCTCAGAAAAATGGCGGCAGCAGAAAGCAAGGCGAATGTGCAGCGTTGAATTTTTGAGTGCGAACAATAATTCCTGCTGGGAAATATTTATTCTTGTGTGGGATTTATAAGTGAAAGAATTCGATGAGTCCAGAACAATCTGGAAACTATTTTAACTGGTAGGAATATCTTCGCTTGTTTCTGTAGGGGCGCCAGAGGCGTTCTATGCCCGCAATGCGGGTGTGAACACTCCCGGACAATGGCTGAAGAAGACCAGTGCTGTTGGTGTTTTTTTTGATAGTCAGGAGGTTGGATTATTCGGTCTGAGTACCATAATTCATGATCGACAGCAGCTTAATCGGCACCCTCACCAGCTCCTCCGGGCCATGAGGGATGTCGCCATCGAAGGTCAAGCTGTCTCCAGCCTCCATGTGATACAGCTGGTTGCCGTGGCGATATACAAGTTCGCCTTCGAGCAGGTGGAGAAATTCCGTCCCGGGATGGGAGAAGGTTGGAAACTCTTCACTAGCATCGTCCATGGTGACCATGTACGCCTCGAAACTCTTTCTCGGCCCGCGAGTGTGGTTGAGCAAATGATAGGTGTGCCCCTTCTCTGTACCTCTGCGCACGACCTCCAATCCTTCATCGTTTTTGACCAGCAAAGCGCTGCTACCTGGTTGGTCATACTGGCTAAATAGCTTGGACATTGGCATACCCAGGACGTCGCAGAGCCGGCTTAGATTGTCGAGGCTGGTGGATACTTGAGCATTTTCTATCTTGCTCAACATCCCTTGGCTGATGCCTGCAATCCTTGCAACGTCTGAAAGTTTCAGATCTTGAGCCTGGCGCTGCCGCTTGATCTCAATACCTAGGTACTGCTCGAGCTTCAATTTTGGTTTCTTGTCGATTGGCGTATTCATTGTGTGCGCACTATTTCCGCTCAGTAAAAAATATTTCGCACTAGGAATGTGCGAAACGTGAAACTGTGTGTAAGGTAGCTCGATGGGTATTCCTGTAGGGAAAACAATATTCCCATATAAACAGAAAAAAAACTTACGTAATCACTGAAATCGTACAGAAACACAATTTTGGCAAGCAGTTTGCATTCCTTGCAGGAAAGTAAATTTCCTATTCGGAATACGGAGCGTAGGCAAAATGTTACCAGCAGAGACTCAGCGCTTGATTGAGCAGCACGGGATCAAATACGTGCTTGCGCAGTTCGTGGATATTCATGGTTCGGCCAAAACAAAGTCAGTGCCGATCTCCGGTCTGCCGATGGTTGCAGAAGGTGGTGCGGGTTTCGCCGGTTTTGCGATCAGCGGAATGGGTATGGAGCCACACGGCCCAGACTTTATGGCCAAGGGCGATCTTTCAACGCTTACGCCAGTTCCGTGGCAACCAGGCTATGGACGCATCGTCTGCATTGGCCACGTCAATGGCGAGCCATGGCCCTATGACACTCGCTACGTCCTGCAGCAGCAAGTAGAACGGCTCAAGGCCAAAGGCTGGACGCTTAATACGGGCCTGGAGCCCGAGTTCAATCTTATGCGTCGAGATGAAAGCGGCAAGCTCCAATTGGTCGACGCCAGCGATACTCTGGACAAGCCTTGTTATGACTATAAAGGATTGTCGCGTTCCAGGGAGTTTCTCGAAAAACTCACCGAAGCGCTCCAGCCGGTGGGCTTCGATATCTATCAGATCGACCATGAAGACGCCAATGGCCAGTTCGAGATCAACTACACCTACAGCGACGCGATGGAGTCGGCTGATCGGTTCACATTCTTTCGCATGGCCGCCGGTGAGATCGCCAATGATCTAGGCATGATTTGCTCGTTCATGCCGAAGCCCGATCCTAAGCGTGCTGGTAACGGCATGCACTTTCACCTCTCCATTGCCGGCGCCGAGAGCAAGAACCTGTTCTTCGACGCTTCCGACAAGAACGGCATGGGGTTGTCGAAGTTGGCCTATCACTTCGCCGCCGGACTGCTAGCCCATGGCCCAGCGCTGTGCGCCTTTGCTGCTCCGACCGTTAACTCTTACAAGCGTCTTGTTGTCGGCAATTCGTTGTCCGGCGCAACTTGGGCGCCAGCCTTCATCGCTTTTGGCGCAAACAACCGCTCGGCCATGGTTCGCGTGCCTTATGGCCGTCTCGAATTCCGTCTGCCTGATGCCGGCTGCAACCCGTATTTAGTCAGTGCCGCAATCATCGCTGCGGGACTCGACGGAATTGAGCGCCAGTTGATGCCCGATCAAATCTGCAATGAAAACCTTTACAGCCTTGGGCTGGAAGCCATTGCGGCAAAGGGCATTAAAACCTTGCCGCAGTCGCTCAAGGAAGCCTGCGATGCGCTGGAAGCCGATCCGCTTTTTGCCGAAGTGATGGGCAAGGAGATCGTCGGTGAGTTCATCAAGCTCAAGCGCATGGAGTGGGTCGAGTACAGCCGCCACGTCTCGGATTGGGAAGTGAAGCGCTACACCGAGTTTTTCTAATCTTACCGGTTTAACCAACTGTTTCTGACGCCCAGCCAATGGGTTGGGCGTCTTCTGCCCAGGAGATATGAATATGTGTGGAATCGTGGGTCTTTACCTGAAAAACCCAGCGCTGGAATCACAGCTCGGAAAGCTCTTTGAGCCGATGCTCGAAGCCATGACCGACCGTGGGCCGGACAGCGCAGGCTTTGCCATCTATGGCGATGAGGTCGCGGATGACTGGGTCAAGTTCACCCTACAGGCCACCACTGAAGGGTACGACTTCAATAATCTGATTGCGGCCCTTGAGGGCAAGCTCAGCGCATCGATGGAGTGGTTTCAGAACGCCAGCGCGGTTGTTTTGAAGATCAAGGCTGAAGAGTCTGACGTGCGCGCAGCATTGGGGGAACTGGCACCGACTGTGCGCGTCATGAGTGCTGGTAGGAGTATCGAAATTCTCAAGGGCATGGGATTGCCTAAGGAAATCTCCGAGCGCTTCGGCTTGGGCAGCATGAAGGGCAGTCACATCATCGGTCACACACGCATGGCCACTGAGAGTGCCGTCACGATGGAAGGCAGCCATCCGTTTTCAACCGGCTCCGATCTTTGTCTGGTGCATAACGGATCGCTGTCCAATCACTTCCGACTGCGGCAGGAACTGCGCAGAGAAGGCATCAATTTCGACACCGAAAACGACACTGAAGTTGCCGCCGGTTACTTGGCTTGGCGCCTGCAACAAGGCGACTCCTTGAAGACCGCGTTGGACAGTTCGCTGGAAGCGTTGGATGGCTTTTTCACCTTCGCTATTGGCACTCGCAACGGTTTCGCAGTGATTCGAGATCCGATCGCCTGCAAGCCTGCGATTCTTGCCGAGACCGATGACTACGTAGCCATGGCCTCGGAGTATCAGGCGTTGTCGAGCCTGCCAGGTATCGAGAAAGCCAAAGTCTGGGAACCCGTTCCCGCCACCATGTACATCTGGGAACGTGAGTCGGCTTAAGGAGCACTCAAATGAAAACCATCGATCTTTCCACCTCCACCGTGCGTGACCTCAATCAGGCTTTGCACGATCAAGTCAAGAATCTCGAAGATCGCGAGTGGGTAGTGACTCACTCCAACGGCGCGCACAATCTTGCGGTTGGCGTCAATGAGGCGGTATCCATCGATATTCAAGGACACGCAGGTTATTACTGCGCGGGAATGAACCAGAAAGCCTCGGTGACTGTGCATGGCAATGTCGGGGTAGGCTGCGCCGAAAACATGATGTCGGGCTACGTTCGAGTCAAAGGTAGCGCTTCGCAAGCGGCCGGCGCCACTGCCCACGGCGGGCTGCTGGTGATCGAAGGCGATGCTGGTGCCCGATGTGGTATTTCCATGAAGGGCATCGACATCGTTGTCGGTGGAAGCATCGGTCACATGAGTTGCTTTATGGGCCAGGCCGGGCGATTGGTGGTCTGCGGGGACGCTGGTGACGCGTTGGGCGATTCGCTGTACGAAACCCGCATTTACGTTAAAGGCAATGTTGAATCCTTGGGTTCGGACTGCATTGCCAAAGAGATGCGAGCCGAACACATCGAGGAGCTTCAGGAGCTTCTGAACCGAGCCGGCTTCAACGAGAAAGCGTCGGACTTCAAGCGCTATGGCTCGGCCCGTCAGCTGTACAACTTCAAAGTCGATAACGCCTCAGCGTACTGATCCAGGAGCAAAAATATGAGCGAGAAAACCCCTCCAGTCCTGCGCGAGTCGGCCACCTTTGATCGCCTGACTATTCAGGAAATCCAGCGTGCCGCAGAAACCGGCATTTACGATATCCGTGGTGGCGGCACCAAACGCAAGCTGCCGCATTTCGACGATCTGCTGTTGCTGGGTGCTAGCGTTTCCCGTTACCCGTTGGAAGGCTACCGAGAGAAGTGTGGCACTGATGTAATCCTCGGAAACCGATTCGCCAAGAAGCCCATTCACCTTAAGATACCGGTGACCATCGCGGGCATGAGCTTCGGTGCCTTGTCGGCCAATGCCAAAGAGGCCTTGGGTCGTGGCGCCACGATCGCCGGTACCAGCACTACTACAGGTGACGGGGGAATGACTCCAGAAGAACGTGGGCAGTCCCAGCATTTGGTCTATCAATACCTGCCTTCGCGCTACGGAATGAACCCGGATGACCTGCGCAAGGCGGATGCAATCGAAATTGTTCTGGGGCAGGGCGCTAAACCGGGCGGCGGCGGTATGCTGCTTGGCATGAAAGTGACGGAGCGTGTCGCAGGCATGCGTACTTTGCCGATCGGCGTAGATCAGCGTTCAGCTTGCCGTCACCCCGACTGGACAGGGCCAGATGACTTGGCGATCAAGATTGCCGAGATCCGCGAGATTACCGATTGGGAAAAACCGATTTACGTAAAAATCGGTGCTAGTCGCCCTTATTACGACGTCAAGCTGGCGGTGAAAGCCGGTGCGGATGTAATCGTGCTAGATGGTATGCAGGGCGGCACAGCTGCAACCCAGGAAGTGTTCATTGAACACGTCGGCATTCCAATTTTACCCGCCATCCCGCAGGCAGTTCAGGCACTGCAGGAAATGGGTATGCACCGCAAAGTGCAGTTGATCGTTTCTGGGGGCATTCGGAATGGTGCTGATGTGGCCAAGGCAATGGCATTGGGTGCTGATGCTGTTGCGATTGGTACGGCTGCGCTAATCGCGCTGGGCGACAACCATCCGCGTCTGGACGAAGAATTGAAGAAAATCGGTTCAGCTGCAGGCTTCTACGATGACTGGCAAAACGGCCGCGACCCTGCCGGCATCACCACGCAAGATCCTGAGTTGTCCAAACGTCTTGATCCAGTTGAGGGCGGTCGCCGCCTGGCCAATTACCTGCGTGTATTGGTACTAGAGGCTCAGACCATGGCACGCGCCTGCGGTAAGTCTCATCTGCACAACCTCGATCCAGAGGATCTGGTGGCACTGACGATAGAATCGGCGGCCATGGCACGCGTTCCCTTGGCCGGGACTAGCTGGATTCCGGGCAAGCAACAATACTGATTGGAACCAGTTGCAATATGCTTGTCTGGGGTGGCGTCGAAGCTGTCGCCGAAAACAGTCACCTCCGTCAAGCGTAACTACTGCAGTCGGGTGGATCTAAGTTCGATGCATATTGGAAGCTAGCTTGCCCGGGTTTATACCTATCTTTCTTCAGTTCCCATTTGCATAGTCCATACTGCAGATTCCATACTTTATGAGAAGCTTCAATCTTTGAGTCGGCGCATCTCTTCTCAAATAGTGTTTAGCCGGCCAGTATGCGCACCTTTCAGATTAGAAAATTCAGTGTGAGGGCCAAACCTAATACGATGCATCCAATCTTGTGTCGCGTTTGCGGCGCTCATATTCAAACTAATAAAATAATTGCCCACTATCAAAATTGTGTCGTAGCTTGACGGCTTGTTAGAGCTCCTAGCTTGCTTAACCCAAAGCTTGGACAGCGTTAAATGGCCAAGTAAGATGCATGCTAAGCGTTAGCATTAATGTTGTTTGATTCTAGGATTCGAGCAGGTTGAACATAAAAGCCAGCTGACAGGAATCGTGCGATCGTAATAAAAAACTCTTATGAGCTATTCGTTAGTACGAGACTAATTTTTGTCGAAAATTCAGATGCGAAAATTTAGTCGATGCCTCAATTTATCTATTGCTCCCAAGCGTTCTTGGGCTGTATAAGCTTGATTGTTGCGACTGCCTAGCTGGTATTCAAGCATCGGGGTTTTACTGGAACACTTAGCCGTTTAAATTCCGGATGGGTAAGGCGATAGTAGTAACTAATTTGTAAGTGATTTTGATCAGCCCTGCCCGTCTAATACTCCAAAAACTATAGAGCGCTGTAGCATGTTTAATAATATATCCATAAAAGCAAAAATCGTAATGCTGTCCGGTATTTGCCTTTTTGCGGTTGTATTCACAACGGTCTATGTAAATTTACTCCAGGGCGACAAAAGCAGGGTCGTCGTTGGTGAAAAAATGTCCACTGTGCTCACCCAGAAAGTGAAGGACATCATGGAAGGGGCGGCGGTGGAGCAAAGCCATGGTTTGCAAAGGGTTTTCAGTGAAGGGTTGCAAACTGCCAATGCTCTGCGGGATCAAGTCCTGCAGCTGCGAAGACTTAAGGCTGGTCGGGGATATGAAGCGGGTTTGGTGCGTGAAGAAATCCAAAGAGCAATTAAGGTTACCTTTGATGGAAACCCAAACTTACTTGGGGTTTGGGTAGTCTTTGAGAAAAATGCCATCGATGGCGACAATGAAAAGTACAAGGCAGATTTGGCCAGAGGGGGAAACGAATCCGGCAGGTTGTCAAACTACTGGGGCAGACTCACAGGAACTGGGGTGAATTCGGCTATTACTGAAGCTAACATCCTCGATGTCACTCCGGGGCTAACCGGAACACCTTATAACACTTGGTTTACTTGTCCAAAAACAACACTTGAAGCATGCATGCAAGAGCCGTTTTTAGATTCTCAGAACGGGGTCTCCAAACTCATGACAACCTTGTCCATCCCTCTCATAGACAACGGGGAAGTGGTGGGTGTAGCCGGGGTAGATATCGCGCTGGATCTACTGCAACAGAATGCTCTCCAGGCGAAAAATAGTCTTTTCGGGGGCGCGGGTAATATGCAAATTACCAGTAATAGTGGTGTGATCGGTGCCGATACTTCTTCAGCCGCAAAGATCGGTTCAGTGATTTCTGGTTGGGTAGAAGGTCATACACTCGAAAGTACTCACCGACCCAGCGTTCAACATATTGATGGGCAAGTCCAAGCGGTGCTGGCCGTTAATCCATTGGCCAGTATCAAACCATGGTATCTGACTCTTCGCGTGCCGCAGGAGGTCATAGGGGCCGATATCGACGAGGTAAAATCTCTGCTGACACAGTCGCAACACGACGGTACGGTAATGGCTACTACGGTGTCATTGGTCGCAATAGCGCTCGGATTGATAGCTATGTGGTTTGTAGCAGGTGGCATTACACGTCCGATCAACAACGTTGCGATCATGATGGAGGAAATCGCCAGTGGTGAAGGAGATCTAACCGTCAGACTCAAGTATTCTGGTCAAGATGAGCTTGGTAGGTTGTCGCGAGGCGTAAACCAATTTCTCGAACAACTCCATCCAATCATTAGATCTATCAAGGTCAGTGTCCTGGATGCGCTTGAGACAGCGGAGCGATCAGCCCAGATTGCTACTGCGACGAGTGAAGGGATGGAAACTCAATTTCGCGAGATAGATCAGCTCGCGACAGCATCTAATGAGCTGAGTGCTACTGCACATGAGGTGGCAGGTAGTGCAGCCTCGGCAGCTTCTGCCGCAAAAGGCGCGGATGGCTCTGTCAATGTTGGGATGGTAGTAATCGCGTCTAGTCAAGCTAATATCAATCGGCTCGCGTCTGATGTTACACAGGCGATGAATGAGGTAAACAAGCTTGCCAGAGATAGCGAAGAGGTTGGCAGTGTCCTGGAAGTCATTCGCAGCATAGCGGAGCAGACTAACTTGCTGGCTTTGAACGCAGCCATTGAAGCTGCAAGGGCAGGTGAAAGTGGGAGAGGTTTTGCAGTTGTCGCAGACGAAGTCCGTAATTTGGCACGCCGAACGCAAGCGTCTGTAGAACAGATTCGCCATGTTGTGGAGCAGATACAAAGTGGCACGCAGGGTGTTGTAGTGACAATGACGAATAGCCATGCGAATGCGCAGGAAAGCGCTCGCCAAATATCAGATGCCGCTAATTCCCTCAGCAGTATCCGAGATGCCGTGTCAATTATTTCCGATATGAACGTGCAGATTGCTAGTGCAGCTGAAGAGCAAAGTGCGGTAGCTGAGGAAGTAAACCGGAACGTGGCATCAATTCGGACAGTGACGGAAGCGCTCAACGCTCAAGCGACTGAGTCGGCACAGATCAGTAATTCACTCAAGATACAAGCGGACGGTCAAACAAATTTGGTTAAAAAGTTTAGCGTCTAAATTGACGGAGCGGTGCTGCGAATGTGCGGTGAGGTCGATTATCGCATGCGTTGATCGTACTGCATTGGAGGATCTGGATGTAGCTTTCGAATCCTCGAGCATTTCCAGTGGTGAGGGCTGGTACTTGAAGTCTCGTATTGGGGTTT
This sequence comes from Pseudomonas sp. O230, assembly GCF_045447035.1. Classification (NCBI taxonomy): domain Bacteria; kingdom Pseudomonadati; phylum Pseudomonadota; class Gammaproteobacteria; order Pseudomonadales; family Pseudomonadaceae; genus Pseudomonas; species Pseudomonas sp. O230. The sequence continues at coordinate 275,371 of NZ_JBJGXN010000006.1, read as the reverse complement.
CAAATGCACCGAGCAACCCGCCTTATTAAAATGCGAAATGGATTTGAAAGCTTACGTTGGATGGGAGGCAGAGGCATGGTACAGAAGTACGATGGTTGTCTATTGTCGTACGATCATATGACTTCCAATTTAATTCTTTACCTTCGGACGATTGTTGGCGTGTGCGGTACTGCGTAATTTCATATTCAGGAAAACGGTGGAAACACTGATGTGGGCGAATAGTTGGTCGAGATTTTCGCCGACGCAGAATGATCAGCGTAAGCGCATAGCCGCATCTTTACCTTAAGCCTTGAGTATGCGATGCGTGCGGCAACCGAAATGGATAGCGCTCACGTATAGATCAATGACTCACTTGAGGACAATGTTGCAGCTTCATTTGTCGGCAAAGAAAGTCCGGCTTACGTCGCGAACCTGGCCTCGACGGCATCAACGCCTCAGCCGATGTAAAACATGTCCGCATCAGTTCAAGTCGAATGTGCGGGGTGGTGGATCCCATACGTGCGTATCGAAAGGTAACCTGCTGAGCACTTGAAAGCTTTTTGATAAATGGGGAGTGCGCTCGCTGGAAGCCGTTGCGCAGCTGCTGTGGCCGATTGGCCACTTCAGCGACTTAAATAAAGCTTCATTGGTCAAGAAAATGGTGAGGTAGTTCTGATTATTTCCGAAATAATTGGGATCGGGGTGAGCAGGTGTTCTCTCATCATGTGGCTTGCTCGGGGTGCGTCGCGAGCAAGAATCAACTCCACGAGAGTTGAGTGCTCTTGTCTCTTTTGAACCAGGGCTTCTTCGGAAAATACCGTGCTTTTAAGCCAGAGCTGCCTATACCGTTCAGCTTGATCCAGAAGCTGAGAGCGTAGTTGGAGCAGATGCTTTGATGCGCAGCCGGATGCTATAGCGCTATGAAAAGCTTTGTGGCGTGCATCCCATGTGTCGAGCATTTGTTCTTGAGTCTTCACTTCGACGACCTTGGAGAGCGTATGGGCTCGGGCCAATATCTCTGCCTCCCACGAGTCATCGCCGCGTTCTATAGCGAGTGAGAGAATCATTGCCTCAAGGTTTGCACGCGCATCGTAGATGTCGCGCATTTCGTCGAGAGACATCGGCGCTACGTGGTAACCCTTTTGATTCACGGCCACCACCAAGTGTTCTGCAACCAGCTGGGAAAGAGCCTCACGTAGGGGGCCTACACCTAGGTCATAGCGCTCCTTTAGAGCACTCATCAAAAGCTTCCTGCCAGCCGGGAACACACCTCGGATGATGTCTTTTTTGAGCTGTAGGTAGCCGTCCGAAGCGGATTTCAGCGGGGACTTAAGCACGTCCATTCAGCGTCCTCACGAGTAAAAGGCTCATCATAACCAATTTGTGCTGTTTGAGAGGAAAACATCCAGACAGGTTAATTATTACGATAAAAACAAATAATGTAGACATTTTACAAAATTGGCGATATTTTTGCTTTACGCTTCACCAGTCGCCCTGGAAAGCGCCCTCTCTAACGATGCCAGGATAAACAAATGAACGCGTTTACCCAGTCCACTACGGTTTTGCAGCAGCCCACGGAATTCGTGGGGTTCTCCGTGCAGCCATCGGCGCAGTCCAGCCGTTTACTTGAACTGAAATTTCCAAAAGCAACCGTCGAAGCCTTTGTTGCTGCAGTGGCGAAGTGGCCAGTGCAAGCGTTGGAATACAAATCGTTCCTGCGATTTCAGATGGGGAAAATTCTGGACGGCATCTGTGCAGAAACCTTGCGCCCAGTGCTTGTGAATACATTGATGGATCGTAATACCGGTGGTTTCCTGATTACTCCGGAAGGTTTCGATCATGTTTCCCAAGCTGAAGATATGGTCAAGCTTTCAACTGCTGTGGCTCACCTTCTGGGTCGCTCGAATTACGATGCTATGAGCGGTCAGTTCTACGCACGATTTGTTGTCGAAAACGTTGATAACTCTGATAGTTATCTGCGTGCTCCACATCGGGTCATGGAATTACATAACGATGGCACCTTCGTGAATCAGATCACCGACTACGTGTTGATGATGAAGATCGATGAGCAAAACATTGAGGGGGGGAACTCTTTAATACTTCACCTAGACGATTGGGCCGACCTGGATAAGTTCTACAAACATCCGTTAGCGCGACGCTCGCTTCGCTGGACTGCACCGCCCAGTAAAAATGTGAAAGAAGATGTATTCCATTCTATCTTTGACACAGATGCCGAAGGTCGCCCTACCATGCGTTACATCGACCAATTCGTTCAGCCTGAGAACTTTGAGGAGGGGACTTGGTTGTTCGAGCTCGGCGAATCGTTAGAGACTAGCAAAGGCACGTTATCAGTGCCTGTCCCTGTAGGTTCGTTTTTGCTAATCAACAATCTTTTCTGGCTCCACGGCCGTGATCGTTTTACAGCTCATCCAGGCTTGCGCCGTGAACTGATGCGTCAGCGTGGCTACTTCAGTTACCCAAAAATCGGTCACCATCACGGGCAGACCGCTAACTAATCAGTCAGCCGCCCTCTGTGCGGCTGATTTTTTCTGTCCGCCATCCCTGTGAGGTGATAGCTGTGTACGACTTTGTGATCATTGGTGGCGGCATTGTAGGGATGTCGACGGCCATGCAGTTGGCCGTTGAATACCCAGACACGAAAATTCTATTGATCGAAAAAGAGAGCAGTCCCGCTCAGCACCAAACCGGCCACAATAGTGGCGTTATTCATGCTGGCGTGTATTACACCCCCGGGAGTCTGAAAGCCAAATTTTGCCTTGAGGGTAACCGCGCGACGAAAGATTTCTGCGATAAACACAATATTCGCTATGACGCTTGCGGGAAGATGCTAGTTGCGACCAATGAGGTCGAAATGCAACGTATGCAAGCGTTGTGGGTGAGAACCGAAGCCAATGGACTGGAGCGAGAGTGGTTGTCAGCTTCCGAGCTTAGGGAAAGGGAGCCCAATATTGTGGGGCTTGGAGGAATATTCGTCCCATCAAGCGGTATTGTTAACTACGCTGAAATAACGCGGCAGATGGCTCACGAATTTATCAAAAGTGGAGGGGAGATACGTTACAACTCCGAAGTGAAGGCAATTGATGAGCGCCCTGATGAAGTGGTTGTTTCCACATCAACCGGAGATTACCAAGGACGTTTCCTCATTTCTTGCTCAGGCTTGATGGCCGACCGAATTGTACGGATGTTAGGTCTGGAGCCAGAATTCAAGATTTGCCCGTTCCGAGGTGAATACTATCTACTTCCAAAAGAGCATAACCAAATAGTAAACCACCTTATCTATCCTATACCCGATCCAACCATGCCATTTCTCGGCGTGCATCTCACGCGCATGATTGATGGAACTGTAACTGTTGGGCCAAATGCTGTCCTCGCCCTGAAGCGAGAAGGATACAAGAAGACAGATTTTTCGCTGGCAGATATTTTTGAAATTTTTACCTCTCCCGGCATTTTAAAGGTTCTCAAGGCGAACTTTAAACCTGGGTTGATTGAAATGCGAAACTCTTTGTTCAAGGGCGGTTATCTCAAACAGGTTCAGAAATATTGCCCGTCGATCAATAAGGAAGATTTGAAGCCCTATCCTGCAGGAGTGCGTGCGCAGGCAGTTTCAAACGACGGAAAACTTATCGATGATTTTCTTTTTGTAAATACCAAGCGAAGTGTAAACGTCTGCAATGCGCCATCACCTGCTGCGACGTCAGCAATTCCAATAGGGGCGCATATTATAGGCAAGGTGAAAGAGCAGATAGGAAACAAACCATTTTTCGCTGTTTCCACGGCTGCACAACGGCCTCCCATTACTGTGGACGGCTCAGCTTAAGTTGCACCCGCGCACAATCCAAACGTGAGCGCGGATGCCGGTAACCCTCATTGTTCGGTTAAGAGCGCACCTACAAGGATTCTCTTAACACTTTGAGGGAATGACGAACCGCTGGGCGAATCATGTGCTCACATGCGCAAATCATCTACCGCCATAGGATCAACTGCAATGGAACAAATCATGCTCATTCAAAGTTCTCCTCTTTTTCGTCAGCAAGCCTTCATCGACGGTGTCTGGCTCGATGCTGATAATCAGCTCACATCCACCGTAACCAATCCAGCCACCGGAGACGTGATCGGTACGGTTCCTCTTATGGGCGGTGATGAAACACGTCGTGCCATTGAGGCGGCGAACGCCGCCTTACCTGGTTGGCGCGTGCGCACTGCGAAAGAGAGAGCGGTTATCCTGCGTCGTTGGTTTGATTTGATCCTCACTAACCAAGAGGACTTAGCGCGTTTGATGACGCTTGAGCAAGGTAAGCCGTTAGCGGAGTCGCGGGCAGAAGTGGTATATGCGGCATCTTTTATTGAATGGTTTGCTGAAGAGGGAAAGCGGATTTACGGTGATGTGATACCTGGCCACCAGCCTGACAAGCGCCTTTTGGTACTCAAGCAACCCATCGGTGTAACGGCGGCTATTACCCCATGGAATTTTCCCGCCGCCATGATCACGCGCAAAGCTGGGCCGGCTTTGGCAGCCGGGTGTACGATGGTTATTAAACCTGCTCCACAGACTCCATTCACGGCATTGGCACTTGCTGCGCTAGCTGAGATGGCAGGGATTCCGAAAGGGGTGCTCAGTGTTGTAACAGGTGACGCAGAGGCTGTTGGCGGCGAATTGACATCCAATCCAATTGTTCGAAAACTCACATTCACCGGATCTACGAACATTGGGCGTCTTTTGATGGCTCAGTGTGCGAAGGACATAAAAAAAGTTTCGCTGGAACTTGGCGGTAACGCTCCCTTCATCGTTTTTGAAGATGCTGATCTAGACGCCGCAGTGGAGGGCGCACTTGCATCTAAGTTTCGGAATGCAGGGCAGACTTGCGTTTGTGCGAATCGCCTATATGTGCAGAGCGATGTCTACGATGCTTTCGTGTGTAAGCTCAAAGCTGCCGTCGCCAATTTGAAGATAGGTAACGGGCTAGAGGCGAGTGTGACAACAGGCCCATTGATCGATGGCAATGCAGTAAAGAAGATAGAGGAGCACATCGCTGACGCCGTATCCCTTGGGGCAAGGGTAGTTGCCGGTGGCTGCAGTCTAGGTGGTAATTTCTTCGAGCCGACTATACTCGTCGATGTACCAAAGGGAGCAAAAGTCGCAAGAGAAGAGACATTCGGCCCGCTGGCTCCAATTTTTCGCTTTACTGACGAAGCGGATGTCATCGACCAGGCCAACGATACTGAGTTTGGTCTTGCCGCCTATTTTTATGCTCGGGACTTGAGCCGTGTATTTCGTGTAGCTGAGTCGCTTGAATACGGCATTGTTGGTATCAACACTGGGATCATTTCGAATGAGGTGGCTCCGTTTGGGGGTATTAAGGCATCCGGCACCGGCAGGGAGGGCTCTAAATACGGCATCGAGGACTACCTTGAAATCAAATACCTCTGTATAGGGGTTTGATCGTCCCTGTTGGCTATATGGGGCCGGCAAGCGCTCTCTTCCGGGCGGAAGTGCGCGCTGCTGTTGCCCCAAACCATAGTCATTGTTAGTGACGGCTTTTGTGGCTAAATCCGACTGGCTCTAATCCAAAAGTTCACTACCGGCATTGCTCTTCACCCCGATTTTCGGCATTAACTCCTCGGCTGGTTTCGCATTGTTTTTAGTGTGATGGACAGGGTGAGCAGCGCCAAGTCTAGGCGACTCGGTACCAGTATAGCGATGCATTAACTAAATTTTATAGTTCAAGTAAGTTCGATATTTCCCTTGAGAATAACTGTCTGAATATTCGCAATGGTTTTTTCATGTTGTAAGAAGCGAAAGCTTGGATAATCAGCCCGGGCGAAGCATTAGTGGCTCTACTTTACATATAAATCCAAGAACGCAATTAAATCCTGTCGTTACCTATAAGTGAAGATTTTTTGTTAATTCTGAAAGTATCGATGTATTCCTGCCTGGTAAGTTTTCCAATTCACTACCATCTGCTATAAGTTTGATTGTTTTTTGCAAGACAGCTATCGAGTGGTGACTGCTTTTTTTCTTCGTTGCCTTAGGTGCATTCAAATCCGATTGGAAATTCTGTCAGGTGGCGTAGGCTCAAGTCAGGCAGCCGCCAAAGACATTCGATCTTACTGTAGTGACCACGACCTTTGAGAGCTGCCTATTGTGTGGCGATGCGCCGCGCCGCGTTTCATGATCCCTGAGCAATGGCCCTACGGTCTGTACACCTAAATTGGCATATTTTTGGTAACTGATGGACGAATGGCTATCAGCTTGCGCAACCCAGGCGAGTATTTTCACCCGGTTATTATGCTTGGCTATCAGGCACATATGATCGGAGCAGCCTGCTCATAGCCCGGGAAGCAACACTCGGGGAACCAATTCCACTGTCAAATTGTATGAACGTACAGAGCATTGCGGTGATTCTTATAAAAGTCCAATTGCTAGCCCTCCCTGCGCTCAATAATATCGACACGAGCTTAGGGTTTTGCGATGTTTAGAATCTGCAACTCACTATATTGACTGATAAAACTTGCTTGGCTGCCGTTTTTGGACATTTGTTTGTCCACTCATTTAAGCTTGTGTATAAGAAGGTAATAAAAAATGTCGAAGTTAATCAATGATTCGGGTCTTTCGTTCAACGAAAAGCTGTTGAGCGGCGCGCTTATTAACGGTAAGTGGTTACCAGGTTCCGCTGGTCGTTTTACCGCGTACGATCCTCATACCGGCAAAGCCTTGCACGAGGTTGGCCGATGCAATGGAAGTGATGTCGACGAAGCTGTCGAGGCTGCGAAAAAGGCTTTCTCCAGCTGGTCTCAGACCTCCGTACAAACGCGGGCAAAGATCCTTCGCAAGATGCATGAGTTGTTCAAGGATCGTGCCGAGGTGATGGCGCAGATGGTGACGAAGGAAGTCGGTAAGCCAATTATGGCGGCCCGGGAAGAAACCTTCGAATACTCTGGGCCTTCATATAGCAAAGCTGCTGAAGAAATCCTGCGGTATCGCGGTTCCAGTCTGCCGTCTACCCAAGAAAAAACCACAAATAAGCGCTTAGTACTCACGCATCGCCCACTGGGTGTTGTAGCAGTGATTTCTCCATTCAATTTCCCAACTGACATTTCCTCCATTGCAATTGCTCATGCTGCTGCAGCTGGGAACACCATCGTCTGGAAGCCGACCGAATATTGCCCCGTTGCCTGCGCAATGGTAGCCGAACTCTTCGAGGAAGCTGGATTCCCGCCAGGTGTGATCAACCTGATCCAGGGTTTCGGCGACGTTGGAGCGCACCTCGTCCGAAATGAGGATGTGAAGGGTGTATTTTTCACTGGCTCAACTAAAACTGGTGAGGACATCGCCCGGGCTAACCCATTGCGACCTATGCTGCTCGAGCTAGGAGGTGATGGCCCGCAGATCGTACTAGAAGATGCCGACATTGATCGTGCCGTACAGGCTGCGGTTATTGGCGCTTTCTACTACTCAGGCCAGGTCTGTACATCCTCGGAGCGAGTTTTCGTACACGAAGCTGTTTACGACGAATTCGTGACCAAGTTCAAGGCTGCAACCGCAGCCCTGAAAGTTGGCGATCCAAGCGATCCTAGCAACGATATGGGCCCGTTGTGCAACCCAGCAGTTCTAGAGCGTGCTCAAACCCACGTAGAAGATATGCGCAGCAAGGGCGCAATAATCGACCAATATGGCCCTCAGGAGGGTCTCTACTTCCCAGCGACTATCGTCACCGGTCTCACCAGAGAAATGATCAAGGGCAAGGGCGAGTCATTTGCGCCATTGGCCCTGGTGTTGAAAATTGCGTCTGCTGAAGAAGCGGTCGAGATCGCTAACGAGTCGGAGCTTGGACTGGTTGCTTCTCTGTGGAGCAAAGACTTGGCCAAAGCTTGGCGCATCGCTGAGGCATTGCCTCACGGGTCTGTCAACATCAACGAAACCTCAAACTACTGGGATCAGCTTGCCCCATTTGGGGGGGCTGGCAAATCCGGTGTGGGCCGTGAGTTGTCGCACTGGTTCCTGGATAGCTTCACCGAGCCGAAGCTCATCGTATTTGATCTGGGTGGCCCGGAAGATGACCGCCGTATCGAAGGCGGTTGGTAACTTTCCACCTGCTCGAACTCTCAAGGATCTGAGCGCTTAGTGCGGTGCGCCGACCACTAACGGATCGGCGCACCCAGCTAAACACGCGAGGCTGAATATGAAGTTATCCCCTACACCTCCTCTAAAAAGAAGTCTCTGGATGAAGCAGGTCGAACCTGGTGTTCGTCCTGAGTTTCCACTGACTGAAAATATTTCCGCAGATGTCGTAATAATTGGAGGTGGCTTTGTTGGTTTGTGGACGGCTTTGACCATCAAAGAGCTGGAACCTGATTGCAAAGTAGTAGTGCTGGAACAAGACGTATGTGGTGGCGGTGCTTCCGGACGAAACGGTGGTTTTGTAATGTCGTGGTGGCCGAAAGTGCAATCGCTGTTAAAATTTTGCGATAACACCCAAGCACTGTTTTTGGCTAAAGCTGCGGAAAAAGCCATTTTCGAATTGGGCGAGTTTTGCAGCACTCATTCGATCAATGCTTCTTTCACTCAGCGCGGCTGGCTATGGACGGCTACTTGCTTGGCGCACCTTGACTCATGGGAGGGAACGCTAAACGCGTGCGCTCGATTGGGGGAGCGGCCATTCGAAAGGCTGTCCAGAGCTGAAGTCGGTAAGCGAACCGGCTCAAGGGTTCATATTGGTGGTGTACTGGAAAAAAGCAACGCAACGGTGCAGCCTGCAGCGTTAGTTCGCGGAATGCGGCGGGTAGCTATTGAGAAAGGAGTTGTCATAAAGGAAGGGACTGGCGTCACTGAGTTACGTCCTGGGTCGATTGTCGAGGTGGTGACGCCCAGAGGATCGGTCAAAGCGAAGCGAGTTGTGCTGGCGACTAATGCGTGGTCTACGGCTATCCCCCAACTTGGGCAGAAAATAGTTGCGGTTGGAAGTTCTATTGTCGCGACAAAGCCGATGCCTGAAAAACTGATTGAGATGGGTTGGTCGGGTGGAGAAGGAATTACTAATTCGCAGATGATGGTCAACTACTATCGAACAACCGCTGATGGCCGAATTGTATTTGGGAAAGGTACCGGGAACCTATCCTATGGCTCAAAAATCAACTCTGTATTCAGCGAAGACTCATCGGGAGTTGCACTTACCGAAGATAGTTTGCGATCTACGTACGAGGCGTTAAGTGCAGATTCTATAGCTGATTCATGGTCAGGGCCTATAGACAGAACATATGACAGCCTGCCGATATTTGGCACGTTGAAGAATACGGACAACATATTCTACGGCATTGGTTGGAGCGGTAACGGTGTTGGGCCAAGCCGTCTAGGGGGGCGCATTTTGGCCAGTTTGGCGCTTGGAAGATCGGATCAGTGGGCAACATGCGCTCTGGTCAATCGACCAAGCAAATCATTTCCAGGTGAACCATTTCGATATGTCGGCGGGATGCTGGTAAGAAGTGCTGTTTTACGGAAAGAGGCAGCGGAATTGACCGGCAGGCCTGCTCATCAAATTGACCACTATCTTTCAAGCCTTGCGCCGGCAGGTCTGGAAGATAAATCCTGAGGTTCTTATGTCGATGATTTTGATTCCACCTCAAACCGCGTCTGAGTTCACTCCTTTCGCTCCTGTGGGCGTGCCTGTTGGGGAGGTCGTCGCTACATCGCGGACTGCTCATCATACTGTTGTCGAAAATTCAGGCGTAAGTGTTGGTGTTTGGGAATGTACGGAAGGAAGTTTTAGAAGGCAAATCATGCAAGCTGAATATAGTTACTTCATTGAAGGTGCAGGAAGTTTCACTCCTGATGGAGAGGAACCAATCGACTTCAAAGCAGGTGACTCTGTTTTCTTCAGCGCAAATACCAATGGGCTTTGGAAGATCAGTGAACGGGTGCGAAAAAGTTATATAATTATTGGCTAGCAGGCCGCTACTTGCGCGACCGCCTAATTTTTCGATTGCAATCATCTTAATTTTCAGACAAGAAAGTCTAGAAAGCTGAATGTTTGCAATCTTAAATTTATTCATAGATCTTGCGTCCAGCTCTATTATTTGCAGTCTTGAGGATTCCTAGTGAGACATGTCTACTTCACGACGTCTTGTTTAACCTTATGCAGAGTTGGACAAAAAATGAGTGAGGTAAATATGTCAGTGCTTGAAAAATTTAGTCTGGTCGGTAAGGTAGCGCTTGTAACTGGGGCTGCTCAAGGGCTTGGTCTCGCAATTGCTAAAGCTCTAGCGGAAGCGGGTGCGCAAGTAGCCCTCACCGATATTAATATCGATTTGGTGAATAAATCTGCGACGGCTGTGAGCAAAGAAAGCGGTCGTGAAACGTTGGCGTTGAAATTAGATGTCACCGATCGAAAGGGAGTAGAGGATGCGATGCAACTTTGCGTCGCCAAGTTTGGGAAGTTGGACATCTGCGTAGCGAATGCGGGTATTGCTGAAACAAACCTTCCAGTTCGCGATATTTCTGAGTATGCCGACGATCAATGGGATAGGGTTATCAGTGTAAATCTTAACGGTGTATATAACACTAATATGGCGGCAGCCAAACTTATGAAAGCCAATGGATCTGGCAAAATAATCAATATCGCTTCAATCATGGGGCTTGCAGCAGATCCTGCCTGGGGAACTATTGGCTACACCGCATCAAAAGGGGGGGTAGTCCAGCTCACCCGACAGTTCGCCTTCATGCTGGCCAAGCACGGCATCCAAGTAAACGCCATAGCTCCGGGCTTCATTAATACTGGTATGTCAGAGGCCGAAATGCCTGACAACCCAGATCCAGAAATCCAGGCACTTCAAAAACAGGTTCTGACCAGGACGCCGATGGGCAGATTTGGTGAGCCTGATGAGATTCAAGGGATCGCGCTGTTTCTCGCCTCAGAAGCATCGTCTTTTTGTACTGGCGCGATTTATCCGGTTGATGGCGGGTGGCTTTGCGCTTAATCCAGCGACGGGTTTAGGAAAAGAACGATGAATGTACTGTAAACACTACACATTGGGTTAGCATTAATATAAGTCAACTAATGGAGAATAATAATGAGCTATGTATGGACTCAAGATCAAGTCGTGCGCTATCGCAGTTATTACGACAATATCCGGACTCATCACACCTACAGTTATGTTTCCTATTCAACAACTGATGAATTTGTGCTCAGTGTGCTCCCTCCGTGCCTTGGCGTTTGCGAAAATCCCGTTGTCACTGTGTCATTCCTTTCTTTTATGGAGTGGGTCAATGGCGTATCTAACCGTGATGGCCGAGATCGGGCAGCCATCATTAGTGTAAATGCTGAATATCAAGGTTTGGTTGGGAGCTATTATCTAACCGTGCTTGAGACAGAAGAGGTTAATATCGTCACCGGTCGTGAGTTTTGGGGAATGCCCAAGAAGCTCGGCACTATCGATTATTTTGAAGATGGTCGAGAGTTCCACGGGATTGCCGGCCGGAAAAACCAACAGCTTATCGAGCTGAATGCTTCTCTAGGAGACGAGCAAGGTGGATCAGATGAAGTACCAGAATACTATTTTGACCTGCGTGGAAATTACGAAGTAAATGCTCGCTCTGTTAGAAGTCCAGAGCTCGTAATTTTCAAGAATTACACAAAGGTCAATCGCTTTAAAGAAATTACTGATCCAAAACTAGAGTTGAAAGGTTCTCCTTGCGATCCAGGTGTCGGAACGATACCCGTAGGTAGTTATATTGAAGGCGGCCACTTGGGGGGTGAAACTTTCTACAATATTGAGAAGGTCGTAGATTTGTCTCGAGACGGCGTCGACTACGCTCCGTATTTGATGGGGCGGCTCTACGATGACTGGCCTGACGTGCGTCGATAATTTTTCTACCATACTTTTGTTTTTAATTAACCTCGCGGATGACAATTTTTCGCGGGGTTAATTTTTTGTGAAAGAGTTAATTGAGGAGTCACTACGTAAGACAGGATCTAGTGTTATTTTTTATGTGTGGATTATTCGCTTCTTGTATTCGGTACATGGGTAAACGCCAAGATTTTTCTGCAAGTTTTGCTTCGGATCTCTACAAAAAGGGTAAAAAATATGACCGACTCAAACGCCATCTACGAGCCTGAGGAACACACATTAGAGATTGCGGTGCCAGGCACTGGCCAGCCAGTGTCTCTGACTAGAGTTACTCTTCTAGGCTTATCGGGCCAGCAGGTAGGCCCAAGCGCCGCTATTGCCGCAGGATCCATCCCTTTGTACGCTGGAAACGCCTCGTGGCTTGCCATGACTATGGCCCTTGTTGCAGCGCTGTGTATGACCGCCGCTGTGAACATCTTTGCACGAAAATACGTAGTAACAGGTTCACTGCTTTCCTATGTAGGAATATCCCTGGGCCGCATACCACAACGTCTAGTCGCTGCGTCATATTTGGTCGCTTTCTTAGTTGTGTGTGCTGCACTCTCGGCGTCATTCGTAACATTCAGCAGCAGTTTGCTGCACGCGTTAGGCATTACATTCGCATTAGATGGTTGGTTTCAAGCTACAACCGCGATCCTGATTTCAGTGCTGGCCGGGATATTGACTTGGAGGGGGCTAGATTCTTCGATTAAAGCGGTTATTTGGCTATCCTTCATACCTGTTCCGCTCCTCGCGATAATTACTGTAGGGGCGGCAATGAACGTAGGGGTTGATCTCGAGGCCCAACTTACATTGGCTGGCACTTCTCTATCAAGCTTGGTTGAGGGCACCTTGGTCGCCCTGGCATACTTCGTAGGTTGTGACGCACTAGCAGCACTCGCAGCCGAAACCGATAACCCCAAAAGAAACGTTCCTCGTCTTCTGAGTAATGTATTACTCATTACCGGTGTCGCTTTTATTGGGATTCTTCTACTAAGTGCTCCTTTGATGAATCAAAATCTTGAGCTTTTAAATAGTGGGGAGTCCCCTACGCGTATTTTGGCTGTAGCAGCAAATATGGAGTTTTTGCAGTTTCCCATTGATTTGCTCCTGGGTGCTGCGACGTTCGCCAGCCTAGTCGCTTTTTTGAATTATGGCAGTCGCGTGTTCGCAACAGCAGCAGTTGATAAATTCATTCCAAAGGTCTTTTCAAGAATTCACCCTGTTTACGGATCTCCCACAGGCTCCACCGTGCTCATGACAGCAGCTGCAGCATTCATTCCAGTTGCGTTGCAGATAATCGCGCAAACTCCTCCTCTCCAATCGACAGCATACTTGTCAACATTGTACTCATTGTTTTGGATCGTTCCCTACATTTTATTAGGTGTTGGCGCTATTAAAGAAATAAGGTTGGATGGCATTCCTAGACCGTTCACGGTCTTTGCGATACTCATAGGCGTTGCGGTATTTATCGCGCTGCTGATCTACAACTTTGTCGCTAATGTCGGTGGTGTGTTTGGCGCCCTACCTTACATTATGGCTGTCTTGACAGTGACTGTATTTTTTGCTTTTTGCTTAGCGGACTATTTTAGAAAGTGATATAGATTCAGGCAATGTCTGCGGCGTGGTCGATCGGCCCGCTGCTCTTTGCTGGCTATTGTATGATGATAAAAGTCGTCAGTGTAAGTTAGTCGCTTAGTATTATTGAGCGATATTTTATTTTTATATGGCTATTGCATGGTAACGTTCATTGTTGTTTTTATCTAAATCCATTCTTCAGCTGTTTAAAGCACAATATTTTTGTAGGGAGTGCCCAGAAAATCATCGAAGGGTTTGGCCCCTGTGCCTTGCACATTTACTGCCGACTCTCAAAGGTCTTCGACGTGGGAGCCTAGTATATTTGGTGTAAGCACTGCACTAGACAACATCCTCTGCCATATAACTATAAATTCCTCCAGCATCTGCTCGCGAAGCGCGGGGGTAAAACTGGGCTGCCATTGGTAGAAAAAATTCCCTTCAATCTGAGTCGCGATTAAACCGCTGTAGGTGGCGACCTGATCGTGAGTAAGGAGCGGATTGATCTCTGCAACCAAACTTCGCAATCCCGATAGAAACTGTTCGTATTGGTTGACCATAACTTCCTTTATTCGATCGTCCTGGGTGGCTAGTGCGGCCATTTGAAAAAAAAGCCGAGTTGCATATGGGTCGTAGGTTGCGATGACGTTCTCACGGATTGCTACAGCAAGACGTTCGATCGGTAGAAGGGATTTGTCTCGGTAAACTTCTTCAAATCGATGTATATAATACTCGAGCTTGTCTTTTACCATTTGTACGCACAAGTTGTCTGTGTTGCCGCAATAGTGCTGCAAGTTGCTGAGACTGATCCCCATTTCTTTGGCAACTTTTCGAGCTGAAAACTCCGCGTATCCGTCGCGTATAAAAACGGCCGCAGCGGCATTATTGATTTCTTCAATCTTCCGAGACCGCTTCTCTTCGCGACCATAGCGGATGGGTGGCGAGGGATCCGTATGAGCGGGTGAATCGTTATCCACGCTCTGATTATCATCTAGTTCGATCATGCGGATGTCCGAATCGTAAAGTTGATGCAATCCTACCAATGATCATGGTGGATGCGAATAGCCGTCGGCAACGACTTTAGAGAAGGTGAGGTCTGATAGTAGCCGAGGCGCGGGGAGGGGAACGAAACGATTATTACCCAGCCGTCCTTAGAAGCGCACAATTATGTCACCCGACCTACTATGGTGCATTTCTACACACTTTTCCTCTGATATTGAGTAGTTTTAACCCATGCTGACTGGCTCAGTCAGTGAAGATCAGGGGCCTCAGGGGACTATTTTCACATTCTGCTCGCTGAACTCAAAAAATTCTCAAGTTACTGATAAAAATGAATAATCTTAACGGAATAATTTCCAGCCATACTGTTTGCGGGCTCTGGTAGACGCTCTGCTGTGTAAAGGCATGGCTCAGGAGAGCCATGAGCGGCAACTTTGGCGCAGTATTTGCTTACTCCTAGATATACCTAGGTGAAGATCCACTGCCATTGCAGATCCGCTGCCCTTCTCCTAAACGACATTCGAGCACAAATAATGCCTATAACCTTGAATGACCTCACCTTGATCCCGGAGCTCCGCACGCGCTTTCTTTGTGGCGAAGAGTGGTCTGAAACCTTAGTTATTTGGGCGCATGTATGCGAGCTCAAGAGCCCGGCTGAGTGGTTGGGCAAGGGGGATCTTCTGATGACGACGGGGATGGGAATTCCGTCGGAGCCTGAAGAGCAGCGGCTCTACATTGAGCGACTGCATACAGGGGGGTTGGTTGGCATGATTATCGGAGAGTCCATGCAGGCGCCAGGTAACCTAGATGCGCTCCTACAGGCAGGGACGGCGTGCCGGTTTCCGGTACTGATGACTGCATACGAGGTTCCATTTTCTGCCGTCAGCAAGGCAGTTGTAGAAGCATACAAGCAGCAGGAGGCTGAAAGGCGCTACGCGATCACTCGGGTTTATGAGACAGCCCGGATGAGCTTTCAGGGGATGGGACTGACTCACTTGTTGGGGCGATTGGAAAAGGACATATCCGCTTGTCTGTATCTGGTTGACCCAAAATCGCTGGACTCGTGGCGCGCTGATCTGTTGGAGTTGCCATGTGTTTACCGTGAGGTACTCCTGCAGCGTCCACGGTCATCACGAAATAATTCTGTCGTTCAGCGTTTCTCGGTTGGTGATGAGGAACTGCTGATCATCTGCGTACCATCTCACCGACCTTGCATGCTGATTGCGCGCAGCTCTCAGGCTCTCGATTACGGGGTGCTTCATCATATTGTTGCGGTCATTGTCGTAGAGTTAGAGCGCATTAAGTTGGAACGCGAGACTAAGATGCGCCATGGTAGTGAGCTTTTTGATGACTTGTTACACAAACGAGTGACGCCACGACGCGCAGAAGATGAACTGATGTCCTACGGTGCTGACATCGCTCAATTGCGAATCGGAGTGGTTTCTGGTGCGCGGCTTTCTAAAGATGACATCGATTCGATCCTGGCCCACCGTGGAATGGATGTAATTTTCCGCTTGCAAGGGGGGGAGGCACTTTTTCTGCTGTCGGACGGCGCAGTTGCTCTGAAGCTTCAACAGTATTTAGATGAGAAGATGGGAGTAAGTGATGTTTTTTCTGATGTCGATGACTGTGCGAACGCTTTGCGTGAAGCACGGCTTGCTTTGGCTCATGCATCGGAAGATCACCCGCTAAGTTATTACACTGAGGCTGGAGTAACTTCACCTTGGTTACCGCAAAGCTTGCATGACGCAAGTGAAGCTTTTCGACAGGTGCTAGGTGCTCTTACAGATTATGACCAATCGCAGGGAAGCCAGCTTGTTCATACGCTTCGTCTTTTTTTGGAAAACAACAGATCCTGGATAAATACTTCTAAAAAACTTTATATCCATAAGCAAACCTTAGTATACAGAATGCGGCGCATTGAGGAAATTACCGGGCGCTCCCTTGATTCTACCGATGATGTTGCAATCCTTTGGTTTGCTGTTCGATCGGCTGACATCGCAGGAATTGATTGTGATTCTCACTGTCCTCCACTTCAAGCAGTACAGACTCGTAGTCTCCATACTTTAAACTAACGTTTTGGTATTCGCAGGTTTGCAAAGCCAGCCTGTTATTTCGGGATTTGTTTCCTGGCTTTTCAGGTGGAATCAATTTCCAGCGCGCTAAAAAAAACTATAAATGTTTACTTATATTTTAAAAACGGCAGGTCAATTGCTTCCGCAATATCCCGCATCAAGACGATTCCAGCGCTGCCGTCGCTGGATCGCACCACGCTCAATCTTCATCGTGATCTACCACCGCAGCGAAAGCTCTATTATTCTGGGCATGATTTGGGTCAACTTGTTATAAATTTGCTATGCGAGGCAAATTCTGGTCGCAAGCTGTACCTGAAAATATCAATCGACGAAAATAAAACTTCGACTTTACAACGTCTATTCAAACATCTGCAACTTCTCAAATTTAATATTCTTTTTGCGTATAAAAAGGTGATGTGTGTGATCTTTTTATTGTTAGGGCTCTAGTTTGTAAAAAATTAATCCATTTGGTCTTTTTTGTGCCTGTACGATCATACAGCGATGTTTCAGATATTCTGATGTTCGCACCATTGAACAGGTTGCTTGGAGGAGTGATTATATTACTAAGTGTCGAAGATCAAAGTTTCAACGCGGCACGTGTATTTTCTACCACTGACCGAAGGAATTAGTTATGAGCTTTGTTAAAACCCCTCAAGAAGTAAAAGAAATCGAAGCCCTGTTGGCCGGGGGGCGATTTACTACAGAGTCAGTATCCGTGGAGTTCCAAACGACATTTGAATTTCTTCGCGCTGTTTTGCCACCATGTTTCGAATTGCCAGATGAGCCTACAGCTATTGCGAACGTCTCTCGCTGGCAGAGTGCTATGTGTGGCGAATTTGATTGCGGGATGATCTTGCTCAACTGCAAATATAAAGGCCAAGCTGGTACTACTATGCTGGCGCTGTATGTAAGCAATGATATGCCGGTATCAATCGGCCGCGAAATGTGGGGCGAAGGCAAAAAAACTGCCAACTGCCAGCTTTACTTTGACGGTGATGATGCATACGGCTACGCCGAACGCAATGGCGTGCGTCTCATCGAAATTTCGGCCGAGTTCGGCCCTGATATGGGGCCTATGTCGACTAGCAATCTGGACTTTGAAATCAAAGCTCAGCCGCATGTCACGGGTATTGGCCTTCAGAACGATGTAGTGCTCAACTGCATGAAAACCGAAGAAAATTACCGGGTAACTCGATCGGGTACAGCTACTCTGAAGCTTGCCGGTTCTGTTATGGATCCTCTGGATACTATCCCTGTAGTATCGGTTGGCGCGGCGTTTTACGCAGAGGGTGAATCTTCCTGGACTGTGCCTTGGTTCGACGAGTTGCCAGACCGCGATGCCTACGTGCCTTTCATCTATGGGCAAAAGTACGACGACTTCCGTTTCTTCCCGAAAGCTAAGCGTTTTCAATAACACGTCCAGCCCCACGACTTCTCATCATAATAAGAAGCGAAGGAAAGTGTGAAATCTAAGGCCTTTGAGTTCATTCTCAAAGGCTTTTGGCACCTGAATTAAATTTCTGCCAACCTTCCTATAAACCGGAGAAAAATATGTCTAGTTACGCTCCCGCATCAGATCAAGGAAAATGGGCCGCACTATTTTTATGTTTTTTGGCAACAGTTGCGATCTTCATCCCCTACGTAGGCTACTCCACTCAAATCGTCACCATGATGACTGACCTATCCATGACATACACCATGGTAGGCACCCTCGCTTCAGCATCGGCTGTCGCAGGCGGTATTATCCTCCCATTCGCAGGCCTTTTGGTTGATCGGTGGGGCGCTAAGAAAATCACAGTACTTGGCCTGCTCGTTTCGGCAGTTGGCCAAGTAGCATTCGCATACGTACCCACGTATGAAGCCATGCTCGCATCGAGAATTTTTTTGGGTGCCGGCATTCCGCTTTTATTCATCGGGCCATATACACTTGCACTTCGTTGGTTCGAGCAATCAGGGAAAACCGGTGTCGCAATGGGTACGATGCTCGCTACTGATGGCATCGGGACATTGATTGCGCTTTACGCTTACTCTCACGTATTAAACGCGTATGGCTGGAGAGATGGTTCTGCACTAGGCGCATTAGCATTAGTTGCGATGATGCTTGTAACACTGTTTTTTTTGAAAGAGCCTAAGACTTTTTCTGAAGCAGTCCCGGCGTCATCATCTCAGTCAATGTTCAGGGATCTGTTGGCGGTCATCAAGGAGCGAAATGTACTCGTTGCGTCGGTCTTTTTGGTCGGTGTTTGGGGATCCTACGCTGTTGCGATTTACTGGGTGCCCACGATTTTGATGGAGCAAAATGGATGGAGCGAAAGTGATGCTGGACTTATTGGCGCCCTCTATCCCTTGGTCGGAATGATTTGTGCGGTTTCATTTGGATTGATGTCGGATAGATTCGGACGTCGTAAGCCGCTCATGCTGCTATCTGGCATAGGCATGACTCTTGCTTTTTTCGGAGCAGCGGCGGCACTGTCGATGAACAACTACACCCTGTTAGCCGCAATGTTACCCCTGTCCGGTCTGTTTGCGTACGGTGGTATCCCGCTTGCATATTGCCTGGCGGCGGATACCGTCGGCATTAAGCTAGCGGCAACGGCCAACGGCATCATCATGAGCATTGGCTTTCTTTTAGGCGGCGTCGTTTATCCACTTGTACTGGGTATGATCAAAGATGCTACAGGCCATTACACGAATGGATTTATTGCTGCTTCTATATCTCTGGTAGTCCTTAATATCGTTGCGACGCTATTTGCGCGCGAGCACGTATCAAGTCCTAAGCCAACTTATGCGTAAAATATAGTCGCGCACGTTCTGTGGGGGCGATGCATGTAAACGCCTGCGATGACTACGGATAGTCGCGCAGGCTTGCAATAGAAAAGTCCAAATTTTTGATGATGGTTTAAGGATTTGGCCGCACGCGAGCAGATTTCAACATCGTGCGTAAAAAGAAGCAGTCTAATTAATTATACGAAAGCTTGCTTGTACTAATGACAGCTCAAGGGCGCATTAACGTCAAAGCGCAATATAAAGGGTTTGATAGTTTGCGACTACGGAGCGCGTCGTTAACAAGTAAATTTAGCTAGTTATAAAGGAACTTCTCATAGCTGATAGTTGGTGAGTGCAGCAAAACACTGTGGCCTAATTTTAATAATATATTTCCCTTGTTTTCACTAATTATTGATGCGGGAGCTCGAAATGAAAAATATTTTTCCACTGAACATGCTTGCTGGTGCGATGGTTGTGTTGACTCCGTTCAGTGTTGTGTACGCAAATGCTCAGTCTGAATCGAACGGCTTTGTCGAGGACAGTCACCTCAATCTAATCTCTCGAAATTATTACTGGCATCAAACGGGCGATCTGGGGCATCAGCGAGATTGGACTCAGGGTGAGATGTTGGATTTCACGTCTGGGTTTACGCAAGGGTTGGTGGGGCTGGGTGCTGACGCGTTTGCTTATGGCGCCGTGAAGCTAGATGGCCAAAAGGGTCGCACGGGCTCGATGATCCAGCCTTTTGACAGCCAGGGTGAGCCTTCTGACAGTTACAGTAAGGCAGGTGCTAGCGTTAAGGTGCGAATTTCAAATTCCACTTTGAAATATGGCGATTTGCAGCCGCAAGTGCCCGTTTTTGCAGTAGGGAATTATTACCTCTTGAACCAAACTGCGACAGGTTTTATGTTCGATACTACTGATGTGCCGGGGACGTCAATTTCTGCGGGCCATTTCACGTCAGGCACCGGCTACATATCTACCGCGCATGATGGTGAGCTAGGTCTAAGTTACGCTGGTGTAAATACACGGCAGGTCGACTATCTCGGCGGTGTCTATGCTTTCGGTGAGCATGCATCAGTCACGCTTTACGGATCCAGATACGAAGACCTGATGGATCAGTATTACACCAACCTTAATTACGCGATGCCTCTCTCCGATTCAAATTCTCTCACTTTCGATTTCAATTTGTACCGCAGTTTAGATTCTGGTTCGGCAAATGCCGGTGACATCAATGTCACAGCGGCGTCGATATCTGTGGCGTATGCTACAGGTGCACATACGTTTACCATTGCTGGTCAACGCAATCATGGTGATCAGCCTCAGGACTACGCCGGCTTAGGGGGGCGCAGTCCTGGGGTAAATGCAGGAGCTTTCAGTAATGGTATTTTTCTTGCCAACGCAGCAGAGATTTCCGATTTTAACGCGCCAAATGAGCAGTCGCTTCAACTGAAATATGACCTGAACATGGCTGAGTTCGGAATCCCTGGAATGACCCTTTCTGCTAAGCACGTCCGGGGCGATGATATTGACGGAACTAAAGTTGACGAAAGTTCTGCGTATTTTGGGTTCTACGGCAAGTCCGAGAAAGAGCATGAAACTGACGTTGCCGCGCAATATATCGTTCAAGCGGGGCCGGCTAAGGACTTGACGGCTAAGTTGTTCCAATCTTGGCACTCTGGCGATGACAGCGTAGGTGGCCACGTAATGCAAACTCGTCTAGTCCTCTCCTATCCGTTGGCAATTTTCTAAGATTTACATCTAAAAGTCGCAGGGACTGGGCGATGCTCAAATCCCTGCAATGCAGCTTGACTTGTAGGTGCGATCACGTCAGCCGCGTTAACACGCGTAGTACGTAACCACCGTCTATTCGACTCGAATAAAACGAGAGGTTTGCCCATGGAAGTGATTGACCAGCAAAACAATCAGCCTATAACCAAGAGCGCTACTGCAATCGAGAGTCGGTCTATAGACTATGTTCCACTCTCTGAGCGTCATGGGCGGTTGTCGGATCAAATGACGATCTGGTTTGCGGGTAGTGCTCATCTACTTAGTTTGGCCACTGGTGCTATCGGTATCACATTAGGTTTGAATTTAGCCTGGACACTGATCGCATTAGCATTGGGCACTTTTCTGGGAACTATTCCGGTAGCAGCGCACGCCAGCCAAGGCCCACATCTCGGTCTGCCGCAAATGGTGCAGACAAGGCCTCAATTCGGTCGTTACGGGGCGTTGTTCATCTGGCTTGTCGCAGCGATGGTTTACTGGGGCTACATCGTTCTAGATGTGAATTTGTTGGGCGCAACATCTGCTCAGCTCAACCTGAGTTCCGCTACGGTCGGCGGTTTAGTTCTGGGCGCAGTTTCGATTGCATTTGCGATCTTTGGATATAATTTACTACATGTTGGTCAGCGCTACACGACTGTATTGCTCGTCGTCGTATTATTCATATATGTTGGTGGCCTTATATATAATGGTTTGCTGAGTGATGAGATGCTCCGGCTGGCTGGAGCTTTTCAGTTCACTCCTTTTGTGATGGTGACTTCAGCAGCGCTAGCCTATCAGTTGTCTTGGGCATTTTTCGTATCTGACTATTCACGGTACATGCCGCCGAGCACAAGCCATCGTTCGATAATTATTTGTACTGGCATGGGGGCAGGGCTAGGAGTGCTTTCCATGGAAGCCGTGGGCGCAATGTGCGCGGCGTTGTATCCAACTGCCAGCCTTACTACTGCATTAGTTGATTCTGGTAATCTTATTTATCCTGGGTTCGGCACGGTACTCCTAGTCGTGGGCGCACTTGCATTGCTCATTTTTAATGGTATGTGTGTCTACGGGGGGGCGCTTACACTAATCACAGCACTGGACAGTATCAAACCGAATGCGCCGACTCTTGGTCTTAGAATCAAGGCAATTATGGTTGTCGGATTATCGGCAACTATCCTTGGTGTTCTACTTCCAGAAGATTTTCTCAATACCACGTTTTACACAGTTCTTGCGGTATTGGCTTATCTCATGGCCCCGTGGACAGCTATTAACCTAGTTGACTACTTTTTCATTCGCAAAGGCAGATACTCAATCAAAGAAATCTTCAATCCGAAGGGCGTTTACGGTGACTGGAACTGGCGCGGTATCGGTGCTTACGTAATTGCCTTTA
The DNA here is from genome assembly GCF_045447035.1 of Pseudomonas sp. O230. Lineage (NCBI taxonomy): Bacteria > Pseudomonadati > Pseudomonadota > Gammaproteobacteria > Pseudomonadales > Pseudomonadaceae > Pseudomonas > Pseudomonas sp. O230. The sequence continues at coordinate 252,919 of NZ_JBJGXN010000006.1, read as the reverse complement.
TCGCCATGATTCCGTTTATGTATCTATCATTCTATCAGGGGCCTATTGCAGTTTACTTCGGCGGTGTCGACTACGCTTTTTTTGTAGGTATCCCAGTTGGCGCAGGTTTGTATTGGCTGTTTTGTTTAAATCAGAATCTGAGTAATGAGAATTCACTCATTGCTAAGGAAACTGGCAAGCTCGATTTGGTCGCGAAGCCGATTTTGTGAAACTAATAACGCTGAATGCGCGCCTATATACAGGCTATAGCAGTCAGCGTTAGTTTTTTATAAGGAAGTTACTCTTGAGCGCGTATTACTACCTAGCTATCGCTATATGTTCAGAGGTGATAGCCACTGTTTCTATGAAATCAGTGAAGGGTTTCAGCACTCCGTTCCCACTCATGCTGGTAATACTTGGCTATAGTATAGCTTTTTGGATGCTTATAATCGTCGTACGTACCCTTCCTGTCGGTATCGCCTATGCAGTATGGGCAGGTATGGGGATCGTAATGATCAGCGTGGCAGCGTTATTCATATACGGCCAAAAGTTGGATACGCCTGCTGTGCTAGGAATGGCATTAATTGTTGCGGGGGTAGTCGTAATTCAGCTTTTTTCCAAGTCAGCTGGACACTAGGTGATAAGACAATCCAGCCTGGAAAAAATGATTCTCAATCGAATGTTGGTCAATTGGAGTTTATCATGTCAAACGATACTAAATCCGTAGTAGTTGTCACAGGGGCTGGTTCGGGTATTGGTCAGTCTGTGGCGATAGAATTTTCCAAGCTTGGATACTTTGTTGTGGGGGCTGATCAAAATATTCTTGGATTGCAACGCACAACAGAGCTTGCTGGGGGGGAAGGAAATTTTCATTCAATTCAAGTTGACGTCAGGAATGAGTCTAATATGGAGGCTGTCTTCGCTTATGTTAAGCAAAGCAAACTTCTGTTACATGCAGTCGCCGCTTGCGCAGGTGTAGCGCGGAGCGGGGTGGTTGACACCCTATCTGAAACCGATTGGGACTTCACAATGAATGTCAACGTGAAAGGAGTTTGGCTCACCGCTAAGTATGCTATGCCCATTTTCGTAGCGCAGCGGAGTGGAGCATTCATTGCGATCGGCTCTGATGCATCTCTACGTGGCGCTTCGGGGTATGGTGCTTATTGTGCCTCCAAGCACGCAGTACTAGGGTTGGTTCGGTGCCTGGCGCTCGATTACGGTCACCTTGGTGTACGCTCCAATATTGTGTGTCCTGGATTCGTTCAAACGCCAATGATGGATAAGTTGTTCGAAGAGGCGGCTGACCCTGCTGCGGAAATGAGTGCTTACGCGAAGGAAGTGCCGCTTGGACGATTTGCCCTTCCCTTGGAGATTGCCAAGGTGATAATTCATCTGGCGTCTGCAGAATCTTCATATACCAATGGCGCAATCTATTCCATTGACGGTGGCGTTACGGCCGGGCACTTTGGCTAATCCTCACCTGACGAGGCTCTCCGGCAGTGCTGTCTCATCCTGCTTCAGGGACGCCTCTCTATAAAAGCATTTCGCGCTGGATTTATCGGTGAGTGCCGGCAACGCTTTTGTAGAGCTGCGCATGTCCCTGGAGCATCGGATGATTAAAAGGGTTGGGCAAACAGTAATCAACGCTTTGCATATGGCTTCCTGTCATTGCGGAGCTGTAGTGCTTGAGTTGGCGCTGCCTAATGGCATCGTTGACCCCAAGCGTTGTAATTGTTCACTTTGTATCCGAAAAGGCGCACTGATGGGCACCGTTCCGCTGACAGGTATACGCGTGGTAAAGGGAGCGGAGGTGCTCAAGGCCTATCGATTCCACACTAAGATCGCAGTCCACTACTTTTGCTCAGAATGTGGAATCTATACTCACAATATCCGCCGTTCTAACTCGCTAGTATGCGGGTACAACGTTGGGTGCCTTCATGGCGTCGATCCGACATTGCTGACTGACGTCGGGCTTAGTAATGGATCCGCTCACCCTCTCGATAGATAACTAGGTCTGGAATCGGATTCCGGCACGAATCTAGTACGGGTATGTGCGACAGGTTCTGCAAAGGGGGCGCGGGCCAAGGCAACTTGTGTGAAGTCGGTTTTCGTAGCAGCTGAGATCAGAATTGGGCTCATAGTTGATCCTTAGGATTTGTCTTCAAGGCCCGCCGGTGCAAAGCCGGCAAGAAACTTGTCCAGTATCGACGCCGATCCACCCTGAAATTCGGCCATTTCCTTGCGGACTACGGCGCTACGTACCAGTTGTCCGCCCAGGAATCGAAAAGGTTCGACAGGAAATGTGCGAGTGGTGCGATTGACCAGGCTGCATTGTGACCACTCGTCATTACGGTTCAGAGCCAAGCTCGCCAGTATGCGGCCACCCAGACGACTCGGGCCAACGCCATTGCCGCTCCAGCCAATGCCGTAGTGAATGTTCGGCGCATCCTTCAAATTACCGAATACCGGCAAGCTGTCGTATGTGCGATCGATGGGCCCCGACCAGCTGTGCGTCAGTCTGGTTTGTTTTAGATTTTGATACGTGCGTCTGAAGTCAGCCTCCGTCAGAAGTATCCCTTCGGCATGATAGCTAAAGACCTCATTGATCTTCGAGCCGAACGAGAGTGTTCCGGTGCCTTTCCCAAAAGCGATTCGTCCATCGGTGGTGGTGCGGTAATAGTCCACGAAGAGCTGAGAGTCAGTGATCGATTGCCCACCGCTCCAACCCATTTCAACGAGTTCTTCTGGAATGGGTTCGGTGACGACGATCGAGCTACCCACAGTCGCTATCTTCTTTGCAAGTTCTGGGATGGCGGAAGACCAGGCATTGGTCGCTAACACCACTTTAGGGGCTATGACAGTTCCGTTGCGTGACTTCAGTTGTACCAAATTCCCTGGGATAATTTCTTCAACACCGCTGCCTTCCATAATCTCAACGCCAAGTTTCAGCGCCACGCGGCGCATTCCTCGGGTGAGAGCAGCCGGCTGAACAGTAGCGTTGCTTTTTTCAATGACACCCGCCAAATGTGAGCTCGAACCCGTTAGGCGTGCAATCTCCGATGGAGGCAACCGTTCGAAGGGCGTAGCCCCGAGACGGGCGCACACTTTAAGAGTGCCTTCCCAGGCGTCTACATGAGCGCGGCAGGTTGCAGTCCATAGCCACCCGGCCTGCTGGTATGCCGCGTTGATATCGTGTTCTTCGCAGAAATCGCCGAGTTCATAAATCGCTTTTTCAGCTGAATGGGCGAGAAATAGCGCTTGGTCGTCGCTGCTGAAGGAAAGTAGCGACTGGATCTTTGGCCACCAAGACATTACGAAACCGCCATTTCGTCCTGAAGCTCCGCCCCCACATACGTCTTGCTCAAGGATGACGATTTTGCAGTCCGGCTCGTGCTGCTTGATGGTCAACGCCGTCCAGAGTCCTACAAATCCACCACCGACGATCGCAACATCAGCGTGTTTCAAACCATGAAGGGGGTTCTCTGCCTGTACCGAGGGTTCAGCCTGCTGCATCCAGAAGCTCCGCTTGAGCGGTGCGGTTGCTTTTAGTTTCATTTCACACCTCACATTGCGCACACAACGGAATGTAACGCACATACATATATCTTCGGCGGAGACCAAATTGGCATTGAAAGCTCTCCTAATAAGGATCTCCCAGGCGTGCACAGCCCGTGAATGACAATGAAAGTTCATTCATGGATAAATGCGTAGGTCTTAAGAAATGGGTGTTACTGTCGAACTTAACTTACAGCGATGAGCCACCGTTAACTCCGATGATTTGCCCAGTGATATAACTGGCATCCTCAGAAAGTAGAAAAACTGCAGCAGCAGCAATTTCTTTGGGATCTGCTTCGCGACCCAATGGAATGTTGGGAATCCAGCTTTGACGAACTCCTTCCGGAACCGCCTCCAGCATCGGTGTGTTTGTCGATCCCGGAGCGACTGCGTTAGCACGAATACCGTGGCGCGCATGCTCAATAGCAACCGTCCGGGTAAAGCCTACCAAGCCTGATTTTGCAGCAGCATAATTAGACTGTCCGAACGCTCCCCAACGGGATTCAGACGACAAGTTCACAATGGAGCCGCCGTTGTTTTTCAGGTAAGGCACCGTCAATTGACATCCCAGCCAGGCGCCCCGGAGATTGACATCGATCACTAAATCCCAATCCTCATCACTCATTTTGAGTAGAGTGCTGTCTCTGGTTACTCCGGCGTTGTTGACCAGACCATCGATCCGATGAAACCGGTTCACTACCTCCAAGAGAGCGCCTTTCCATTCGTCTCGCTCAGCCACATCAAGACCGACAGCCAAGGCGTTTCCTCCTTGGGAGGTAATCTCAAGAGCGACCTTTTCTGCGCCGGATTTGTTTCGGTCGGCAACTACAACGTTTGCCCCTTCCTCGTGCAAGCGCAGGGCAATGGCTCGCCCGATGCCTTGAGCTGCTCCAGTGACTATGATGACTTTATCCTTGAGCCCACGCATCATTTCGATCCTCCGATCAAATATTTGTTGTAGCCTTCTTGCACGATTTCACCGTCTGCGTTGGTAATCGAAACCGACACCTCCACGACGCCTCGATTAGGATTTTTGGAGCTTGGTGTTTTGTTGGTGACGGTATAGTTCTGGGCGATTCGGTCGCCTGGCATCACCGGCTTGACCATGCGTCGTTGAGTCTCGAGAAAAGCCAATATTTTCCACTCGCCCATTTCAGGCACGGCCAACCCTTCTCCTACGGAATGGATTAGCAGGCCGTGTGCAATCCGTGACGGATACTGGGTGTTTTCGTGCACCCATTTTTCGTCCATGTGGAGAGGATTGAAGTCGCCGCTTAAGCCCGCGAAATTAACGATGTCCGTTTCTGTAATGGTTCGACCGTTGGACTGATACGTTGCGCCAATCTGGATGGCATCGAATGTCACTTCCATTTCAAACCTCGGTAAAGCAGGGCAGTGTCAGGTTAGGGTGGACTTCGCGGAAAACTACTTTCAACGGTATGTCGCACGCGAGTCGCTCTTGCGGCACATCTACAATCCACGCGGTCATGCGCACGCCTTCTTCAAGCGTGACTACGCCAATGACAAAGGGCGCCAAAGCCACGAACTGTGGATGAACCGAGCGGTGTACGGTTGTGTACGTGTAAAGCGTCGCTTTTCCCGATGCCTCGATCCATTCGGGCTGTACTTCGGGAAGTCCCACCAGGTGAGCACGTGGGTAGAATTGGCAGGATCCGGTCACTGGATTTCTCTGAATGAGCAGTTTTCCGTGCTTGACCCCTTCAAACCACACAGATGAGATCGAGTCGTACACTGGCAAAATCTCTTGGTTGTGCATTACGCGTCCCTCCCGAGAATCAGGGTGGCTGCGGCAGAGAGCCAGCCACCAGTTCCGTTGACAAGGCAAAGTTCTGGAGAGACGAGTTGCACCCCGGGGCTCTCACCACGTAATTGTCGAACAGCCTCGATAATTGCGTACATGCCGCGCCGGCCGGAATGGTTAGAAGAGAGGCCACCTCCGTCGGTGTTGATAGGCAAGCGGCCAGTCGGACTAATGCCCCCAGAGCTTACAAAATTCCCTGCCTCGCCTTTAGGAACAAATCCGAGAGCCTCCAGTGTGAGTGCAACGGTGATGGTGAAGGAGTCGTAAATCTGGGCCACGCGAATGTCTTCAGGGGACACTCCGGCACTTGCAAAAGCACGTCGACCGGAATGTTCCGCAGCGGTTGTGGTGAAGTCGGCCATTTGATTCATCTGTGTATGGCTGATGGCTTCACCAAAGCCCAGAACTGTTGGCCCGCCGCGACGAGTGTGCTTTGCGCGGTCGCGAGAGGTAACGACGATTGCCCCACCGGAATCGGTCACGACGCAACAATCCAGCTTGCGAAGCGGGCTTGAAATCATTGTGGACGTCATTACATCGTCAATCGTTATGGGGTCGCGATACATCGCATGGGGGTTGTTGTGTGCGTTGGCCCGAGCCTGAACAGCTATATGTGCAAGTTGCTCGGGGCGCACGTTATGGTCGTGCATGTAGCGGGTTGCGGCCAGGGCGTAAGCCGAGATCGTCGACATGCCGTAAGGGACTTCATACTGACCGGGCCCGGTAGGGCCTGTATTGAAATCCGAAGCGGGCAGTGGCCAGGAGCGTCCCGAAGACGCGTAACTGATCACAACCACTTCACAGAGCCCAGCCTGAATAGCCGCGACGGCGTTACCGACGTGATTGAGGGGGGCGGCACCACCATTGTCGGTGCTGCACACCCAGCTTGGTTTAATGCCTACATACTCCGCTACTTCCAGGGCACTCAACTGCCAGCCGGCTTCAGAGGGAAAGGTTGCGGTAGTAGCAAAGCCATCTACGTCCTCTAGGGAGAGCCCCGCGTCTTCCAACGCCCCGGCGATGACCTCGGCGTGAATCTGGTAGGGATGAATTCCTGGTGCTTTGCGTCGGGGAGATTCGAACGCTCCGACTATGCAAGCTTTACCACGGGGGAAATTCTCGATAGGCATGGCTGTCCTCAGAAATTATCCGCGACGATTAGTCGTCATTGTCTTAATTGCGATGATCGTAATCACGATCAGAACTGGCGATATAACGGTGGCTGCGACAGCAGAGACGGCAGGTGTAATACCGCTCTTTAAGAACGAGTAGATCGCAACTGGTAGTGTTTTATCGATGTCTGTCTGGAACATCGCGAGTACCGCTTCGTCCCAGGACGTAACGAAAGAAATGATCATTGAGCCAATCAGTGCCGTGGTAACGCTGGGGACAACGACAGAGAAAAATGCGCGCGCGTTACCGGCGCCCATCGTCCAAGCTGCCTGTTCCAGAGAGATGTCTACAGCAGATATGGCGTTGCCTAGAACGAGGAATGTCAATGGCATGCATAGGACGGTGTGGGCGATGACAAGACCGAGATCGGTACCGATGAGGCCTGTCCTGTTCTGCACGTCAAATATGCCGATGCCCAACAGAATCACTGGCACAATCAACGGCGTGATAGCTAGAATTTGAATGGTCGATTTAAGCGTTCTCGAGCCTGTACGGGTTGCAACACGGGCCAGAGCTAAACCGCAACCAGTGGCGCAAATCGCAGTCATGAACGCAACGCGTACGCTCTTAAAAAATGACTCTTGCCAAATTTCGGAAGTGAATATTTCATGGAACCACTTTAGGCTGAAACCTACAGGCGGAAACTGTATTTGCATGCTTTCGGTGAACGCCGTTGGAATAACTACTAGCAACGGTAGGATCAACATAATTAAGTCAATGACAAGAACGCTTAGGCACAAAGTCGTCACTTTGGTGAGCTTGAGCGGTTCTTTAGCGGTTGCTCCTCTGGATCCTTGTTGGACAGGGGAGAGCATGCCCCTTCCGCCGATGCGCAAAGCGAGCATGTACCCCAGTACCGACACCAGCAGCAGAACAATTCCCATAGCGGCCGCCTTGCCCCACTGGTAGACCTGAACTTGCTGCTGAATGAACACCGGAATCGTGATGTTCTGCGGGCCACCCAGAATGGCAGGTGTTAGGAAGAAACCCAGGGATAGGACGAACACAATCACGCTTCCTCCCAACAGTGCGGCTTTCACCTGAGGGAAGTAGATGTCGAAAAACACCCTTTTCTCCGACGCGCCCATGGTACGTGCGGCGGTGAGGAGCGATGTGTCAATGGAGCTCATTGCTGACACCAGGATGAGAATCATGTACGGCAACAAATAGGCAACCATGCCCACGATGGTCGCGAAGGCGTTGTACATTAGAGGAAAAGGCCCGACGCCGAATGCCGACGCAATCGAATTTACGATGCCTTCATTGCCCAAGATGGTCGTGAAAGCAAAAAGCCTGACGATGATCGAGACCCAGAACGGCATTAGGATCAGCACCATCATCAATGATGACGCGCGCTTGGAAAGTTGAGAGATCACGTACGCTGCCGGGAAGGCCAACGTGACGGTCACCGCCGTGGATATCCAAGAGAGGTTCAGGCTCTGAGCCACGACTTGCCGAAGCAATTCATCTTGCATCAATGCTAGGTAGTGTCCGAAGTAAAAGCCTTCGAAAGCCGCACGGCCTTTCTCATTCAGACTACGTAAAAGCACATTGAACAATGGCCAAAACAGCGCAAAAAAGCTGATCACTACAGGCAGGCCCAAAAGGCTAAGCCTGGTGAGCGCCGAGCGAGGCTTTGCCATGGTAGAGACGATTGTCATCTCATTGCCCTCAACGCTGTACCAGCGGAATCCGATAGGCTAGGCGAGTCAGCCGAGCGAGGTATTTGCGCGTGTCGCGAGGATCTATCATTTCCTCGATACCGAATCTCTCGGCGGTACGCCAAATAGAAGTCTGGGCCTCGAATTTCTTTGTGAGCTCCTGCTTGAGCGCGGCGCGCTCTTCGGGTTCCACCGCGTTAAGTTTGGCTTTGAAAGCGGCTTCAACGCCGCCTTCGATAGGCATGTCTCCCCAGGCCGCACTTGGCCATGCCAGCCGAACGCTTAATGGATTGCTGCATCCCGTGGCAACACCTCCCAAACCGTACGATCGGCGAACCTGGACGGTATAGACGGGTACTTTCGCCTGCTGGATCGCTTTGAGGGCCAATGAGCCGAACTTCAGGACTCCTGCCTCTTCAGCCTTAGGGCCAACCAAGAACCCGGGTACGTCTACGAAATAAACAATCGGTAGGTGAAAGCGGTCGCATAGTTCTACGAACTTCTGCTGTTTCAAAGAGGCAGGTACGTCTAGGGCGCCCGCCATGAAGCGACAATCAGAGGCCAGAATTCCTACCGTATGACCCTCGATGCGAGCTAAGCCAGCGCGTAAAGACCGCCCATAATCAGGTGCAATTTCAAAAAAGCTTTCCTCATCAACGACGCAGTTGATTAAGGCATGTGTATCGTAAGCATGGCGCAGGCCAGGCTTGACGATACTCAGCAAGTCGTTTTGATCTCCAGCCGACCACTTATCCTTAATGGAGGTGCGATTCCAAATGTTGTCGGGAAGGTAGCTCAGCACGCTTTTCACTGCTGCAAGCGCTTCGTCTTCGTTCGCGACCTGATTGTCGATCAACCCTGAATGACGTGTGTGAACATCGGCTCCGCCAAGGGCAAACTTGTCAATTTCCAGGCCCAGAGCTTGTTTCACTACTGGTGGGCCGCCAGCGAAGAGACAACCATTATCCTTGGTCATCACTGAGAAATGCGAAATGTTGGCGCGAGCAGCTGAGCTGCCAGCACTTGGGCCTAGTACCGCAGCGATTACCGGCACCTGCTCGAGCAGGTCGAACATAGGGAAAGTCGGATTGGCGGATTGAAGCTCGGGATATCCAATCTCATCTTGCAATAATACGGAGCCGCCGACACCGTTAATGAGCATCACAAGCGGTAGCTTGTAACCGATCGCCAATTCTTCAATGAAACCGCTCCAGCCTCCCTTGTATTTCGCTAGGTGGACACCCGTGCCTCCACCTTCGATGCTGTATTCTTCAGCACCGATTGCAACGGTACGGCCGTCAATATCGCAGATGCCGCAAATATACGTAGAGGCTAATGGAGATCCATCTTCACTCGGCGTCAGTACGAAAGTACCGAATTCGAGAAATGTGCCAATGTCGGCTAACTTGTGGATCCGTTCGCGTGCAGTCGAACGACCGTAGCGATGTTCTCGCTCGATTTTATCGGGGCCACTGCCGGCCATTGCAACCTCACGCCGACGTTCAAGTTCGTCAAGCAATTGCTGCCATTCCGGATGCATAGTTTTGGACATGGGTACTATCTCGCGCACGCAGTAAGTTGTTTGGCACAGATGAGCGCCAATTCTTTTTTGTCTACTTTTGTGGAGTTCCGGATCGGAAAGCTGTCGACGAAAACGATGCTTCTAGGTTTCTTGTACGAAGCGAGACTTTTGAGCACGAACTCAAGGATCTGCTCTTTCGTCGTAGCAATGCCATCGCGCAGAATGATTGCGGCGCAGACGCTTTCTCCCCACTCCTCATCAGGGAGGCCCACGACCGCCACGTCCAGCACTGCCGGGAAATGCCGGATGGTATTTTCGATCTCTGCTGGGTAGATGTTCTGGCCCTTGGAAATGATCAGGTCTTTGCTGCGACCAACTATGTAGATCCAGCCTTCCCGATCCATGCGAGCAAGGTCTCCAATCTTCAGCCAGCCGTTGCGTAACGTTTCAGCATCTAGCTCTGGAGCACGCCAGTAGCTTTGCATCACCGCCGGGCCTGACGTCCAGACGTCCCCAATGTCTCCGGTGGCAATATCATGGCCGGCGGCGTCCAGCAATCGAATGCTCTGGCCAGGGACGCAGCGACCAACTGAGCCAGGGTGCTGCTCAATGTCATCTCCTTCGATGAGGGTGGCCATGCCAGACTCGGTCGAGCCGTAGGAAATCATCAAATGAACATGAGGCCAGCGCCGTCGGGTTTCCGCCATCAATGCAGGAGGGCAATTTTCACCGCCGGTGTACCACCATTTCATTGATGGCAACGCCAGCGATTTTTTTGCGTCCGCTTCGATTAGCAGCCGATACATCGAGGGAAACACTAGCGAGTGAGTGACGTTCCACATCGCCACAAAATGTTCGAAACGTTCAGCTGTCCAACCTCGACTCGGCAAAATTGCAACTGTTCCCCCCTTCAAAAAGGTTGGAATCGAGCTCTCGTTCATTGCTGCCGTGTTGTACATCGGCGCATTAATCAGCATGACCGCACTGTCATCGAGGCCGCGAAATTGCGTCGCCTGTTGCATTGCAGCCCAAACGATCGCAGTACCCCTCATCGCGACACCCTTGGGTTTCCCCGTGGTACCCGATGTGTAAAGAATCATCTGAATATCGGTTGCAATGACTGTGGCGAGCTTCTCGCCTACGGTGGCCAGCTTTTCGTAAGCCTCTCCAGCAGTTGTGGTCTCCAGAGTAACTACAGTGAGCTCAAAACGGAGTGTGCTCAGCGCTTCGCTAAGGCCGCTAGAAAGTTCGGTTTCGGTAAAAACCAGCTTTGCTTCGCAATCTTGTAAAATCGATGAAATTTCATGTGGCGTCAGACGGAACCCCACCGGGACTAATGTCAGCCCTGCATAGGCGCAAGCAAAATAAAGCTCGAAAATTTCCCCTCGGTTAAATAACAAAGTAGCGACACGATCACCCTCTTGGAGCCCTAGCTCTTTTAATGACTTGGCGAGTCTTAGCGCTCTTTCTCTGAGTTCAAAGTAGGTGCGAGAGCCATGCTCCCAGAGTAGTGCCGTTTTATTGGGATCGTGCAGCGCCTGCATCCCAGAGTCACCAAGTACAGACGAGACTGTCCATCCAGGTGTTGGATTGTTTGTATCCGTCATGTCGCTGATCTCGTGATACGAATTGTATTATGAGGCCACGTTCAAACCAGCTGAGTACAACTCATCTGACGCGGATTTATTTATTAAGCGGCGAATCCAAAATCTGACTGGCGACTGCTCTCGTAATCGCAACATGATTCCAGCATCTAGCAAGGCGTGCATGCTGAGTCCGTCAGCTAATCCCACCAAATCTGCGCAAATTTGTTTAGCATCAAGCCCTGAAGGCAAGTCTCCTATGTCTTGGGCCTGGTGAATGGCCCGTGCGACAGATTTTCGCCAACCTAAAAGATAGCTCTCAACTTCTTGACGAAGCACATCATCATTCATGGCTTCAATATAAAAGAAAAAAAACATCCTGCTCAGCGCCAGTCGGCGTTTATCTAAAGGAATACTGCCTTCAAGTATTTGCTCCAGTGCTTGAAGCCCATGCAGTGTTGTAATGATTCTTGAGTTATGTTCCGCCAGAATTTCCGCTGCGCGTCGCAAACCACCCAGCAACAAATCATGACGGTTGTGAAAGTAGTGGCCAATAACACCGACCGATCGACCAGAACGCGCTGCTACTTCACGAATAGTTGCTCCCGGCACGCCGACTTCAGCAACTAAATCCAGCAGTACGTCACAGATCTGGCGACGTCGTTCTTCATGATCCACTATTTTCGGCATATCAATTTACTCTCAATTCTTAGAAATCCATCGATTGAATCGGTCGGCCAATGCTGCGATGTTTTTTGAATAATATTCAGCATCTTCATGGATAGCGGCTTTTTGGTTTTCACCCGCAACCACCCAAGGTGTTAGTGCTGCACCGTAGTCGGTAGCTTTTAGAGCTTGAATATCGGTAGTGTAAGGAATCCGTTTGACAAATTCCTTTTGTCCTTCCAGATCACTGATGAAATGTCCAATCAATGCCTGTCCTGCCTTGGCATTTGGTGCGCCCTTGGGTACTGCGTAGACCGCTTCAGCATAAAGGGAGTCTGGCCATTTGATTGCCAGCGGCGCCTTATCTTTGGTGGCTGCACCGTAGACGCGGCCGCTCCATGCTATGCCCATTGTGCATTCGCCACTTGACAACAAGCGGATAGCATCATCCCCATTCGACCACCAGATGATGTCGGACTTAATGCTGTCCAGTTTTTTCAGTGCGCGGTCTACATCCAGTGGATAAAGCTGGTCGCGGCCTACCCCATCGGCCAGCAATGCGGATTCGAGAACACCCCCGAATTGTGGGTATTTGAATAAGCAACGTTTTCCAGGAAAGCGCTTCGTGTCATAGAGGTCGCGAACAGACTCGGGGGAGGTTTGGGAAAACTTGTTCGTGTTGAAGGTAAAGACAATGCCATATCGCATGACGTCCACGCCGTAGTCGTCATAGGAGCCTTTCTCGAGTTTTTGTACATCTACTACCGCCGGATCCAATTTCTCCAGATAGCCAGCATTTCTGGCCTTGATGTAGTCCCCTCGGGTTGGGAATTCGATCATGCTCCAAGGAATGCGGCCACCACCGTCCATTGCGGCGAAGAATTTCGTCATGTCCGAATTGAAATCACCGCGAGTCTTGACCCCTGTCTCCGCAGTGAAGTCTTTGAGCACGGTTTCTTCACGGGCTCGAGAGGTGGCGCCTCCCGAGGTGTCATGCCAGACGACTGTTCCTGATAGGGAAGTTCGCACAGCATCAGGTAGTACGGCGGCTATGGCAGTGGACGCCATCGACCAAACTATCGCAGATGAAAGCGTAACTGTTTGAATCTTAGAGAAAAGCCTTTGCATGGCGCGAGTTCCTCATCAGTGGCGTTGCTTTATTAAATACAGGTGTATCAAATAAAAACAGATTTGACAATGAATATGCGTTAATTTAATACGGCTGTCTTGAAAAAATTTTTGAGGAGGCGTACAAGAGCAGAATGCAAAGGTCTCCACAAGCCTCTGCTGTCCGAAATGCTCGACCTCATAAGACAAAATAATCGGGGTATCCATGGCAGCTTCGCTATCCACGCATCAGCGTGCACTTAACCCTCTTCCAGAGGCGCAGAGCGGCAAATCAAGCGCTGTCGATTCGGCGAATAACATCCGTGTCGAAGGCGTAGGTTTGACCTTTCTCAATGGCCATGTCGGTCTGAAGGCTACAAGTCTTGAGATTAATGGAGGTGAGTTCTGCACGCTGCTGGGGCCATCCGGTTCGGGGAAAACCACACTTCTCAGAACGATTGCGGGATTGATCGCGCCGACCACTGGACAGATTTTTATCGGGAAGAGCGAGGTGACGAATCTTCCTGTCCAAGCCCGCAATATTGGATTCGTGTTTCAGAACTACGCGCTGTTCCCCCATATGAACGTTGCGCAGAATCTTGAGTACCCGTTGAAGCTTCATGGTTGGACTTCGGAGGAGCGAAGCAAGCGCGTTAAAGAAGTACTGGAGCTTATTGAGCTGTCACACGTGGCTGAACGTTTGGTTGGAGAGCTCAGTGGCGGTCAGCAACAACGCGTTGCTATTGGGCGTGCGCTGGCATATCGGCCTTCTCTCCTGCTTCTTGATGAACCGATGGGGGCGCTGGATAGGCGGTTGCGCCAGCAGTTGGGAGCCCAACTTCGGGAGATTCAGCAGCGAACCGGAATCACGGCGGTCTACGTGACTCATGATCAAGAGGAAGCTTTCATTCTTTCCGACAGGGTCGCGATCATGGAGCAAGGAAAGATTCTCCAATACTCCTCTCCCAGCGACCTGTACTTTCGGCCCTCTTCTCGTTTTGTTGCCAAGTTTCTGGGGGAGGTGAATCTGCTTGAGGTATCCAGCCTCCGCCAGACTCCGGAAGGTGCAGTGGTGGAAACTGCTTTCGGCCCCATTCCAGTTATCTCGCCTCCCCAGGTAACCGAGAATGCTGCCCTGACTGTCGTGGTGAGGCCAGAGCATTTGATGTTTTTGACTACTGCGCAAGCGCCGTCTGACTGCATCACTCCAATCCAAGTAATGATAGAAAAGGAGCTATTTCTCGGAAGCAGAAGCCTAGTAACCGTTACTGGTTATCCGGCCAAACAAAAGCTCCTCGTCGAATGCACCAAAGCTCAAATCCCCCCGCCTGACCAGCCGACATGGGTCACCTGGAAGCGCTCCGCTGCAGTGTTGGTTACGAATTAATAAAAAATTGGAGATAAGTGTGAAAAAAATACTGATTGCGAACCGGGGCGAAATTGCTTTGCGAATCATCCGCGCGTGCCGTGACGCGGGTTATGTCTCCATTGCCATTGCATCAGAAGCCGACACAAAAGCGCTGCATGCACTTGCCGCAGACGAATTGCATGTGTTGAGCGGAACATCCCCATTGCACACCTACCTGAATCAGGAGGCAGTTCTTGAAATCGCGAAGCAATCTGGTGCAGATGCAGTGCATCCTGGCTACGGGTTTTTGTCAGAAAATGAGCAGTTCGCCGCTTCGGTTGAAGCAGCAGGTCTGATTTGGATCGGCCCTTCTGCGAAGGCGATCGCAATGCTTGGCGATAAAGTCGCAGCGCGAAGTGTCGCCAAAAAAGTCGGCGCGCCCTTATTACCTTCCTACGATGAGGCCCACCTAACATTGGAAACTGCTCAATCGTTCGCTGCTCAGCATGGCTTTCCAGTAATCATCAAAGCGCAGAACGGAGGCGGTGGTCGTGGCATGCGGATAGTTCGTACGCCTGAGGATCTAGAGCCTCAACTGGCCGCTGCAACGCGCGAGGCGAAGATCGCGTTTGGAAGACCCGAGTGCTTCATTGAGCGCTACGTGGAGCACGCCCGTCACGTAGAGACTCAGTGTTTGGCCGATGCCTTCGGCAATGTATTGGTGTTGTCTACTCGTGATTGCACACTTCAGCGTCGGCAGCAAAAACTTGTCGAGGAGGCGCCGGCTCCTTTTTTGAGCGAGCAGCAGATAGCCCAGTTGACCGCTTCGTCAGTCGATATCCTTAAGGCGGTGGATTATCGGGGAGCCGCTACCTGCGAGTTTCTGATCACGCAGGACGGCGCGATCTTCTTCCTCGAGGTCAACACGCGTGTACAGGTCGAGCACCCGGTTACCGAGCAAGTCACAGACATAGACATCATCCGGCAAATGTTCAACATCGCAGAAGGCAAGAAGCTTGATATAGAGGTACCGCAGCTTCGCCGTCACTCCATCGAGTTTCGTATCAATGCCGAAGATCCTTGGGCGGATTTTGCGCCTATACCTGGCAAGATCAGGGCTCTTCGATTGCCAGGCGGCCCAGGGGTGAGGATTGATTTTGGTTACGCGCAAGGGGACACAATTCCGCCTTATTACGACTCTCTCATTGGCAAGCTGATCATTACGGGAAGTGACCGAGCAGATGCTCTGCAGCGCGCCAGGCGAGCGTTGGCAGAGTTTGCTGCCGTGGGTATAAAAACAATCGTTCCTCTACATCGAGCGATTCTTGAGCGAGCTGAATTTTCGGCGACCCAGGAGTCGGACTTTACAGTACATACCCGATGGATTGATCAGGAGTTAAGTGGGCTTTGCGCCGAGGCGAAAGCGTTCGAGCAATTCACTGTGCTTGAAACGGACGAACAGGGATCATTCGGCACGACCTACCAGGTTCAAGGTGCAGCACAAGAGGAGCTGCCAACCTACACCCACGGTGTCCATGCACCGCTTTCCGGAATGATTTTGGATATATGTGTCAACGAGGGCGACATGATCCAGGTAGGTGAAGTGGTTGCGATTATGGAGTCCATGAAAATGGAGCAGGCTATCATTGCAGAGGTTGCCGGTGTGGTGGCCAAAATCAATGTTGAAAAAGGCGCATTCATTGAGATGGGCGCTGACATCATGGGAGTAGATTGATGAGCGATTCTTCACTACTGAATGTTGCTAAGGATGATGCACCGCAACTCTCAGCAATGCAGACGATGGTGATCACCGTTCCAGACGAGTGGATTGACTACAATGGCCATATGACGGAATGGCAGTACTATAAACTCTTTGCCGATTCTGGAGATGTGTTCCTCAGGGCGATTGGTTTCACCGAGGATTATCGGCATCAAGGCTATAGCTTTTTTAATGTCCAGGGTCAGCAGCGCAACCTGCGCGAATGTCGAATCGGAAGCGAGCTGGCAGTGTATTCAGAGATCATTGGCTTCGATGATTTGAGGCTGCACTTGTATCAGTACGCAGTGGATATCGAACGGCAAATCACTGTCGCAACCGGTGAACATATGCTGCTCCATGTTGATACGACTGCACGGCGAGCTGTCAAAATGGAACCTTGCATGTATCAGGCGGTGTCCGAGGCATTTGCCAAAACCCAGCCTAAGCTAGCCCCCAAGGGCGTAGGACAGCCGTTCTTCAAAATAGCCTGACTTGCTTGGATCGCGCTCCCAAAAGTGACGTCGTCGGGGGCGACCAAATTGTCCGGAAAGCATGCAGAATGGATTCGTCTCACAAATCCTAGACTGGTTGGGTGCTGATGCCTCAGATGATTGAGGCTTCATGCTAACCAGAACGTGACTCATCAAACCGAGGGCCGCCATAAGCAGCGGCTGTAATGTGAGCGCCGACGCCGATCCGCGTTGCTTTTTCAGGATTGAAATTGGGGCCAGTCGTTAACTTTCTGCAGTCAGGCGCGGAGTATCTGTTTCCGGCTCGTTCTTGGAGGGTGCGAATCACCTCATGGGAAATTGCACCGTACCTGACCACCCGTTTGCATGCCAGCTGACCAGGTGTTTGCAAAGAATTTGACCAGCACAGTTCGAACCCTCGACCGGCTGAAGTCGGCCGATTCTGTCGAAAAAGTCGGTTTTCTCAAACTGCCAGAATACTGATCGGCGAGAGCATCTTTTTTGTGCGCTGCTACGTGAAATCTGAAGCCCAATACCCCTGCGCCGATTCTAGATTTCAATCTCAGGCGCGTACTTTTCTGCCGTGAAAACCACCCCCGACTTTTTCAACAGAATCGGCCCTAACCAGGCAGTCAGATTACGGCGGCGGTTGTTAGCAGCCTCAACTTCTCGGCGCCATAACCTAGCAATACCTCACAGTCATCACTGACAAATGCAATGTTGTCCCGGTTGACGACGAACACCGTATCCAGCATCAAGTGGATCAATTTTGGATAGAGCGCTCGTAAATCAACGGGCATGAGCTTCAGTGTCCGGTTTCAGATATCGCGATCCTAAGCGTGATGGGAGACGGCAAGTAATCCCATTCGATTTGAGCGTCATCGGTTGGCCTACACACTTCCCAATTCATCAATGAGGGGTATTTTCCCCCATTTGTTGATCGACGTGCCAAACGCAACGGCTCGGCAAAGGTGCCGGGCCATAGAGAGCCGTGATTAGACGAACGTCAGGACAGCGTTGAACACCAGTGCCGCGACAAAGCCAAGAGGCGCTGCGCGAAACAGCAGCTGCTGGAACAGTGAGCTGCGGCTCTGCTCGGTGGTACATGAGCCCAATATCAAGCTGCCACCCGAGGAGAACGGCGAGATTGAGGTGGCTTGAGCGCCCACGACGATGGCCACGAACAGGATCATCGGATCGAGCCCCAGCGTCGTGGCAAGCGGTGGCACCAACGGGAACAGCGCCGGCGTCACCACCCCCAACGTGCTGGAGAACAGCGACATGAACGCCGCCACCACACCGAAGACAATCGGTACCATGATCGGCGAAATACTACTGCCCATCCACGATGCCAGCAAGCCGATTGTCCCGGCTTTGATCGCGACTGAGATCAGCATTCCCACACCGCAGATCATGATCAGCGTGCCCCAGGGCACGGACGCCATGGCCTTGCGTTCGTCGCCCAGTTTCAGCAAGAGCGCGATCACCGAGAACAGGCTGGCGATCAAGCCGATGTCCATCTTCGAATTGATGTAGCTCACCGTGGTGTTGCCCGGGAAGAGAATTTGCGCGATGGGCGCCGCCAGCACGATCACCATCATCGCTAACGTCAGCCACAGGGTGATTGTCTGCTCGCGGTTCAGCGGCGTAGGCACGGCGACCGCATAAGCGGACGCCTTCATCGCCTTTCCATGGCCGGTGAGAAACACCAATACCGAGATCACCATCAGCGGTATCACCAGGGTACTGGCGAAAATCGCTGCCGCGTTGATGAAGGCCTCGTTTTCCGGGATGCCGGCATTGACCATCAAACCACGAAAAATGATACCGCTCTGGCTGGAGACGAAGTTGGCTCCGCTCAAGGCCCCATAGTTGACCGCCATGCCGCCCGTGATCAGGCTCATCCCGGTGCGCTCACACAGCAGCAGAGTGATGGGCGCCATGAACGCCAGCACTGTGTAGTAGCCCGCCCCCATCGCCGAGATGGTGGTTGCCGTGAAGAAGACCGCGAACGGCAACAGTTGAGGCATCGACCGGCATCGATAAATCAGATGCTCCGCCAGTTTTTCAAGCGTGCCATTGACGGTGGCAAAACTGTAGAACAGGCAAACCGAGAAGATGATGAAGAAAATCTTCAGCGGCCACATGCTGATGACTTCGGACGGGCTCAATCCCATGCCGTAACAGCCGATCAGGTAAGCAAAAGCGATGGCGAACAGACCGATGTTGATTTTGGTCTTGTAACCCAAGGCGACGGCGACAACGATTGCCGCGACGACGAGCAGACTCATCATGATGGAAGTCCTATTGTTGTTATTGATTGTTCAGCGGGAAATGTCGAAGCCAAACAGCTTCGCTGGGTTGTCCTTGAGCACATGCGCCCGCTCGGCCGCGTCCGGCAGCAAGCCTTCGAGGAAAGCCACTTGCCGGGTATAGTCCGTCTGCTGTTCAAACTGAGTGTTGGGCCAATCGCTGCCCCAGATTAGTCGCTGGAGACCGCCACACGCGTCGCGCACCAGCCCCAGCGCATGCGATGCCTGGGCAAGATCGGACTGACTGCGGTACGCGGCGGACAGCTTCAGCCACACCCCGTCATCGCTCAGCAACTCAAGAAACGCCAGATGATCGGGGTTCCCGGAATCGATGCCCCCCGTCGGCAGGCCGAAATGATCGATGACCACGGTCACACCACAGGCCCTGATAGCCGATACGATCAGCGCCAGGTCATCGATGCCGCGCTGAATTTCCACTTGCCATCCCCGCAGCGCCAATCGGTGGAACAGAGCGATCCAAGATGGGCCGCTGTAATCCGCAAGCGCCTTACCAATGAGATTCAAACGAATGCCGACCACACCGGCTTCGGCCAATTCGTCCAACTGGGTTTCGCTGACGTCGACATCCACCACCGCCACCGCACGCAAGCGCTGCGGATAACGACGCAACGCGTCGAGCATGAAGTGATTGTCGGTGCCCAGGAAGCTCGGCTGAATCAACACGCCGTGTGAAAAGCCATGGTGATCCAGGTGATCCAGGTATTGCTCCACCAAAGCGTTGTAACGTGGGCTGTAGCGACGGTTGGCAATCATCGCCAGATCCTGGCGGAAGATGTGGGCGTGCGTGTCCACACCAGTGAAGGCAGGCGGGTGGAGGCTGGTCATAAACAGATAACCCCGATCGTTTGTTGTTATGGAAAATCACCTGTAGCCCTTGAGAAATCAGGGACTGTGGCCTAGTTGGCCATCGTCAGCAGGTATATAGAAATCCTAAATTCATATATATGACTGGATCACCATATATTCAGCGATGGATATCTGTCAAACCTCCCTCAGGTGATAAAGTGGCTCAGTCTGCCGAAAAGGATTAAAAGAAAATGAACGCCTCTACCCTCGGATACGACGAGCGCCTGCCGCTCTATCAGCGCCTACGAGAAGAAATGCTCGCCAAGATCGCCACCGGCGAATGGATGCCAGGCTCGCCCATCCCCACGGAAGCCGAGCTCACCAAACACTATGGTGTGGCCATCGGCACGGTACGAAAGGCGGTGGACACGCTGGTCAATGAAGGCCTGCTCCTGCGCAGCCAGGGCCGTGGCACCTACGTACGCCGCCCTAACTTCGATGGCTCACTGGCGCGATTCTTCAGGCAAGTGAATGCCGCAGGTGGGCGCGACATACCGACCAGCCGCATCTTGGCAAAGAACCGGCAAAAACCTTCACAGCCAGTGGCAACAGCACTGAAGTTGCGGGACGACGAAGACGTCGTGCACTTAGAACGGCTGCGGATGGTTGAAAGCCGCACACTGTTTCACGAGGATATCTGGCTCCCCATCACACGGTTCGGCGTATTGCTGGACATTAATTCCGAAAGCTTCGGCAAACTGCTCTACCCGTTTTATGAAACCCAGTGCGGCCAATGCATCGGCTCGGCGACAGAGACACTCACCGTGGAGCAAGCCGACCGGGCCATCGCCAAAATCCTTTCGATCAAAGAAGGCGCCCCGGTCGTCACCATCGAGCGCACTGCCCTCGGTTATGACCGCTCCCCGCTTGAATACCGAATTTCCCGGGCGGCGGCTGAGGGGTTCAGGTACCAGATCGATATCTCATGAGCCCAGTGGCGGGATTACGCTGGCGGGCCCACCTGGCCCATAGCTTACGTGGTACTGCTGGAAATATCGGAGCGAGCGCGGTGACTCAGGCTGCCGCTGAGCTCGAGCAACTTTGCCAAATCGGTTCGACGGAGGATCAGGTAGAGGAGGGGCTGATCGCGGTGGAACGCTGCTTAGCACTGTTGGCGCTGATGGGATTTTGAACCAGGGTCAATAGCGTATCAGCGCCAACACCAAGACAACGGCGGTAACCGCCGGGCTTAGTTCACGACAGCCGTCCCGCGAAGCGGGCACACTATCGAACAACGAAGCTCTGCTTCGCAACGATCACGAGAGGCACACGGCACACGGCACATGGTCGAGAAAACAGAAGCATTGACGCCTGCATCAGACCTAATCCTTCTCCACATTCAACTTGAACGCATCGAACCTCCAGTCTGGAGACGCGTTGTGGTGCAAGAGACCATCACCCTCGACAAACTGCACCAGATCATCCAGGCAGCTATGGGCTGGGACGACAACCATCTCCACGAGTTTGAAATTGTAGGGGAAAAATATGGCCAGCCTGATCCAGACGGATGGGAAGACTCGATCAAACCTGAGATCGGAGTTTCACTACTTGCAGCGCTGCAAGGCAAGAAAGTCTTCGACTACCTGTACGACTTCGGGGACAACTGGGAGCACACTGTCCAAGCCGAGAGCGGCATCCCAGCAATGGCACTATCCCAACTCGCCTATTGCCACGATGCTGCAAACGCTTGCCCTCCGGAAGACGTAGGCGGAGAGGGCGGCTACAGCGATTTCCTCGAAGCCAGCCATGGCAGATCCTGAGCACCCGGAACATGATGAAATGGTGAACTGGCACGGTGCAGTGTTCGATCTCACCACCGTTGACTGCGAATTGGTGAATCAGCGCCTAAAGCGAGTCAGGCTGTAGGTGACCACAACCGCCGCACAAATCTTTGATTGGGATCGGGAGTGCCATTTTCATAAATAGGCCAGACAGGTTGCTTAGCGATGGTTATTACGAGATTAGCGTGCAGCACTCGCCGCGACTCCTTCGAAATCCGTTGGATGCTCTGTATTCAATGTCGAGCAAACAGCGTCAGCCTCCGCTCGAGCTTTGTACACGCCATGTTTGCTAGCTGGGCCTCCCTGTACGAGATCTACCACTCGATATCGCTTACTGCGGTCGTCCATGCTGGTGGTTTCAATCACCTTGAATCTCGGTTTCATGGTGCGTTCCCTGCTGAAGGTAGATGACCTACCAATACCGGCAGCACGTTACGATTTCAACATTCGGGTAACACTAAGCTGAGACAAGTTATTGCAGCACGGCAGCCCAGATGTACCACCCCTATGCTTGAATCGCCGCCAGAGCTCACTGCAATGGTGCATTTGAAGTTTGTACCGGGCCCCTGAACGGTATGTCCATATCCAAGACGAGGTAGATGGATGCAGTTAGTCGCCGAGCTTCAATCTAATGAAGTTCAGACAAGCCTGTAAAACCCTATTCCAGCGCCATTACCTCGCTGATGTATATAGGCCGATTAGGCGTCCATCGATTGACCCTGAACTGATGATCCCTATGCCGGCCGTGGGCTATTGCTATGGCATTCGCGTTGAGCGACGGTTGTGCGAGGAGGCCCATCTGAACCTGGCGTATGCGGTGAAAGCTGAGGTGTTTCATTTCAGACGCGGCCACTCGCATCAATCAATAACCTTGAAGATGCTCGCTCAACATTCGAACAAACTCCACAGCCCCAGCAAGCTCGCCATAGCCACCGCGTGCGCCTAGCGCAATTGTGCCCTGGGTTAGATTGCTATGCACTGCGTGCCTTCTGATCTATAGCCAAGGCTTTCTGTGCGTCACTGTCAGGACGAATCGAGGCTGCCGGAGCACCTATTCGGCGAAGCTGAATTCAGTTTGCGGAGACGTGTCCGTCGAGCGCTTGCTCGTGTGTTGAGAAACACGGCTTATCATTATCTGTACATCGCTGGGCGGGATTTGCAACGCGTTGAGCACACCCGCCTGAGCTAAATCTGCTATCTCTTCCTGTGCGCGCCGCAGCAAAGTGGTCACGGACTCCCCCGATTCAGCACTAAGCGTAATGGCTATCAGGGTCAGAGGGTTCACATTCAATGGCACGCTCAGCGTGGTGAGCATCTCCAGCGTAGGGCTGGAGTAGCCTCGCTCCAGTTTTGAGACATATGTCCGGCTACTGACTTCCGCGAGATTTCTCTGGGTAAGCCCGCGATTGGCACGCATCGCTTTCAGCACAGCGGCGAATGCAATTTTGAGTGACATAGGATCTTCCTGAAGTGAGCCAGTCGTTCCAGTGCGAATAAGCCGGAAAGCCCTTTTACATCGACTTGATCGAAACCACTTCCACGTATCGATATTTCTTCTTGGCAGCTTTAACAGCTTCCTGCTCCGCCAGGAGAGTGCTCAGCGTGTCCGCCTCGTGGATCATCTCGTATGTTTCGCCTTCAAAATCGTTGCCGACGCGCAGGGTTACTTTCAAGCGAGGCGTGAATGTCTTCGCTACTTTCTTTTTTAGCGTCGGTATTACCGGTTGAGCTGGCGCGATCTCCGGCGCAGGAGCTTGTGCTGGAGTGGCAATAATTTCTTCTGCTGACGCGGGGATGCCGAAGAGCGCTTGGCGCATCTCTTCTTCAGTCAGTTCTGGGTTCATTCGATTTCCGGTGGGTGATGTGGAGCTGGTCTCATTCTACCCGTAGAGCAGTCCTTCGGGAGAATGGAAACCTTCGGCGTCACCCATCAAACCGCTGAGACCTGAGCGCAGCAGGAATACAGGGCGCTTCGTCAGGCTGCTCCAGCAAGCAGCGCGCGCAGGTGTGAGGGTGGAAGCCCGTAGGGCCCAGACAGTAGCGGGCACCGCTATGGCTGGGTTTACGACAGGCGTCCCCGGCGGGGCACACCCAGAACGACAAGGAATTCCTCGCCGCCTCCATCTTTCGACAATTAGGTCGCAGGCAACCGTCGTACTAGAGGGTTCCAGGATCAGTCGTCCAAATGCTCTGCCAGATAGTTAACCAGAGCGAGCGGACTTCCACTTTCGATCACCTTGTAGATCAAATCTCGCTTACTGCGCGGTAGCTTTTTCACCACACTTTTCGCCGACGCTTTGATAGCTTCGTCTGTTCCATGGATACGTGCCGCAAGGAGCAGTATGAGCGTGGCATCAGTCAAATTCATAAGCTGGCCCTATCAAACGTAAAGCGCAGTATATCCGCGCGCTCTTGCTAAATGCGTCGGAATGATTTCTGTGATCGTCATCCGCGTCTGTTTCTCTGAGAAAACCGACCACCTTTTCGGATTTCGTGGCGTCCTTGAACTCCCATCGTAGATAGCCTGCAGGGGAGTTGACGTCATAAATCTTCTGATTTTTTTGCGCATTTGATCCTTCAAGCATTCGAGTCAATCCAGCCTCAGACCTTCCTGGGCTGGATTGTGACGCATCCTGCGCTAGGTTAGTGCCAACGACTACGTTCAATGGAGAGATCACATGTGTAACTTACGTGAAGAAGACTGGATTTAACTCATCTGAGTTGTAGCAAAAAGTGGGCTCCCTGCGAGCTGAGAGCAACGCTTGCCTCACCCGCTAGAAAGCGCAGTCAGAAACCAGGTTCGCTGCGCCATGCCACTTCTTTCATGCGAGCAATAGGCAAGCGGAGCGCGCAGGCCGATCTGGCCGAAGGCGGGAGGATGGAAGCCCGGAGGGCCGAGACATCGCGGGTACCCGCGAGGGCTTGGTTTACGACAGCCGTCCCCGCACAGGGGCCCGCATTGATTCTAAGTGCAGTTTCTTGAAATGCTTCATAGCATTCCGAATCTCTCCTGTAACAGGAGCAATAGGTAAAGACCCGAAGGCCTGGTCAGTACAGAACTGGTCTATGAACCTCACATTCCCATCTGGGCTGACCTGGTAATCAATAAACCAACGCCCATCCCGCAGAGCAAGATCGTAGCCAGAACAATTCGCCAGCGGCTCTTGCGTATCAAGTCTGCGGAATTCGCGCATTAGTTCAGGGGTGCCGGCTGCCTCCCCATGCCTAATAAACCATGCCACGGCGCGAATGAATTGCCCATGGCTAAAAACAAACACCTGCGCAGTGTTGAGACTTGCAAGTCGATCAAGCATGTTCTGCGCACGGCCAAGCAATTGGGCAAACGACTCTGCACCAAGGCCGTCAACAGCCGTTTTATCCGAAGTATGCCAATAGGCTTCGGCAATCGGCTTTCGCTCTGCTTGAGTGGTAGCCTCAAACCTACCTGGGTTCAGGTAAGTGAACTCTTCCACTGCCCACGTTTCCACCGGTGCGTCAGGGAAGCGCAACGCGGTAGGCTGAGCGGTGTGGAGGGCACGCTCAAATGGGGAGGAGATGACGAGATCGGGAGGCCACCTGATGCTGTCAGCAAGTATTCGCGCTTGTTGTTTCCCGAGCTCGGTAAGCGGTATCGAGTGAGGACTTATAGTCGCCATGCCGGCGTTCGCCGCACTTTCCGCATGCCTAATCAACCGCACTCTCATCATGCCTCTCCGCTGCCGATCAAATGTCGTTGTCCCAGCTGTCCATGGCTTCACTCACGGTGCCGAATCACTGCAGTTCTGTTCCTCGTAAAGCGTCCGCCACCTGCCCGCGCGTACCTTCACGCCGTGTATCACCTCGAGTGAGGTAAGCTCTCCACCCTGTTTGAAGATCCAGTCCCTGACCAACCGCTCAAATTCGGCGGCTGTGATTTCGAGATTGGGGTTCGCCACCGGGAGAACATTTGTCGTCCTTAAACTGAGAGATTGCCCGTCCAGCTTTAGCTAGCGGGGCGGGTTCTAGTGGCGAGAGAATCCTAGCCCGCCCCGATAGCTGCGTCGGAATCAGATTCGAATGCCGCTTCCACAGATTGAATTTCAGTATTTGATATCCCGAGCGTGCTCTCGACCTTGTTGTTTTGTTTGCCGCTTGTCCTGCCGGCATTGGGGATTGTTCTTCTGATCGGCTGCACGACAATCTTGCTTGGTCTGGCGCGCATCTTGGCGCGTTTCCTGTCGAACATCTCGTGCGGCACGACGCTGCTGTCCTTGTTCAGTAGCCCAAGATGTTTCAGTCGAGGCCATCAGACACATCATTGCTATTAATGCCGAACGCCGAAGAATTGGCATCACGTAATCTCCTTTGACCCTGGCACCAAGATTATTAAGTACAGCAGACTTTTCTTCTCTTGTGGGCGCCGGCGATCGAATTTGGCTTACCATTGTTTACTTGCAGTTACCTGCTTTACGGTATCCCTGCGCCTGAGCTTCAGTTTCAGAGTTGAATGACACTTGGTTTTTTGCAGACACTTGCTTGTAGCCTGGACAGCCTTCCGGGAGGTGATACAGATGACTGTTCCGGTTACCGATGATCACACCTGTCGCGGCTGCGCTAGCCAGTGTTGGTTGTGCTGCTGCTTGCGATGTTTTCACAGGAAAAGGGCTAACTAAACCGTCACCAATCGTCTTATACCCTTGTGTCCAGCTACGATCACCGGTCACGAACGGATTGGAGTGCCCCATGATTGCCGTGATGCGCCTATCGCGCTCTTTCTCCCAAGCCGTCACTGGGTGCTGCTTGTCCCACGCCATCAGTAGTTGTTGCTGCTGACGAGACATGCTCAAGCTGTATCTGTCAAACATGTAAAAGGTTGTCCTGGCGACTAAACCTTTCACCTCATCACGCGGTTCTGCAGCACGCTGATTGAAATCAACTTTGGTCTTGCACTGTCCGTACTGGGGCGCTACCCCGGAGGCCATGCCGTAATTAAAGTTGCTTCGGTCTCCGTTCACCTCACCTACAGATGGGTAGAGGTTGAACAGATCAGCTTCCATGGCCGCAAACACTGGATCATCGTTCTCGCAGTGCTCGCGACCGCCGTTCTGCCAACACTGACGTTGGTGACCAAATGTCCAGGCTGGAACGATGTGCTCCCACTCAGTCCGTTCAGCACGGCTCTGTTGCTTCCTGGTTTGATAGCCACAGGACTCGGGATCGATTCGGCCACCCGACTTTCCTACCCATGTCCACTTGCAGCCGCAATAAAGCTCGCCCATGGCGCTGTTAGCCTGGTCGAGATAAATCTTCTGCTTGGCAATGACCTTGGCTTCGGAAAAGGTTGAGGGAGGACTTGAGAAGGCGGGGGTGATAACGCAGATAGTCAACGTTAGAACGGACAGCAATTTTTTCATGGGAGAGCAATTTCAGATTTCGGTCGCGCAGTATACCCATGCTCCTTTTCTTGGCCGATGTAAAAGAGCCAAGCTAACGTCGATCGCTCGATGACGAGTAAAAGGCTAGGCTCATGCTCGTCCAGCGATGATTGCTAGCTGCTTAGCGTGAAGCACTCGCCGCGACTCAGTCGAACTCCTTTGGATGCTCTGCGTTCAAGGTCGAGCAAACAGCGTCAGCCTCCGCTCGGTCTTTGTACACGCCATGCTTGCTCGCAGGGCCTCCTTGTACGAGGTCTACCACTCGATATCGCTTACTGCGGTCGTCCATGCAGGTGGTTTCAATCACCTTGAATCTCGGTTTCATGACGCGTTCCCTGCTAAAGGTAGGTGACCTACCAATACTGGCAGCACATTACGATTTCAACAATGAGGCAGGATTTTGCTGCGACAATTTATGACAAAGCTAGGGCTGCGCAGTTGACGCCGAGCATGGCTATTACCCGCTAGGGATGGCGAAGGGAGCAAGCCTTAGCGTCTGCATTTGCCCGCTTCTTCGGCAGGTGACGCCGCATGAATGAAAATCTCAACGTGTGCCATTTGTCACCCAGCATCTGGCTGCTCACCAGCTTCGAGCGGTTCCCACACCGGTCGTCCCGGAGTACCAAAATGTTGTGTCTTTGCGACGCAGTACGATGCCCAAGAGAGCAGACACAATTGGTCGTGAATTTTGTATCGTTGCGTTCCTTGACTACTGGGTTACATAGACAAAACTGAGAAAGAATTTTCCCTCTCGGACAAACATCATGATTTCAGCTCTTGAGCTCCGACATATCATTGAGAGCGGCTTACTACCTCGCACTTGTACCTGCACCGTGAACGCAAAAGGGTCGCTTTTGATCAAGATGGTTGAGCCTTCCTCGGGCCGTGTCGAACTGTTTGCTCCTGGCGTGCTGGCAAGGGATCTTACGTCCAGTCGGGCGATTTCAAGTTTGCTTGGCGAACTCAGAGTTGAAATGGCAGCGCGCAAATCGATTTGTGCGTGAGCACGACGGCCACGCCGGGACGCGGAGCATCAGAGTTAACAGTCCAACCACTACTTACTTCTCATAGATTCAGCTGGCAGCAGGCCCAAAGCGCGGTAACTAGCGGCTGGTATGCCTGCAAAGACTCGAGGTCTTAGGCTTTGCACCGTCAAACGGCGGGGCAGTCCAGACATCCCCCCTTAAACTATTTGTGCCATAACCCGCTTTACATCGATTTGACCGAAACCACTTCCACATACCTATATTTCCTCCTCGCGGCTTTAACAGCTTCTTGCTCTGCCAGTAGGGTGCTTAGAGTATCCGCCTCGTGGATCATCTCTGATGTTTTGCCTTCAAACTCGTTGCCGACGCGAAGGGTCACTTTCAAGCGGGGCGTGAATGTCTTCGCTGCCTTCTTTTTCTGTGGGGGTATTCCCGGTTGAGCTGGCTCGATTTCCGGCGAAGGAGCTTTTACCGGAGTGAAGACAATTTGTTCTACTGGCGCGGGGCTGCCGAAGAGCGCTCGGCGCATCTCTTCCTCAGTCAATTCTGGGTTCATGTGATTTCTCGTGGGGGATGTGGTGCTGGCGAGATTTTACAAGCTGACCAACCAGTTTGGTTCGTGGGTCAACCTAAGAATTAGCGCATCCGTTGTTCACCTGCCGGCGGGGTCTAGTGTCGGGCGACTCAACTCATGTGACCGTAAAAATTTCCTCGCTGGTTCCCTATTCCTATACGACCAATCCGCCAAAAATAGCCTTACCCGAGGGCATCCGTCATGCGGGGCGAATCAGCTATTTGAGGAAACACCATGAGCACCAAGAGCGATGATGACAACCGTGCAAATCAACTTAACGAGAACAACGACGCATATTGGCAATCACGTGGTGAGGACGAGCGACCAGATGATTGGCAAGATCGTTCCGATGAGGATCTCTAAAATGTCGAAGCCATACAAGGCACCTCAGGACGCTCAATCGGATCAGAAGAACCGTAACCCTAATACCTCTGGTACGAACCTCCTCTGGGATAAGGCACAAGGTAACCGTGGTAAGCAACTAAACCCGAACCAGAGTGGCCGTAAGGGGCACTGAATTGAGTTCGTTGAAGATCGAGGCTGTATACGCGGCCTCGATATCATTACGAGCTCATGGGCTTGCCTAGAGCCTTGCGAGCAAAACGGTACTCCTCTCTGTAAGCATCCATGATTCCAACAATATGGCCTGCGTCGAGGCCAAGGGTGATCAGCGCATGGAGGATTTCGGAAAGTGTCTCTCCCACGCGAAGAATCACAGCTTGCATCCACGTGTCATATTCATGACCCTCATATGGCTCATTGCTCAGAAACGCCTGCTCGATGGTTACCGCTTGGGCCAGGCTACGAAAGGTTTCAAACCGAGGACGTCCCTTCTTACGCTGCTCCCAGTTTCGCAATAACCTGATGCGCGAGCTTG
Source organism: Pseudomonas sp. O230 (assembly GCF_045447035.1). NCBI lineage: Bacteria > Pseudomonadati > Pseudomonadota > Gammaproteobacteria > Pseudomonadales > Pseudomonadaceae > Pseudomonas > Pseudomonas sp. O230. The sequence goes on along the minus strand of NZ_JBJGXN010000006.1, from coordinate 223,463 downwards.
GCTCAGCGTCGTCCCCTGAACTGTGTCGAGCCCATAGTTTGCCGAGGAAAGTGATTGCCCTCTGCTTTTGCTGCCAGCCTGCTCTTTTTGCCAACTGTTCAAGTGCCCGAGTTGTAGGATTGCTCCACTCACCAGAAACCGAGTCGAAGGCAGGCAGCAGGCTTTCCAGTGGGGTGATGTCCTGCATACCATCTCGCTCAATCATCTCCCAGATGTCTACAACCATGTCAGCAACGACCCACGCGATTACGCGCAGTAGCACTGCGAACCTATCAGCAACGACAGCATGCTGAATTACCGCATCTGAGAGCGATACCTCTTCATCCCGCATTCTATCTAAGCGGGCGTCCAGAATAGTGCGTACGGTTGAACAGCCGAAACGCTCGACTACGGGTGCCTTCGCATAGGCGTGGAGCCGTAATGCCAAGTTTTTATCAGAGCGCATTTCAACGACGTTAAGCGCCTTCGCCTTCTGCAAAAAACTAATCCAGAAATCTCGAGATACTTGATTGATAAAGAGTTGGCTGCTGAACAGTGAGTGCCAGCCGTTTCCCGTCAGCCAGACAAAGTCCTCTTTTCCTTGCTCAATGAGATTTTCGAGAAAAGCTTGGTGCGGTACCTCCCTTAACAGGCGCAGGAGAGTCCCTCGAGTTGGAATCTTGGCGGGTGTCGCAAGCAATTTCGCAACTGTCTTATCGACCGGCAAAAAAGGCTTGAGCTGACGAGCCGCAACGAATATCTCTCTCAAGGAGGTATGGAGCAAGGTCATGACAGTTTCTATGGGCATCAGCAATGCGTTGCTATTGATCCCACGAACGCATTTCTGCTCGTTATCCAAAGCCTGGATATAGTCACAAAGAGTTTCGACTGAAGCGCTGATTGATGGGCTTTCCATAGCACAGGCTCATTTGCTGGAGCGGTTGGTTTACTGTTGTTCTACCGCATTATGGCCCGCCCCTGATATCGCGTCCCGACGAATGCCTCGAGATGCCGGAAGCAATCCTCTAGTGATCACCTAGTGGCAGCACGAATGTTCGAGGCTATCTAGAGAATGCCATCCGCCGATCGCTATTTTCGGGCCCTCGCGGCCCGGCTCATCGTCGAGTTGGTTACATGCTCAGAGCCTAGCGAGCACTCGCTCAAGCTGTTCTCTCCCCCAGGCGCTCAATAGCTTGACAGGATCAGCTCCGCCGCGATGCCAGAGTGCAAGTGTACCGACTCGGCTGCGGATTCCACGGCCATTAGGCGACCTGCAGTTCTCGCAGTAGTCCAAGGTGTCACAGTCATTGAAGAGCGTGAGGTGCCAGCCGTCGATCTCAACAGTCATGAGACCGTTGTAAATCTCATTCCAAGTCTGCTGAGAGGCCCGATGCATGGTGCGTGTGCCCAGCGCGACGTCCTTCAGTACCTGGTAGACCTCGCGGGCGGTGAGAGGGGAAGTTGTGTTCAAATCATTCTGCGCTTGAGTCATTGCTCGCCAACGCTAAGTTGCGGTGTGGAGTGGCGTCAATGAAGAGGTCGCTCCTTTGGGCCAAAAGAGGCCGGGCCTGGAAGATCGATCATTGCAGGCCCATAGTCTGCTTTCTGAACGCGCCAAGGTTCGCCACCCAGTTACGCGAGATCATGTGAAGCTTATTGGCAAGGTCACGGCAGCACTCTGGTGTGAAGAATGGCGGCAAATCATCTTGGGCACGGACATACTCAAGAATGTTGCCGTGGCACAGGGTGTGCCGAACCCTGACGAGTTCAACGTTCTGGCGGGTAGGGAGATTGGCTTCGAAATCTTGCTCACCTGGAAATGCTAAGGCGTCGATTGACATGCCATTGGCCCTAGCTTGGCGCAGCAGTGAGTTACTGAGCAGTGAGATATCGTCAACGTTGTCGATTCGGGCAGGGATCTTCACTTGAGCCATCGTATTGCGAAGCGAGCCCTCGATACCGGTCAGAAATCCAGTACAGGCTGGCAGGTAAAGTTCCTGCTTCAGGGCGTCATACGCCTGGATGAAAAGCCAATGACTTTCTGCGCCCAAAGATTGCTGAAGCCAGTAGCTGCGTTCGTCGAAGTCCGCTCGCTGATTTCGCAGAAAGTCCTCAAGCTGTTGCTCGTCACCTGAAAGCTCATGGTGGTCGTTCACAATGGTTACCTTATTTCTGCAGACTAAGAGGGCGGGGCCTTGGCCCCGCAAAAGAGCTAGAAATCTACACCATGCCCTCGTGACAGGACGTCATAGAGTGTTCGCCTTGGCAATCCATTGCATTACCTCGTCGACGCCTGCACGATTAGCCTGCGCACGCAGGGTCTTGCCAATCTTAAATGGCGCGTCCGTTCTACAGCGTTCTGCAAACCGGACGAAATTTTTATCGGCAGATATGATGATGTCCGCATCAACCAGGTGTGTCGCCAGTCGAGTGTCGCCAGGCGTGCCGGTAGTGACCTTGTGCCATGCTTGAAGAAACTCAAACGACCCACGCAGCCATTGCCGCGGAACCGCTGCTGGGTCTAATTCATGAAACCATAGCCGATTCATCGATTCCGGCGATGAAAGCATGGCGGGCACGTCGATTTCGCTGTCGAGCCATTCTCTGACAGCACTCTCGTACACCTGCAGTTCGGACTTGAACATGTGCAGACTGGGCACCCGCCAGTAGTGCACGGGCTTGCCAGTCCAGCCTAGCGTGCCGGCTTCTGGGATGTGTCCGACATACTGTAGATGTGTCTCACCGCCAGGCTTGATTTTCTGCATACGCTCCCTGATGGCGAATGACTGCTCGACAGCCAGGCGCTCCTCTTGCTCCCGTCGAACGCTTTCATTCGTTGGTGGAGTTTCTACTCCCCGGCGCGCACGATCCCAATAGCCACCGGTACGTCGTACCCAGTCGTACCTGACCCGGTTGAACTCCCTCATGTTCGGCTCAGCTATGACCATTCTGGCCGTAGCTTGATTATCTCTGCCTTGAGCTCAGCGCATTCGCTGAACACCTCAGGCATCAGTCGCTTCCAGTCCTTTTTTGTCAATAGCTGGATTACCTTTCGCCGGGCTTCCGGCACCGGCAGCTGCTGTACCTCATCAACCACAGCAGGGGAAACGACAATCTCAACCCCTGCTGCCCTGGCGTGGGTGGCAAGCTCGTCGCCAGCATCCTCATTCGCGATGTAGCTCCAGATGTTTGTATCCAAAAAAAATCGCATCAACGCTGTCTCAATCCTGAAAAGTAGTAGTAAGCGTACTACGCTCTAAGGGACGGCAAATGTTGGATCACCCTAGGTCAAACATCCACTGGAATCCTTCGACTGCGTCTACCTTTCCGAAAGCAGGTTTGCGTGGACTATGCGTCTGCAACCCGTCGTCGGCTGACCCGGAAGGTGCGAGCGCTGTGGTAGGCGAGAGGCCTCAGTTTTGTGTCGGCTTATTATATGGGTATATAAAAACGACCATTATGACAATATTGAATCAACATAATCAAGAGAAGCTAAGTAGTTGTGTGTTACTGGAGTGTAGTAAAATACATGATTGTCTCGAGTTACCGCGACCAAAAGATTATCTGCAGTGAATTTTAATCCGGTCAGTTCTGTTTCGCGTCCCCCACCAACATCGATGCACTGAAAATTATCCCAGTTTCTTGTGTCAATCAAATATATGAGGCCTTCAGTGCTCCCAATAGCGAGTACAGGTAAATTATTAGTAAATGAGCTGTACATAAGGTCATTCGATTGTAGGTCTTCTGATATGTCAGAAATTATATCGTCGTCTAGGACTTTTGGGGAAAACAAAAACTGTCGAATCATCTCATCTTCACCGACTCGGTTTAATATAGAAGATCTGCGAGAGGAAGGCTTTCTGACGGTTTTCCCAAGGTTAATTGCAAGCCCTGTGATTAGGGTGTTTCTATAAGATAGATACACATCGCCCGATGATAGCGTGAGAAGAACTAAATTGTTGTGGAATTTAGAGATGGAATATATATAGCCTCTGATTTGAAGTTCGACAACTACGTACTCAACATTGGGTTTTTCTAATTTTATGATGGTCAGGCAATTGCCGCTGCCGCCTAGCCAAATTTCCTTGTCTGTGACAAACTCTGCGCAATAAAATGTATGTTTTAAGTTTTTCTTTGAAGAAATGCAAGATGCACTACCGTTGTTTAGTTGAAAAACACTGAAAGATCGGTCGCCAAATACTACGACGTATTGACCGTCACTACTGATAGTCAGGCCGGTTAGCTTAGTTCGCCCAAGATCAAAACCAACTTTCAAGCTGGAAACTATCAGATGATTTTTATTGCTAAGAAAAACTATAATTCCATTATTGCTCATGGCAGCTGCCTTGACACCACCTGCAAGGCTGCCAAAGCTGCTATGTCCGGCAGCATTTAACTTAAATATAGTTGAGTTATTTCCCAACAGCAGCAGTGCACCTTGGTCACGCCCTCCACATAGTGCAAAATCACTTCCTCCTGCTGGAGAAACAAAGCTATGTATGAATGTAAAGTTTGGCAAATCTGAGATCTTAACCTTTGCTTCTAGACTCGAGTAGAACCAGGGGCGCTGCCCTAATTTTGACCCGCTTATAACCCTATGCCCGACCTCTTTGAATAGCTCTTCCGCTGTTAAATTATGGCTGGGCATTAGTTCTGCAAGAACCTCTGTGTAAAGACTGTTTTTGTTGTTGCCATCCGATGCTTTCATTCCGTAACTGGTAGAGTAGGCTACTAATAGATCTCGCTGTGTAGCCTCAGTAGAAGCTCTTTGCTCATGAATGCTCTCAATGAATGGTCGTACATCGAAATTGTTTAGGTCTACTGAATTTCGACAAGCATCAAGCACAACTATGCGCGTCGCATTATAAGGCTGAGTTTTTTGAAGCAGCTCTTCTACCGAGTAACCAAAATACTGGATTGCGCCCGGTGACGATGTGTCAATATCAATGGGGAAGATATATCCATAGCCCAAATGCTCAATGGCATGACCGGCGAAAAAGAAAAACAATAAATCCCCTTTATTTATCTTTTGATCCAGTGATGACACTGCGTCGCAGATTTGTGACCGAGTAGCATCGATGATCAGTTGCGAATCGAACCCACGCGCTTCTAAAATAGAGTGAATAGTTTGAGCGTCGTTTGCCGCATTATTAAGAGGGTCAACGGCATATTTATTATTTCCAATCACCAGCCCATAACGTTTCATAAGAAATCTCGTGCTTCACAGGTGTTGTTTTTGGCTTTTATGACCTTAACGGCACATTGCGTTGGCGCTCGCCGACAAAAGTAATCGTCCCCTTCATAGATAACCCAGGGCAAATTTCCTACCCCGGAATCCAACGCGGCTCACAAGTCGAACTTGGTAGTGAGCAAATGCCTTGGCAGCGCATCAGTGCGTGCAGCCTAATCACAATGCTGTAGCACTTAGCTCGTCGATTATCACCGCTGACTTCGGGCACTGGCACAATTGGCAGCATGGGTTCCTCGCCCAATCTCGACCGAATGACACCAGAACAGCTGCGCGCTCTGGCCGAACAGGCCTTGCAGTTGCTTTCAAAAATCGACTCGATGGGCCAGAAAACCCGCCGCTTTGAGACGTTCAACGAGCAACACGTACGGGTGTCTTAGAGCGTTTACGCTTTGAGCGGCCACTCCTCTGGTACCAAAGCCGGAGGTTTAGACCATGGATCCTCTACCAGTGCATCCTGGAACCACTGATCTCGGAGGTTCGCGTGCTCGGTGATGATAATTTGAAACCCAGGAACCTCATCCTGGGTAAATTTTAGAAGTAGCTCAAACAATTTTCGCACGGACACCATGTCAGCATCTGCCTCGGTCATCTGTACCGAGCCATCGGCCTCCTGATAAACCTTTTCGGAGGGAAAGTAGACCTGCGTTGGCTGATCGATCATCAGGAACCGTGGAAGAGGGCGATTGCTCTTGGCCGCGAACCAGTGAAGTGCGAGCAGCGCACTGAGATGGTAAGCAAGATGGTTTTCACCGCCCCCCGTCCTGGCCATCGGCACCGGGCGTTCTGTTTTGTCGAACACCACTGTCAGTTGCTTCAGATCGAAGCGTGCAGGGTAATCACTAAACTCCGCCCCAAAGCGTGTGATGTATCGCGACATCTGCGCGGATATATTATTCAAGATCGATGTTAGGCGATCATCACTGTCATCCGACCCAATCGCACTCTCTAGATCCTTGACACGCAGCTCGCGACGCTGGTGCTCAGCGCGGAGATTGCTCAAGTCAGCATCAGGGATCAATTGTTCCAAAAACCAGCTGATTCTGCCGACAACAACAGCGGCAGCGGTGGTACGAGCTTCTGCTGAAGCGAGCGCGACATTTGCGGCGATTGCAGCACTCAACTCGGCATCTTTCTCGGCGATCTGATCGGAGATTTTTTGATAACTTTCCTCCTCCGTAGTCAAGTAGGCCTGCAACTTCGGCCGCTGTCCGGCTACGACAGTCATTTCCTCTTCTAGCGAGGCTAGTTCCTGCAGGAGAGATGCGGCAATCGGGGTATCCATTGCCAGGTTACTTTCACAGAACGGCCACTGCCACTCGCCAGTAGCGACGTTTTTGGGAAGCGATTTGATTGAGGCCAAGCGATCGATATGTTGGCTAGCTTCATTCGAAAAGCCGCCAGCTCTTTTCTCAAACTGCTTACCAGCATCGATCCGGCTCTTTATCTCCCGACGCGTCTTACGCAGATTAGCGAGCTCAGCCTCTAATTTTGTCACCCTGTCGCCGTCGTCAACCACCCGCTTTAGAGGTATCCATTGAGCAGCCTCGCGCAGGGCCATAATCAATCCATTCTCACCGCTAGGCGTAGCATTGGTACTGATGATGCCAACAGCCTTGGCCTCTGAGTACAGCGAGATGGCTTTGAGTTGAAAGGTGTCCAGGGTCTGCTGTGCTTCCGAGAGCAGTTTCGCCTGAAGCCTCAGGTCTCGCTTTGCAATTCGTAGCTTTGCTTCGTGCTCAAACCGTTCATTTGTCGACACGCCTAGCAAAATTGGAAGGGTGTCTCGAATGGCCTGTGGCTGAAACTGCTCGTTCTGTCGGTAAAACAGCTGGTCTTTGTTTGCGACCAAACCCTGCTTTTGGAACATGTAGTAGTACGTATGCTTGATATTCGCGTCAAAGCTTACACGGCTATGCTCAGCGTCGACGTCGGTACGGTTTTCCGGAATCCCGATTAAACGTGAGAGCAGGGACGTGACGGTATCGTCATCAGCGTTAACTGCTAGCTCGCCGAAGGGCAGCGCAACTACCTGGTCACCATATCTCACCATCGCGGTGCTACAGCTCACACCTCCCGTCGGGGGGGTGGGCTTTGCAATCATCACCTGGACACCAGGCAGCTGGTAGATCACTGCAAACCAAGACACCTTGTCACGAATGATCCCTTCCGGGACGTTGAACGTGGATCGCCCCATGCAATATTCGATGATGTCCGAAAGTGCGGATTTACCGGTTGAGGATCTCCCCGTAATGACGTTCAGTCCGTCGACCTTGAATTTGAGATCTCGACGCTGACCGTCGTGGCTATACACATGGATGGAGCTGATCTTCATGGTCTGATTCCGAATGCTGTATATATCGTCGCTCTGTCGCCAATGCGTGCAAATTCGCGGCCCAGAAGGCGGGCCACTCGCTGGCAACTAATCGACTCCTCAGTTCCAGTGATCGCTTTTTTGGTCGTTTTGGGCGTTCCGATTAGTCGACCTTCTGGCGTGACCTGAAAGCAGCCCATTTGCATGGCCAGCCCGAATGCTTCAAAGGTAAACGGAAGCATCTCGGTTACCCGCTCAGCTAACGCAATGAGAAGCTGGGGATTATCCTCTATGGTCTTGAGTAAGTAGCTTCGACTACTAGGGGCGAGGACGTCCCGGCTGCCCTTGTAAAGTGACAACGGTAGTATCAATAGGGATAACGAGAAGGGAATACCCCTTGCGTCTTCGAGCTCAAAAGCCTCAAGCGAGCGCATCATTAGCAGAGCGCAAAAGGCTGGATTGAAGAGGTTCTTCGTTTCAAATGGCCTCAAGTCCCAACGCTTCATGGGTTAACTCCCACGACTCGCTGAACTCCGGCGAGGAAAGACGGATGCCAATAGACCCTAGGGGTAGGGCGGTGATTGGCTAAAATATGAAAGCCCCCGCGCAGGACATACGGCTCGGTAACGCGGGCTCGGATCTGCAATGAGGCCATGCTGCCGCTGCCTAGTTCGGCCCACTTGTAGAGGTTCTTGCCGGCGTCAGTAAGGACTGAGTCTGCGCTGTTCTCGCTCAATCCCTCGAAGACTACCTCGCGGTACCGCTCCCATTCGTCAACCAAGCGATCTTCGTAGAGCTCAATTTCCTGCGAAACGAGAAGATTCTCGCGTGCCCATGCAGATCGCTGCTCGAAAGCGCGATAGTAGTCCAAGATGGCATTTCGGATTCGGATTGAGCTGATGCCCAGAGCTCGGATCTGCTGAACGAACATCCTGGAATCAGACTCCACATCGACTTCTTCAGCCGGGGATACATTCCTGAATGTGATCGGCAGGTTGTCCGAGGCGTACTCTTCACAATACGAAGAAAGCTTGTCGGATATCTCATGGTTGTAGATCGGAGCGTCCTGCAGGCCTGATAGCATTCGGACGATCAGATCGTTCCACCACCCCTCAAGTCGCTCGTAAATAGCGTCCCTGATCTCGCGGCGAACGGTTCTCATTTTACTTTTGATAATCCGGGGTATATCGACGATCCTCGGGCTTTCATCAAAGATGGTGATCCTCGCGAAGAAGTCCTCTTTCTCTGAGTCGGAAAAGTCCCGCAGGGCTTCTTGGATAGGTAGCAGTAGTTGAGACTTACTGCTTTCCAACGCATTAACAGCCGTCACCCATAGCTTGGGCTCTAGGTCAGCCTGCAAGGCGTCCGGCGAGAAATGGCGCAGAAATGAGTCGGATGACACCGTGGCCGTGCTGAACAAGAAGAATCTCAGATCGGACTGGATCCTATCTTGGTCATTATACCGATGGATCCAGATGTTAACCGACTTCCAGAAGTCGACCGAAAGGTTAGTAATTCGATCCCCTATGGCCTTGTGTTTCAGTGACGCGAGGGTCTTTACACCGTTTGCGTCAATGAAGTCCAAGTCATCTTCTTTTTCGATCAGTACAGATGTGCTTTCAGGCATTTCCAGCATTTTTAATAGGGCAAATCTAGGCTGGTAAATATAGCCAAGTCCCTGCTCGCTCGCGGAAAAGCGATCCATTGAGCTACTCACAGCATACCTCCGATGTACACGCTAGCTTGATTTTTCCCTTCAATGCTCGTACGAAATGCAGTCCGATACGGTGCCTTGAGGCCCCCTTTACTGGGTAAGGAGGCTTGGCGTAGCAAACGGCATCAAGATGATATCACTGGGATCGGGGCAGGCACGACTATCAAAGTGCTTCGAAGACACTATCTCGGCGCGCCAACCGCAGCATCATCCGAGGATCATCGGACAATGTCGTCGTATAGTGGTAATCGAACAGAAAAGGTCTTGCACTAGGTGCAAGAGGCTGAACTTGCTGCTGTTGACAGCTCTTATCGGCTTACGATCAAGCATGGAGTAAGCTCGAGCACCACCCAGCTCTGCTGATGCAATGCTGTTGATGGGGACATCGCTTCTTCGGGCACCTGGGCCCGGCTAACGCAGTCAGGCAAGAATCTCTTTTACGATGGAAGCGACATTTCTCGCATCGTCTATCCCTCGGTGATAGGTACCTTGCCAAACTAAGCCCAACGACTCTACCGTTTGCTTAAGTGATTTCGGTCGATTGTCATACATGCCTGCATGCCATTTCCTGGTATTGAAATGGGGCAAGCCTTCGAGCAGCGAAGGGCACGCAGCAAACCCTGCGTCTCGCTCAAGCTGCCTTGCGTCATAGTCCCCCCACGATGCCCAAGCAGCGTTTGGATATCGCGCAATAAACGCTCCTATCTCCTCGCCAACCTCCACATAGGTTCCTGCACTGTCGACGTCCGCTTGTAGAATGGATGTCAGCTCTTTACAGAAGCCGGTGAGGATGGGATTGATCTGAGGGCGGACGAAACGCTGAAACTCATCGACGATCTCAAGTGTTTCCAAATCGATCACCACCAGGCCAATTTCGATCGTTTCCATTTGATCCGGGAAGACGGCAAGCGGCCTTGGTGATTCCGAATCATCAACCTCATCACAGGTTGCCTCAAGGTCAACGCAATAGAGGTAGCGGTATGGCGCGAGGAGGTTATGGATTGCTTGGAGGAAGGAACTTTGCTTGGATGCTCATGGCATGGGAGACCTTGCTTGGAGCTTGTTGAGATTAACCGCCCCATCTATGTCGATTGAATTGCTCACTGCCCACGACGAATCGCATAGAGCACGGGTCACGACATACCCACAACCATTAGGGACGTGATTATCGATCTCGTACCTGCGCCACTCGATCATCGCTTGGGCATCAACCTGGAGTGGCTTGCGCCCGATAAGCCAAGCTACCGCATTGAGAAATTGTCCGTGCGAAAAGACTAGGATGTCTTGCGCCGGGTGTGTGGCGAGGCGATCTAGGAACGATCGTGCGCGGCCAACAAACTCCAGAAACGACTCAGCACCTCCTCCATCAATGTAGGACGAATCCGCGTTCGCCCAATACTGTTCGACCCATGCCTTCCGTTGCCCTACGGTGGTGTTCACACACCTGGTCGGATCTAGGTAGGTGAATTCCTCGATGGGCCATATTTCGAATGGTGCATCAGGGAATACGGAGATGGTCGTATCCGCCGTCGATCGAGCCCGAGAGAAAGGGGAGGCAACGATTAATTCAGGTGCACGGCCGACGGACTGAGCCACTCGTTTAGCTTGTGCGATGCCCTTTTCGGTGAGCGGAATATTTGCGTGATCAAGGGTAGCTGCACCGGCATTGGCCGCGCTTTCTCCATTACGCACTAACCTGACATTCTTCATTGACTTACCTGTCGTTTCGCCGACGAACGAAATCAGTAGCGTTGCTAGGGGCATGGATGGAATTAGGGTCGGGACGATGGCAGTCCGCCATTCAAGCCGGTACTAGCCCTCAGCGCTTCGAGTCTGAGGGCCGCCAGTAAGTGTTTCACGGCCGTACGCTAGTTAAAGCTCATAGGGATCAAGCCCGAATGATGACCCAATGGCATACCAGACATTTTGCCATCTAACCTGAACCAGGTCGGTGCCGACGAAATGAGTCTCATGATTTCCTAGGCGCAGGAGCTTTCCATTGGCCAAATACGTGTAGGTGTAAGTACCTACACCTTGATCGCTGAGCTGTTGAGGTAGGACAGCTCGGAACGGGGCCGCGTAAACCGGGTCATCTGCGACCAGGATGAACTCATCGAACAGGTGAGCATAGGCCTCCATGTGCTCACCTAGATCAAGGGTGTACCAGTCGCTTGCCAGTGTATTGAACCTGACCTCTCCGGCTTCATATTCAATCACCAAAGTGTTTAGGTGATCGATTTCATGTTGGTCATCATTTGAGCAAAAGGCGAACGCAGTGATGAACGACTTTTCCTGAAGCCATGTAATCGCATGGGGAATGATGCTCTCGATCGATTGTGGCTCCAACGTTTTCTGGGGGTGAGTCTCTCGATAAAACTTCAGTGCCAGGTGCATCTGCTTCATCACGAATGCGTAATCGACGTACATAACGCGATATTTCGCTGGGGCGAGCTGCATGCGCTCAAGGTAGATTTGCCTAACATCCGCAACGCACTGGCGCACATCACGGTTGATTTCACGTCCCGTGAAGCGGATCACGGAGTAACCAGCACGGGTCAGATACCGCTGGCGGATCGCGTCCTTTTCGAGCTGTTCCTTCGTCGAGTGATAGGCGTGTCCATCGAGTTCAACAATGAGACGTGCATCCTTGAGAATGAAGTCGACCCTGTATCTATGATGTTTTTCAGTGTCACCGAACCAATGTTCGCTTTCTATGGCACTAGCAAGATCCTCAATCGCGTTCTGAAACTCCTGCTCGATGTAGGATGGGCCGCGATCGTGGTACCACGACGGCGGAGCCTCATCAGTGGGGTGGCCTGGATGCTTCATTCATCATCTCCGCTGACGTTCTGCTCAATAGTCGTTGACCGCGTATCAATACCACTGCGCGTGGGCCTCCTCCACAACTGTAGGGGGCAATATGGCTGAGCAGCAATTACACAGTCGCTACCATCGTATGGCCCAGGTCGGGCCAGCAGGTTACGAGTGACTGTCCAAAAGTTCAAACCTACAGGTTCGGCGAGGGTTTCTAGTGCGCACTGGAAGACCTCGCGCATTTTGCGGATGTGAGCAGCGAGCTCATCGAGGTTAAGCACGCGAGGTTGGCCAGATGTGGTGGCGTCCATTCTTAAGCTCCATCAGAGGGGCGGTACGGCTCATGATAATGAAGCCGCCGATGACACAACACGACAGGGGGCCCAGCAGAGCGGAGGCTGGCCTGGCAGGCTAGGACTGTGAATTGACGGCTTTCAGCCCCGCGTGAATGGTATCCCCTATCTCATAGAGGCTGATGCCGACCCGGCTTAAGAGAACTGCTCCGATTGTGACGGGATGAGCGCCAACGGGTGCATTTAGATCACGCAGTGCGTCCTCCAGATCGGTCTTCGAGGGTAGATGAGCATCCCCCAGGCGCAGGCCATAAGCGATATGAAGCGGCATCATCATCTTGCGAGCAGCATCCTTCTCGCAGTATTTCAACAGCAGACGCTCAAGCAGTTTAAGGCTTCCCAGTTTTTCCTTAGGGTCAACCTCCAGATTCTGCTTCAGAAGACCTATATCGATGGAGTCCACAGTCAGTCTGGCAATGTCCTTGGCCAAGGCCAGCAATCCATTTTTGCTGAGAGCTCGGAAGCGGTGACAATTTCGCAGGATGTCCGCCGAATTGTCATGGGGTTTGAATAGCGGAGCCTCGAAGTTCTGAGTGAAAAACGAGTTGAGTTTGGCAATCACAATTTCGAGCAGCTCTTCCGGCGCCATCGTGTTCGCGGGATTGCTTTCGAATTGGGATCCAAGGAGCTCGCGCGAGGGGCGGCCGTCTGGCGAGACGTTAAACCCATGCCATATCTTTTGTTGCCAAAGTGGAAGCTTGGCAATGTCGTGGGCGTACGCGTTGATGTGACTCAGCTCATTGACTCCAAAATGAACCTCGTAGTCTGGTGAGCATTTGATCGAGCCAGTGTCCGACGTGTACCACTTCAAAGCCGAACCCTTGAATGCCAACAGGGCTTCAATCACTTCTGCCTTAAACCATAGGTAGAGCCCGACATCTTCATTGTCGAGCGCGCTTGCCGGCAGTCTTTCGCCGGCGGCTCCCGTCGCGTAATACAGCTGCTCTTCAGGTAGGTCGCCACGAACACGCTCACTTTTCGATGCGGGCTCTACCCATTCTTCCCGCCAGAGCCTGCCGTCAACCTGCTCATAGGTGAGCCCTTTGTGTTCGAATTCAAAATGCTCGTAGTCAGTGTTGCTGTTGTTTTCGGCTGTGAATGCCGGGACGTCTTCTTCGGGGTCAACATCTGTACGCCAGACCCTCATGACCGACGTGCGGCCCAACAACCCTCCATCGGCCCTGATACTAAAGGTATGCAACTTGAAGAGCTCGTTGACCTTCTTCTCTTCGACAGGAGCACCATGCCACGGGATATGAGAAGCATCAGCGAGATATTGCTTACGCTCCCGGTATTGCGCCAGCCTGAGGGCCAGACCGCGTGCACATAAATAATCTCGCAAATGTTCAGCACGAATTTCGATGGCGATCACTCGACCATCTTCATTCCTGCGCTGCCGGATAACCTCTATGTAACCTTCGTTGGGGCTTACCCATGAGTCACCTTCCTGCATCAATCGTAGTGCAAGGAGTAGATCCTGATTTACCAGCCATTCCGTATCGTGATCACTGTTGAAATGGTTCAGAAGAACGAGCTCCACTCCCACCGGCGGCTCTTCATCCTCATGGAGATACTGATCTGCTGGCTTGTAGCGGCCGTCGCCAAAGGCATAAGGCCCTGGGGTATGTATCAACCCAATTGAGTTCCAACCCAGTGTTTCGCCTATCTCACGCTGATCTGCGTATACCGCCAGCGAGCCGACGCAAAGCGATTCTTCGAATGCGCCGAGCTCTCTATCTGCACCACCTTTGTGAATCACTTCGGATTGACGCAAGGGAATCCAGATAGCTGCCGATAATCGACGCCGCCTGACGTCCGCCATCTGGAACCATTCTGGTGGGTAGCTGGCCGGCATGGCGTACTCCTTGGCGTTGATTGGCTTCGCGCTGGGGCGAAGCACTGTTGGCATTTTGACTAGTTTGAAGGTCAAGCATATCTTGCAGGTCGGCTTCCAAGCAGCATTTTACCTACAGACATTCTCGATCAAAATAAGAAAGAGTTGACTATGCTTAGGCCCTAATTGAAGAAGGGGTAGGGAACGGATATGAGAGAAATCGAAGGCATCGAAAAAGTTGTCGCCTACCTTCAGCCGCATATGGCGGATATTGAAGCACGCTTCCATGCGGAAAATGAAAGCTACATTAACCTCATGAATAGACCACATGACATTATTGGTCGCCTCCTAAAATACCATCTGGTCGTAGAACACTATCTTGAACGCTTCCTTGCCGAGCACTACGGGATTGAAAATATCCGAGCCGCAAAGCTTGGCTTTTTCAATAAAGTAGAGCTTCTTCCTAGCCGTGCTTCTAGTGCTGCGTTTGTTAAACCTGGAATTTTAAAGCTGAACTCGCTTCGTAACCAAGTCGGGCATAACCTAGGAGCAGACATCAGTTTCGATGATTTGGGGCCGATTAATGGTGTGCTAGACGTCGCTCGTCCCGGGGTAGGCTTTCAAGCACCGATTGAAGCGATAGAGGCGTTCACTACCGTCGCTTGCACTTGGTTGATAGTGCCGCCTAAGGAGTTACATAAAAGGCCTGTTCGACGGATGCCTTCCACCCTGTGCGTTTGAGCTAACCTAAGCCGGTGTGGCGTCAGATTTTAGCGATTTGATGGGATATCGTTCACCATTACAGCAAGCGCCAGGCTGGGGCACTCACCACATTCCTGAGTGACTTGTGCTACGCATTCTTGCACTCAGAACGCCTTAGAAAGGTCGGGCAGAGCGACAATTAAGGAAAAGTTGATGCAAGACAAAGCGAAGTTCATGGATTTATTGGCGCAGATGACCGCGGAGTACCAGCAGAGTGGAGGAGAGATCCGCAATTACCCCGCGACCGTCGATGAGTACGCCCGCGCGTTGAAGGAAATCAGACCTGATGTTTCGGAGCCTCAGATGGCAATGCTAATACATCACGCCAAGGCCTACCCTGAAGCGTTGACGATGAAAGAGGTCGCAGCAGCGGCTGGCCAGGCGAAATTTGGTTTTGCAAACATCCACTACGGAGCTTTGGGGTCGTTACTTACCAACGCTCTCGCTATTCCCTCCCCGAAATGGAAAGTCCACACTTTGGCCAGTTTTGACGACCATCCAGATGAGCGTCGGCGGAGGGGCCTGATTCATCCTCCGCTACTAGAGGCGTTGACGGCGCTAGGATGGTTGGTCGACACAGCACTGCCCGTAGACAGGACGCTGAAGCGCGCAAAGGAGCCGAAGAAACCAAGCGTGATCGGTATTGGCGCCGTTACCTCCGAATTGAGGAAGGCAGGTTTCATTGGCGGTGAACCTCCCGGAGGCAAAGCGAGTCTTTTTCGACACGCTGCGCTCGAGCATCCGGTGTACGTCAAAACTAGCACTGCTAACGCGCCAAGAATGCGAGCTCCGTTGATAGTCCACCCGGACTACCAAGATCTCACGGGTTCATGGCTTGGAATAGACGGACTGGAAATTGGGACTGAAGCCTTGTACCACAACTCTGGATTATCGGAGTTTCCTACCCGACTCCATGAAGGCCTAAAGGAAATATCGTATGGGATTGCGCTCGGTTTTCACCATGAAGGGGCTCTGAAACAATTTCTCGAAGTCTTGCTGGCGTCTCAGGCTAATGCAGCGGGGCCAGAAGCTGGCACTCCACAGCTAGCGTCAAATTTAGACCAGCAATCTATTGAAGACCCGGTTGCCCGGAATGACACTGAGCGTAATGCGCTAATTAAGGTGCGTATAGGGCAGGGCGGCTATCGAAATGCCCTCTTGAGCTACTGGAAAGGTTGCGCGGTCACAGGTTGTCTCGAGGTATCCCTACTGCGGGCGTCCCATATTAAGCCTTGGAGTAGAGCCAATGATGAAGAGCGGCTAGATCTTTTCAACGGCTTGCTGCTTGCTCCTCACTTAGACGTTGCCTTCGATCAAGGATTGATTACTTTCGGGGCGTCGGGGGAGCTGGTCATCAGTCCGATGCTGAGCGTTGAGGACGCCCAACGTCTCAATCTTGACGTACGCCAGCGGCTGTCCCAAATCGAGAAGCGGCATGAGTACTATCTTGCCTGGCATCGTGAATGGATTTTTCAATCTGTTAAGTCGATCCAGTGACTGCTGACGTCGCCAAACTCAAACAAGGGTGCTGAGCCCAAAACCGACGGTGCGGATATGGCAAAGCGCCAGCCGGCTAGCGTAACGACTAGACGGGATAGTCAAAGTTGCAATCTGGGTCAATCATCAGACTGGTGCAAAGCACGCTGCAGCTCCTGATACTTTCTATGAGCGTCATGCTGGCGATCTTCATTTTCCTTCTGGGCTTGGCGTTGTTGCTCGGCGAGGGGCGGATACCAAATCCATCGATCCTTCACTTCTTGTTCATACGTCCAGACAATCCCGTAGTACAGAGCAAGCAGAGATACCACAACAACCCCCCAGGTCAGGTGCGATTGGAGCAGCCTCATGATTGATGGGGTGTGATGCAGGTAGCCCAAAATGTAGTCACTCGCGACCAGTATCGTCAGCCCTGTGAGCAGAGTTCTTGCATCGGTTTTTTTAACTTGACCCTCCCTGACGTCCAAACTGTGCTGTACACAGAGTTTGAGCAGGAAATCACTTTTCTCTTCAAGCGCCAGCCTTTTCAAGTCCCTCGGCCGCACGCAGTCAAGTGGGAGCGGATGGTGCTCCGGGGTAGGCTGCGCCAAGACATTAAGAACGTGGACGATGGACGGTACAACTAGTGAAACGAAGCACATGAATACGAGTGACGCACACAGTATTTTGCCGGCGTTGGTGAGGACGGTTTCGGTATCAAAAGAGGAACTGGCTAGGTCGTGGCCCGTTAAGACAATCAATGAGATATCAGCAAACAGGCCCACGTAGACTGCTTTCAAGCACCAGTTGAAGTCCCATATCTTTTCTATAATTCCTGATGCTAGTCCTGAAACGACGGCTTTAGCGTCGTTGCCGGTGTGATGCTCTGCATTCATGTGGTTTTCCGGAATTTCATACAGCATCGCGATTGGAAGCCGGCAACCTTTTGCCGCCCTGAGGGGAGTGCTTCATAGGGCCTGAAGAATGGCGTCTAGTGAGTCAGACCGAAGCTGATCGGCACGGGATAGGCGGCCAGAATTCTGAAATCCAATCGCCGCCCGTCCTCAATACAGTGCAATAACAAATCCTTACTCAGATCGACTCAAGGATCTCTCTACGACGACTGCTGTATTCGTCCGCGTCAATGAGATTGCGCTCCTTAAGAGACAACAGCTTTTGTAGACGCGCTTCAATGTCGTTCACAGGCGGCGCTGCTACATGGACATCCAGGGAGCGCTCACTGGCGCCAGCACATGCGGCATTGATGTCGTTCATCAACGCGACTTCGTCAAAGACCGTTTGGCCTTTCTTGTCGCGAATAAGGTTCGAATATGCGCGCCCTAGTGCCAAGGTCTGCTGGCGTAAATCTGCGTTGCGAGGGTCGGCTTTGAGATTCGCCAGTGAGCGCTGGTAGGCCTCTCGTGCTTCTGTCTTTGCCTTTTCTTGGGCGTGAGCCCACCAAACTGCGACGACTACGACGGCAATCAGAATGACCCAGATCATTTCAACAATCCCTTGATGGTGTGAGTGAAGTTCGGCGAATGATACTACATGGCCATCTTTCGTCTACGTAAAGGGCATTCGCTATAGGGTTAGCACTGGCCACGCTTTTAGGGGCCGCGGCTGTAGACAAAGTTTCGGCTCATCCATGTCGCGACCTTCGTAGGGGCAATGTGATGAGGTGGCCAGCGTTTGTTGCGGCTTAGCAAATGAGAAGCCAGTCGAGTCTCGCGGCTTCTCGTGAGGAAGGCTAGGTCATGGTGCGTTCGAAAGTTTCGTCCGCTTTCCACGAAGGGTGGCAAGTTTAGACTTGGTGAGGCTCTGATATTTCAGTATCTCACGCTGCGTTTTCCCGCGATAAGCATCGGTTTTGGAGGCGAATCGTTGTGCTTGGACAAGCATCAGCTCGGACTCTTCCAGTATGGTGATCTGCGCATTGAGATCGTGCTCATCAGGGCTTTTATGATAACGAGCGATCGCTTTGCGCAAGTGGCAAAAAGATGGGCCGCGGCCCTTACGGCCAGCATTGTCAATGTTAATGTCACCTTGAGCGATGTCCCCGAGCCGGTAGTTTGCCAACGCCAGCCCAACGAGTGCGTCGCTGTTGTTTTGATCAAGCTCCACTGCACGCTCGGAGAGTTCTTTCGCCCGCTCAATGTCACGCCCCTTGTTGAGCATGAGCCAGGAGAATCGGTCATGCAGTGCCGAGTTCAGCGGATCGTCGGTAAGGGCTAAGTCGTACATCTCGATAGCACCAGGGATATCCCCTCTGTCAGCGTGGACTTTGGCCGCCTTTGCAAACTCGCTACGGAAAGCCTCTGCTACTCGATCTTCTCGGTACTCCTTCTCGATTTTTGCGCGCTCTTCAACGTACTTGTCCGCACTTGCGGCTATTGCTTTGAGCCTTTCCTTCTCGTCGTCAGGCAAGCGTCCAAATTGATGTAGAAAGAATCGCTTAGCCAGTTCTACCAACTCAATGGAGTAGGTTCGACCGTAGTCGGTGATCGTTGCGAAATGGGTTTCCGTCAGGCTCGACTGAAACTCGGAGTGCTGGATGCCGACTTCCTGGCACGCCTTGCTGATGGTGTTTTTATCAAGCGGGTAGGTGATATTGATGATGACCAAGAACACCTGCTTCTGCAGTTCATTGATCCGAAGCCAGGCATCTTCGTATAGAAACTCCAGAAGGTCTTCGTTCGATTTCTTGAAAACATTTTCAATTGCTGGATCGATACCTAGACCAGAATGCGCGATGTATTTTACCAAGGCCTCCAAGAGGATTGGTTTGTGCATGAGCTGATTGGAAACACGCCGAAGTTTTGGCTCACCAGCCTGCAGAATCGAAGCTGCTTTGTATTCCTCTGCCAACCGACGCATGAGGCTCACAGATTCGCTTTCGGATAGGCCTTCGATCATTACGGGTTCGGCTTGAAGGAATTCTCTGCGCCTGGAGGTAATAATCATCCGGCCGACGAGCTTGCCAACCTGCTTGAAGAATGCGCCAAGATCTCGTACTTCCTGCGCAGTCGTCGCTAAGGTTTCCGTGTTGTCTATGACGAGCAGGATGTCATCACGGCTGAGCTTGTGGCTGGCTAATTCCGTGACAGTCTTATCAACCAGTTGGCGGCCGCTGACACCGTACCAGTCTGCCGGAAGGACTGGTATAACACACCTCACCAAGTCCCTGAGACATTCGTCCATGACTGGTGATATCCCGGTAAAGTGGACGAGACCACTTTCAGACCATTTCGTCATCTTCGCAGTATGATAGCTGATGATAGTAGGGATAGGTTCAGCAAGATCGTATTCGCTTTCCAGAATCCTATTCAGGAACTCGAGCACTAATGTCGTCTTGCCATACCCTCCATCGCCGTAGACCCCGCAATACCTCGAGTCCTTATCGTCGAACCATTCATGGAGCAAATCCAATTCGGATTCTCGGCCCTCGAAGGTATCGGTTTGTCTGACCGGAATGTTGTGATAGAAAGAATAGTCATTATTCTTCGAGACAATTGATGAAAGGTCATAGTCCCCTGCGGACTTGAGATTTCTGGTTGAGAAGACATTGTCATCAGGCAAGGTAACGCTGAGTTCTTCAGCATTACTATGGGAGAGAACTTGGCCTTTTAACTTCCATACTCCTTTCTTTGCCGTAACGCTTGTAAGAACGATCGCTTGCCCTTTGTGCATCATTGGCGTGCCGAAGAGAGGCTCGCCTGGCATCTTCGTTAGCCTGACGCTTTCAGCTTCGGTAACCGTCGGAATCAAAGGCGTGAATACGTGCAGGCAGGTTTTGATCAGGCTGGCAGTCTTCTCAGCCCAGGCTATTGTATGAGGGGCGTCGAGTACACCATGCCCAGTGCGTTTATTCCGGAATTCAACCCATTCAATAAGCTGTTTGGAAAGAGGGATGGCAACCGATTTGGTTGGCTCAAACCATCCTTGCAGGAGACCCTTATCTACATAGGCGCGAATAAAAGGAGCGAGACTATCTATCACTTGCACCGGCATCCCGTCAGCAGGCCGCTGAAAGCGCTGCGCCAGTTCGGCAAGATCACTCTCTTCATGTGGCGTATACGTCTTTACGATCTCAAAGCAGCTTACGACTGATAATTGCAGGATAGACCGGAGCACCGAGGTCAGAAACGTTAGCTTTTCTGAGGCATTCGTAAGAAGTTCGGCTTGCTCAAGATGCTGCTGAAAGATTTTTTTCACTGATCGTCCTTGAAGAGGGCTGAATAGTCGGACAATATCAAATGGCCATCAAGGCGTCTATGTGGACACTTATCCACCATAGCGAGCATGGCTGAGTCTCTATAGCGGCGGATCAACGGGTAGCTTGATACTCGAGCGGATGCAATGGCGCTAGGTGTTGAATCTAGTAGCCAAACAGGTGCCGCGTTTCCTCTTTAAACCGACGTCTAGATTCAGTCCGCGCTACCTTCCTCAGAGGTAGCATTCACGCAGTTTTCCGGCATCCGGATCGTACCAGTAGCCGTAACCCCAACAGTCAGGTCAGGCAGTGAAGGTCGCCAGGAAAAAATACCGATATGTCGAGGGGGTGTCGGTCAAGTCTCTGCGAGAGGGCCGCTCGGCGCGCACTGCTCGTCGCTGACCTTTCCGGATTGAATGCTTGGGTTTTGCCTCAGCAATTGAGGCAGCAACCGGTGGCCGTGCCAGCGAAAAGCTCGACTACACGCCTGGTGTGTCCGTCGAACGGCATATCCGTGGGAAATGGGTCTGCGAGCAATGCGAAACGCTGATCCAGGCACCGGTGCCAGCGCACGTCATCGACAAAGGCATCCCGACGTCGGGCCTGCTGGCGCACGTCATGGTGGCCAAATTCGCCGACCATTTACCGCTGTATCGGCAGGAAAAGATTTTCGGCCGCGCCGGGTTGCCTATCGCCCGTTCGACCTTGGCGCAGTGGGTAGATGCGCAAAAAACCAAGAGACAAATCACCAGACATTCAACACATCGACCGCATCAACAACCCAAAAAACGATCGACCCTTCGGGCTTCTAGCCCGGCTTGATTTCGCTTTCTGCTAAAGAGAAATCAGGAAAAATATTCTGCGCAAACCAGGTCGGTAAGCGCACCCGCAGCGTATGGGAATTAGGTGTTGAACTCACCACCAGGCCAACATTAACCAGCTTGCTGAGCTGATCACATGCTTCGCTAGGCTGAAGTCCGGTAAAGGTTTCAAACTCGGTACGCGGTAGTGCGCCCTGAATCAGCAGTGCAAGGATTGCCGGCCCTGTTTGCGAACTGATTCCCGCCTCTATTAACTGCGAGTCCGTTCTAAAGCCATGCATCACAGCTTCCCGAAGCCCATGGCGATTCAGCGCAGTAGTCACGTAATCCACTTCTCCAAGGCAAACCTCGAGCATGAATTCAATAAAGCTGAGAGTGGATTTACCTGACGGTTGGACACCACCAGTAGGCTCGCTCACTTGCGTTCGATCAATCGGAGCAAAAGCGTAATATTCCTCGTGCCTAAGGGCCAAGCCCCGAGCAAGCGACCACAGGTGGGGATGCAACCCCAGGTGAGCCAAATGCTGGTGAATGACGACTCTCGCAACAGCCCCGTTAGCCTCGGGAGACGCTTGAGTTTGGAGAAGGTGAAAGTGGTGGACTAGCGCTGCAACGATACGTCGACGAAGCTCAGGAATCTTTTGAAGCGTGGACTGCTGGTTCGCTGAGTTCTGTGCATTCTTCAGCACTTCGGGCTCTGTGAGGTGCCCGTCGATGATCCTGGAATAATGGGCGTCAGAGTCCATCAATAGCTTGCTCACACACGCTGCGGTTTCAGGCGCGATCATGCCGGCCAGGTAAGCTGTCTTCGTTACAAGCAAGTCTGCGCTCGCCAGTATTGACGGAGAAATCGAGTCGGGGAGGGCCAGGCTTGAGACATTCATGGCGCTGACACTATCCGTGCTTGGAGCGCTTGTCATGCAACAAGTGTAGATTTCGAAACGAGCGAAGCAGTGCATGTCATTTCGTGGAAATCACGAAAGCTCACAGGCTAGGATGAACTCACTATCTATATCACGTCTTCTTGGTCTGATAGATCCTGTGCTGCAGGCAATGAAGAAGTCGCTGGTTCCGGCCTCCCGGCCCGGCTTGCTGGTAGGTTTTTTAGATGGAGGTGAAAGTGCTGTTATCGATCAAGGAGTATCAGCCTGGGCCATCAATCCCTAAGAGCATTTGGATGACCCTTGGGTTGCCGTCACGCGGCACCGGCCTTCATGACCTGGTTCACGAAGGGCTGCCTTTCGGATGCCTCGAACGGATAGCGAGCGTTCTGCAGATGCAGCGAGGGGATATCACCAAGGCTATTTGTGTATCTCCCTCAACGATGGCCCGTAGGGCGAAAGCAGGGCGGTTCAACACAATAGAAAGCGACCGCTTTGTCGCATTGATCACTGTTTATGAGCACGCCTTGACCCTGTTCGAAAACGATGTCGCCGCTGCAGCGAAATGGATGAGTACGCCGGTGCGTGGACTTGGTTCGAAGCGTCCTCTGGACATGATGAGGACGAGGGCGGAAACGGAGGCCGTTATCGACCTTATCGGTCGACTGGAGAGGGCGGTACTTGTATGAGATGTCAGGCCAGGGCTTAACGCATCTCTCTGTGTGCTGCGAGATGCTGCATCTGCTGATCCCATAGCCGTAAAAATCGGCGCCAATCTCCCGCATAACTGCCTTCTCGTAAACGGGTCGACCCAGTACTCGCTTCTTCGAAACGAGTCTTCCACGGTTCTGGTATGTGCTCGTCAAGCACGACTACAAAGTGGGATCCGCTGACTCCCACGATTTCGGTTTCTGGAACGCATTCTCGTAGCTGATCAACCGACATGGCGACTGCATCGCCAATTGGGTCATCTCGATCTTGGCGCTCAATTTCATCAAGAATCGCAAGGTACTGAATCGCCCGATCAGATCCAGGTTGCAGTCTTCCTAAATCCCAAATGGCGTAGCGTCCTTTGCGTTCGCGTTGCCAGAGACGATTCGCGTCAGTCATCATTTTTGTCCGCTGTTCCAGGCCCCAGTGAGTTCGTCTATTCGATTCGCGATTTGAGGCGTTTTTGATATGACTAGGCAGCTCGTGTTGCCGACAAATTCTTCTATCAGGTACACGGCGTCGCCGACATCCAGTTCCAATTCCTGCAATGCTTCATCGGGAATTCGAATCGCACCGTCACCATCCCATTCTTCGATGATGATTTTCATAGGTGGTTTTCTCACGAGTGGTCTTCGTTGCTTTTGAGCGGGCAATGGTAACGCGCTTTTGCGTGCAGGCTTAGAGCGCAGCGAGCAAACGTAAGAGCTGTTCACGCTCCCGTACAATCAATATGTCGACAGGAGCAGCTCTGTCACGCGGCCAAAGTTCGAATTGGAGAGTTAATATTGAAGACATAAACTCCCTAACTTCGTTACACATTGCACTGAACGCACGCATTCTCACCTTTGATTTCAAGGCGCCAACGAAATCTCTTAGGTCTACCTGAAAGATGGGCTGAGACGGCTACCGACGTAGCCAGCCGTATCATTGGGTGACAGCCTGAGCCGCGCAAAGTGACTTGGCGGATGCTCACAACGCTTTAATGGATGTCACCATCTGATCATAGATCGGGAGTTGGGCGTATTCTGGCTCAACGCGCGCTCCATGAAAAGTCGTCATTTTGGGCCGAAGAGGCCCGGCTCGCTTTACGTGCCGCCAGATATCTCAGAACATGGATGGGCTGTTCAACTCTTTAGGTGCCCCATGGCTACCGCAACTATCACCGCGTCGTGATGGCAGTAAAAGCCTAATGCCTTGTAAAGTACCCCGCATGCAACGGCAAGTTCGACTGGCTGTTGGTCTGGCTAATCTCATTGCATTTTCTTGGCTGACCTTTTAAAGATGCGCTGGGTTCAGATCGTCTGGGTAGACTGGAGTGTGCATAGCCGTTCTCGAGTAGCATCAGGGTATCGACTGCCCACTGACTACTTCGAAATGTGTGGCGAGGAGGTGTGACGCAACCTCAGACATTCGCCAATGTGAAGCGGCCGCTCGAACTGAGTAATCCGAAGAGAACAAAGGCATCATGCCGTCTGTCATCTTTCAGAGATCCTCGAGCAGTCGACACTTTTAATAACAGACTGGAGCCAGCATAAGATTCCGTTACCTATTCAGCTTCATCATCATTTACTCCATCAGGAGGCTGAATAGACATCTTACCGAACTCTTCGATCTGCCGATGGATGTTGAATTCCTCAGTGATGATGTCGTTCAGTCGACCTTGCTGGGTTATCACCAGTACCCGAGCAAAATCTAGGTAGTGCTTGTAGGTCGTCCTAATATCACCATGCCCCATCTGATTGACCAGCACCTGCGCGAATGCCGCATCTAAAACATCGGAAATTGGATTGAGCAAATCCTTTCCTCGGTGTTGGATCATCATCATAGTCGGCCACCAGTGACGCGCCTGATAAAAATTGTTCGTCGTACGGAACGACTGATCCTGCTTGTGTGCAAGCTCCACCGCATATGTTGTTGCGTCTGAGATCATCTTCTCGGTCACAGGCACCCCTGCTTTTGTAAGAAACAGAACATCCGGAGGGCAAGGACGACCGTATTTTTCCTTAAATTTCCTCTTGCGGGCTGGATATTCCTTCTCGGTGTAGGTCTTATAAATGTCGGACAGTGCATACGCCGGGATGTGGATAGTACGAGGCTTACTTCCCTTCCCCACCAGTGTGTATTCAAACTTTTTTTGCTCCTTGGGCATGGAGTCATACGGCATGATGTGTCGATTAGGGCCCTTACCCGCATAGGGGAATTCGCAAAGCTCCATAGGCCTGAGGGCAGTTGCCAG
The DNA here is from genome assembly GCF_045447035.1 of Pseudomonas sp. O230. Taxonomy (NCBI): domain Bacteria; kingdom Pseudomonadati; phylum Pseudomonadota; class Gammaproteobacteria; order Pseudomonadales; family Pseudomonadaceae; genus Pseudomonas; species Pseudomonas sp. O230. The sequence goes on along the minus strand of NZ_JBJGXN010000006.1, from coordinate 198,107 downwards.
CTCAAAGCAGAAAAGGGTCGCGTAAACGTTATCCGGATAGGATGTAATTAGAAGCTTGATCTCATCGTCTGTAATCAAACTTTTGTGCCTTTTTTGCCTGTGCTGCCTGTCTAAAACACGGATCGGATCAACGTCAAGTACGATTTTGGCCCGTTTCTTTACATAGTTCAAAAGGGATTCGCTCTTAAAGTTAGCGATCCAGTTTTTGTAGGAAACGTTAACGAGTGTGGAAAATTCATGTTTCTTCAGCCACGCAAAATAGGTGTACACAATAGTTGCATCTTCAAGAATGGTGGCTGAGTGAGGCTTCGTACTGTTAGCACTTACCCTTTTAATTTTTCTCGCAATCTGCCACTTCTTGATATCAACATTGGAAACAATGGCGTGATAATCGCCTAGGTCAGTGCTTTTAAACTTGTTCTGCGTAGAGAGGAAGCGATAAAACGCAGCGATCACGGTGGCATAGCGTTTAGAAGTTTGTTCGGAGGAGCGGGTCACCGAGTGCAGGTAGTAATTGACCATACTAATCAAAAAAATCTTCGAATTTAGGTGGGCAGCGAGAACGTAATGCGTAACCTCTGTGCTGAGTATCGAACTTACGTACGTCATGCGCTGTATCTTAATTTTTAGCATATCACTCGGCCCTGAATACTTGGATACCGTCAAAACCCCAGTCAATCTGAGGGATGCGAGCTTTAGACGCTTCTTCAAATTCTTGAGCAGGAACCTCTCTAAAATTAAATTTCTGGAAAGCAGCCGCAGAAGCCAGGGATTTCGAGAACGGAATGTGCAACGTAACGGAGGCGAATGCTGTTAATTTACGGAGCAGTTCTTTAAGTTCAGCTTGGGCGTAAACCGGTGCCTGAATTGCGACTATGAGCATGTCTTCTTTTTCTGGAAGCTCGCTGCAGAAGATTTTGAAAGCTGAAATATAACGCTCCTGAAAAATATGGATTTCTATTTGTTCAGGGGCTGGAAACTTTTTAAGGGTTTTGATATGGGTATCTAACTGCTTATCCTTGGCGTCTTCAAATGCATCATAATCATTACTTTTCAAGCCTGTATCAGAAAAGTTTATAGTCAGCGCCAAGAAATTTTTTGCGTTTTTGATTAGGCGCGTGGCAGGGCTGCTGCTTGATATTTGATGGGCTGCGAGATCGGTCGTTAGTCTCGTATTTTCTACCTGCGCTACCATCAATTGACGCTTGAGCATTTCATTATGTTTACTCTGGTTCTCAAGTGTGGCAGTCATCCCTTTGGCTTCGAACATCATCAGGTCGCTGTTCATTAGCGTAGTTAGATGCCTGCTTACGGCAGACTCGATGTCTTTCGGATGCTGAATTTTCATTGCTTTAATTTCAGCCCGCATTTGATCTAGATCGTGTTCACGTCGTGCAAGAAGGTCTTGAGTAGCTCCATTGTCACCGGCTAGCAGAGGCGCAATCGATTGACCTTGGCTGTAGGGCTTGAGATCGTTGTAAAAACGGTTGAAAGCTTGACGCGTGATGCCGGCGCGCTCCGATAGAACGCCAATCTGGATTTTCGTCAGCCCATGTTCCAGCTGATGCTCCTTGATGAGGTAGATCAGCCGATTCCGAGTATCCTGGCTACTCATAAATGAACCTCTATGACCGGGATTAATTCAGCTTGCTGGCTGAGTTTGTTGAGATGGTTAGTGTTGGACGAAATCTTTACAAGTATTGCCTTTCTGGATTTCTCACTAAGGGAATTACCGCCTTTCTCAAGGATATTCGTATAAAATTTAATGTTGTCTTCCATGGCACGTTGGGCCTTTTGGACGATCACCGCGTGCTCACAACTTGGGTCACAGCTTGATGGGTTTGGTGGAAGCCCTTGTACATTGCCTTTTCGATGTAAAAGGCAAGGGGGTAGGTTCGGCGAAGAATAGGTTTGCGTACTAACACAAAAGCTACCAACAGCCGTTCGATGGATAAACAAAGGCTGGCCAGATGACAACAGATGCGTTACATAAGTAAGAATGGTGAGTCTTAAATGCCTTCCTTCAAATGCGCCTTTATTAGCATTGATGCGTTCAAGCAGGCGTTCAGCGCCAGGGCCGGAGGAAGTGCCTGTCTGAATCGCAGTAATCAAGTCAGCAAATTCTGCGGCATAATTCTGCTCGATTGCTGTTGCCACCGTACGGACAAGATATGGGTTTCTGCCAATGTACTTGAGGGTCATCGTGTAGCTTTTATGACCAAAAAGTAGCCGAATGATGTCAATGTTACGTTCATTGCGATTGATAAGGATCTCTGCAATGGTCTTCCGGAAGCGATGAACATGAATCCGATCGACACCCGTGTGCAGTTCGATCTGGCTGATGATTTTTCCTATCGACTTCACAGTGGTTGACTGTTTCGGGTGGGAGCGGCCGAATGATCTCCCTGACCGGAAGACGTAAGGGTTATCTTGAGAAGTCGTTATAGCTCGAAGGTTTTTAAGTCCTAGGATGCTCAGGGCAAGGAAACGGGGCAGGGGCAGCTCATCTACCTCACCGAAGTTGGGATCTTTTGCCGTCTTGTAGCGAGTCACACGCAACACATAATCTTCAAGGGAGTCGGGATCCGCATAAACATCATCAAATTTGACCATGCGAATTTCACTGGCGCGCAGGCCCGTGAGAATTCCTATTAGAATAAAAACGGCATTCCTTACGTGATCTACTCCATCGGCATAGGACTTCGCCCACCAATATGAGACGCTCCGCTCTGGACGGCCGTTCCGTAGTACGGTTTCATCTTTGCACGTCGTTTTCATGACGGTGCGGCCTTCGATCTCGATATTTAATTCTTGCTCGATTAACGAATCAGTCTTCCCTCGGGAGACACACTTCTTATGATAAGTTTCCAACCTGTTTTCGATAATGAATGCATTAGCTCGCAAGAGACACGGCAGCGCTTTTTCTGTCCAAAAGCACGCATAGTCGAGGAGCTTGCCTAGCTCTGACTCGGTATAAGGTATCCAGCTTGAAAGCCTTCCGGTAAACGCATGCGCGACTTGCTTTCGACGCTCAGTTGTATTGATGCACTCTAAGCCTACGCCGAGGTGCAGGTCTTTAGGGAGGAGGTTTTGAGAGCTCAGCGTGCTCCATGTCTTTAAGATTCTGAAAAGTTCGGAAAACTTTTGCCAGCCTTCATCTTTCAGCTTGTCAAGCGACGCATCAAGCATTCTGCTATTGATAATTTGAAGCGATTCTGGATCGCCGCTAAGAAAGTTTGGCTCTAGCACATAACGTGAAAGTAACGAAAATGCGTTAATGTTAGTTTTAGAGGTGTTGTAACTTCTAGTGTTATGGAAAGGTGAATTCTCGGGCAAAAAATACCATGCTAGTGCCTTTTTAAGTGCTGCTCGGTGCTCGTTGGGCTGATTGAATAAAATTTTAGTTGCAATGCCCCATTCGTCTTTGAAAAGCACCCAAATGTTTTCGCAGTAGAGTGAGTAAGCGGAGACGGGGAAATTGCCTCCCGGGTCGTGTCGAAGCCGCTCTGCAAGAGTATCATTGATAGGAGTGTCGAATTTCTCACTGTCTTTTAGGAGCTCTTCGAGTGCTAGTTGGGCTTCAAGTTCATCATCTTCGAAGTAATCAATTTCGTTGTCGCTGTCATCTATTGCATCATCATCGAAGTGCTCTTCAACGTCCCTAGCGGTCACGAGCTGATCCTCTGGTGCGTTCAGTGAACATTCAGGTGTTGCTCCATGACCTGACATAATATGCCCCGTCGATCCAGCGGATCCGTCTACTGTTTGGTGATCTACATTGGGACTCATTGCAGAAATCGACTTTTCGCCATTCCGAGCTTGTCTTAATGGTAAGTGTTTGGCATCAAAGTCCTTCGGAGGATGATTCATTGCATGTCCTCCTCTTCAAAAATAACTTGCAGGATTTCAAGGTCGCGGGGCAGCAGAGGGGAGTTACGCCGTTGGTACCTAGAGGCCTCTCTTATTAGCTCTGGATCATCCCAGTTGTCCAAGATAGAGTTGATGATTGTGAGTTCCGTGCTGAAGGTGTTGCTATAGTCCGACTCACCTTCTTGCGGGTCGTCCAAAATTTCCTCCAGGTGGATCTGGCGCTGGATGAGGAATGGAGCGGAGTCATCGAAGATATTGCACTGCTTACAATGCAGACAGTTCCTGATGCTGTAACAGCGCTCGCCAGGTTTCACATAATTTCGTGCTCCAGGCCACGTTGGGTTACGTTGATTCATGCAAGCCCAAAGTGCCTTCTCCATGCCTGGAATATGAAAAACCTTCATAGGTAGGTCTACTGCCTTGACTTCAGCGTATCCGAGCAATCCCTGATATTGACCTTGACGGAATAGATCCAAGAGCGTTTCCAGCTCCGACCGTAGCCGCTGCTTAGCCGCCCTCAAGGCTTCTGGGGAGCTGGTGTAGTGCTCATCTGTTACCAATAGATCCGCGTGCCCCATTTGGAGCGCGAGCAGGCCCAGGCTCGCCCCGTGCGCCTGCTGTTGCTGATACGCCCAGGTAGCTCTCAACCGTTTAGTTAGTTGAGAGGTCTTGATTAAACGTTCGCCTCGCTCATAGATGGGATATTCACGCAAAAATTCAGTCACGCCTTGGTTAAACGCTTTGCTGTAAGCAATCGATGTATGCCTTCCACCTCTCATTCCCCAGTTTTTCTTTTCCTTAATGCAAAGAAATAACTGGTTAAGCTCATCCTCGTCCATAATGAAGGGGATGGCATCAAATGCCAATCCAGCTAATGGCTTTGACAACTCGTTCGCAAGCTTCACAAGATTGTAGCTGGAGTATGCATCGACTTTGCTGCTGACCGCGATGATCTCCTTTGGGGCATAAAATGGCTTGCCGATCCCTTGCGAACGGTTTTTTTCTGACTGAATGACAGCTACCGCTTCTTTCACCGCACCTGTTAATGGGTGTTCAAGATTCGAAAAATCAATGGCAAGGACTGTTTCCTTGTTCCAGTTAGATTGCAGCATGATGAACATGACTATACAAGCCATGTCAACGATAGACGGATAGTACATTCGAAGAAATTCGTCAGTGTTGCTGACTTGGATAGGATACTTCTTATGGCGAAAATGCGTAAGGCGAAGCAGTATAACGTCAACAATGTTTTCGCATGTTTTTAAGGACATATTGGCTTCAAAGGTATATCTTGAAGCTAACTCTTCCTTCGATATATACATTGGGAAGCCGTGATCAAGGAATGTCTTAATCAGTCTCGCTGGGTCTGGGTTCCAATGGTGGAATAATCTAGATTGGAAATGATCCTTTGGATTTTCAACAATGTATTTCGAGCCTTCGGCTTCGTAGATCTTCATGATCTTCGAGCGGATCTGCTTTCCTTGAAGGAGACCCTGGAGTTCTTCATCATTGCTAGCCTTGATGCGCCATCTAATTGGCAAGTTCAGAAGCGGCAGCTCGTTATCAAGGCGCATTTGTACCCATTCGAAAAACTCAGCTCGCGAGTATTTTTTGTAAACGGGAGCGAGAACCTCTTCCATTGTGTAGGGTTCAGCGGACTCGACACGTTTGCGAAACTCAATTTTTTCGTACAGTTTATCCACATGCGTTGTAAGTGCGCATTTAACCGCATCATACGTATCGTCTATCAGGGGTCTGGTTACTTTCGGGTTTCGCGCCTCGGTTCGGCCCACTCCCAAATTCAATTGAGGTAAATCAAGTCCCAAATTTCCAGCAGCATGAAGCATTGATCCAAGATTGCTGGCTATCGAGTCTGGATGCCCATTTTCAATGGCCCAACTACGGAATCGAGAAAACAAGCTGTGCGTGATCTGCCCATAATGCCAAAGCTTAAAAGGTTCTGAGCAAGTTTCGTTGTACTCTACAGCGAAATCAAAAAAGATACTAATGCCACCACGAGGCGCCGATGCTACCCCGCGTCTGTGAGTCCTTGCAAAAACAGTCATCACAAGGTGCAGCGCTAGGCAAATATGCTTGTTTTCATCCCAAAAATAGTGCCCCTGATAACTGCACTCAATATTAAAGCCGTCAATGGTTGTAACCAATTCGTACGGGCTTTCAGTAATTGGCTGAAATTGGCCATGAACGCTTCGTGGCTTTATTGGTATCGCTATTTCGCTCATTAGGTTCAGCCGCGTCAGAGGGTAGGTTTAATGGCCTGCCAGGCTGTGTTAACTGCCATTTCGTACTCGTCGAGTGTGCCTATATTGTAAATAGTCAGGTCACCCTCTTTGATAGCAATCCCGCTTTCTGAGGGGTGTGGGTTAACTGCTTCTGCGCTTGGGCGAATTATGTGCCAAATTTCACCGCCGAGTTGACGAATATAATCGGCCTCGTTTTCAAATCGAATATCTTTAATTATAATTAAGGATTTGCCATTAAGGTTCATCTTACTTTTGTAGATGTGTTTTTCTGTGGTGCGTATAAGGTGCTTGGCTAGTTGGTTTTCATCTTTAAGATGAGGTTTAGTGTTTTGAGTGTTATTATGAGGATTCACGTGTGCCTGGTATTGTGCGTCGAAATTAGGAAAGTCCCGAAGAGCCAGTGCCTTGATTTGTTCTACCAGCTCTTCAGGAGTAGCCTTCCACAGCTTGTCCTCAATGTGCTTGGCTTCCTTCAACTGTGAGTCAGACAGACCGAAAATCGCTTGAGTAGCAAGAATGAAGGGGCAGTTGGGATTATTCGGCGTAACCGTTATGTTCGAGGAGAGCGGGGACTCTAAGGAGGCTGGGGCCGTTTCAGATGAGATAACAGGCGGATGGTTGATCTCGCGGTCAGCACGCTTCAACCAATGCAACGGATCACGCTCTCGCATCCACTCAGTGCCTACATGTTGAAAGAGTTGCCTAGGTGACCGGGCCCAAGAGCTAAGAACTCCCTCTTTTGCGTTATCATCCCAAGTCTCTGTTTCCGTGAGGCCGAATAGCGCCTTGCAACCTTCCTTTAAGGGATCTGCCAACGCATAGGTCGCTACCTCTGGGTGGGCCATCAGAAGGGCGGCTGCAGTGTCCTTTCCCGAGCGGGCTTTGGCGGCAAGGCCGAGGATCTTTCTCATCGGTGAATCTCCTGAATGGCCCGGATCCATTGGGTTCTGGCGCTTATCTAGTTAGTTTACATATCAAGGTATTACGAAGTATATCATGATGTTTACATTGCCATCTATTCCGAAACAAGATTCGACCTACGCCTATCAGGGCGGCGGTCGCGGTTTGTCGCTGGAGCGCATCGCGACTCTGGAAAGCTTCGTTCAGGGTGAGTTGCGCCCGGACCTGACGCTGATCTTCGATTTGCCGGTGGAAGTGGGGCTGGCCCGCGCCAGCGCTCGCGGTCGACTGGATCGCTTCGAACTTGAAGGCCGGACGTTTTTCGATGCGGTGCGCAGTGCGTTCCTCAAACGCGCTGAAGCCGATCCGGCGCGATATGTGCTGGTCGATGCGGGTCAATCGCTGGCGCAGGTTCAACAGTCGCTGGACGCCTTGCTGCCGCGTCTGCTGGAGTTGACCCGTGCCTGAAGCCTATCCGTGGCAGGACAGTCTCTGGCAGCAGTTGGCGGGTCGCAAACAACATGCGCACGCCTATCTGCTGCACGGCCCCGCCGGAATCGGCAAGCGAGCGCTTGCCGAGCGCCTGATGGCCAGCCTGTTGTGCCAGCGTCCGACCGCACAGGACGCTTGCGGCGAATGCAAATCCTGCCTGCTGCTCAAAGCCGGCAGCCACCCTGACAACTACATCCTCGAACCGGAAGAAGCCGACAAGGCGATCAAGGTCGATCAGGTCCGTGAACTGGTCAGCTTCGTGGTCCAGACCGCGCAGATGGGCGGGCGCAAAGTGGTGTTGATCGAGCCGGTCGAGTCGATGAACATCAACGCCGCCAACGCCTTGCTCAAAAGCCTTGAAGAGCCGTCCGGCGATACGGTGTTGTTGCTGGTCAGTCACCAGACCAGTCGGCTGTTGCCCACCATCAAAAGCCGCTGCGTGCAGCAAGCCTGTCCACTGCCAAGTGAGGCGATGAGTCTTGCGTGGCTGGCCAAGGCGTTGCCGGACAGCTCGGAAGAAGAACGCGTCGAACTGCTGACCCTGGCCGCCGGCTCGCCGCTGGCCGCGGTCAATTTGCAGGCCCAGGGCGTGCGCGAACAGCGAGCGCTGGTGGTCGACGGTGTGAAGAAATTGCTCAAGCAACAGCAATCGCCGACGCAACTGGCCGAAGGCTGGAACGCGATTCCGCTGTTATTGCTGTTCGACTGGTTCTGCGACTGGTCGAGCCTGATCCTGCGTTATCAGCTGACTCAGGATGAAGACGGGTTGGGATTGGCCGATATGCGCAAGGTGATTCAATACCTGGCGCAGAAAAGTGCTCAGGATAAAGTCCTGAACATCCAGGACTGGATCCTCGCCCAACGCCAGAAAGTCATGAGCAAGGCCAACCTCAATCGGGTCCTGTTGCTGGAAGCATTACTGGTGCAATGGGCGTCATTGCCTACCCAGAAGTGACCGACTGGGCCTATCCTCTGAACATCAGCAGTGGAGGTCAGCATGAATGAAGCCGTCAACCCGGGGCCGCGCAACGGTATTTTGTCCCTGACCATCAAGGACAAGTCCGTGCTCTACGCGGCCTACATGCCATTTATCAACAACGGTGGCCTGTTTATCCCGACCAACAAGAGCTACAAGTTGGGCGATGAGGTCTTCATGCTGCTGAACCTGATGGATGAACTGGAGAAAATTCCGGTCGCCGGCAAGGTCACCTGGATCACCCCCAAAGGCGCGCAAGGCAACCGGGCCGCCGGCGTCGGCGTGCAGTTCAACGACGGCGACAACACCGCGCGCAGTCGAATCGAAACCCACCTGGCCGGAGCCCTGAAGTCCGACCGTCCCACTCATACGATGTAAGTTGCAGCCCTTTTTATGCTCGTAGATTCCCATTGTCACCTTGATCGCCTTGACCTCGCCGCCCACGACGGCTCGCTGGATGCCGCTCTCGATGCGGCCCGCCAGCGCGGGGTTGGGCACTTTCTGTGCATCGGCGTCAGTGTCGACAACGCCGCCGACGTCAAGGCCCTGGCCGAACGTTATGACGATGTCGACTGTTCGGTCGGCGTGCACCCGCTGGACGTGCAGCCGGGCGCTGCGCCAGCGCTGGATTGGCTGCTGCAGGAGCTCAACCACCCGCGAGTGGTGGCGATTGGTGAAACCGGCCTGGATTATCACTACGAGCCTGAAGCGGCGGAGCTGCAGCAAGAATCCTTCCGCCTGCACCTGCAAGCCGCGCAGCAGACCGGCAAACCGGTGATTATTCACACTCGTGGTGCTCGGGCCGACACGCTGAGCCTGCTGCGCGAGGCGGCGTTGCCTCAGGCCGGCGTCCTGCATTGCTTCACCGAAGATTGGGAGATGGCCAAAGCGGCGCTGGACATGGGTTATTACATCTCTTTGTCCGGCATCGTCACTTTTCGCAATGCCGATGCGCTGCGCGACGTGGCCAGTAAAGTGCCTGCCGAGCGATTGCTGGTGGAAACCGATTCGCCGTACCTGGCGCCGATCCCTTATCGCGGTAAGCCGAACCTGCCGCAATATGTGCGGGAAGTGGCAGAGTTCCTGGCGATGTTGCGCGGTGAATCCTACGAGCGATTTGCCGAGCAGACGACGGAGAACTTCAAGCGACTGTTCCCGCTTGCGCATGTGAAAGGTTAAATCGCAGGCAAAAAAAACCCGGGTTCTGGGGGGGGAATCCGGGTTAAGACCATTAGGAGTAAAACAATGGTACGCGGTCCGTTGGTACCAATATCGGCGCGGCACTTGGGGGAGATGCCCCGCCGACAGTTGAAGTATTGATCAGTATTGCGCCGAGTCCAGTTTACCGGCCCAGGTTTTTAAACAATTTTGGAATACGGGCGCTTCGGAAGCGTTCTCATCAACTGGCGACCCGGTGAGAAATCATCAAGAAACACAGATATGGTCGGATGATCCGTGCATTTTGGCGCAAGTTAGGCATAATACGCGGCTTCGAATTTTGACCCCCGACAGACCTTTTCTTATGCATAAAGAACCTCGTAAGGTCCGTGAGTTTCGTCGCCGCGAGCAAGAAATTCTCGATACCGCGCTCAAGCTGTTCCTCGACCAAGGTGAAGACAGTGTCACCGTCGAGATGATTGCTGATGCCGTCGGTATCGGCAAAGGCACGATCTACAAGCACTTCAAATCCAAAGCGGAGATTTATCTGCGCCTGATGCTCGATTACGAGCGCGATTTGAACGAGCTGTTGCATTCGGCCGACGTCGACAAGGACAAGGAAGCACTGTCCCGGGCCTACTTCGAATTCCGCATGCGCGATCCGCAACGTTACCGCTTGTTCGATCGCCTGGAAGAAAAGGTGGTCAAGGGCAACCAGGTGCCGGAGATGATCGAGGAGCTGCACAAGATTCGCGCCTCGAACTTCGAACGCCTGACCCTGCTGATCAAGGGCCGGATCAGCGAAGGCAAGCTCGAAGACGTGCCGCCTTACTTCCATTACTGCGCCTCCTGGGCGCTGGTGCACGGCGCCGTGGCGCTGTACCACTCGCCGTTCTGGAGCAATGTGCTGGAAGATCAGGAAGGCTTTTTCCAGTTCCTGATGGACATCGGCGTACGCATGGGCAACAAGCGCAAGCGCGATACCGACATCCCACCTGGCACCTGAACCATTCAGTAGCCTTATTGCGCCATGATTTTGCTATATGGCGCAGTACCTCCGGAATATACTCAGGCATGGGACTTGCTAAAACTTGATTTGTGAGTCAAGTTTTACGCCGTTCGATTTCCTAGTGCCGGAGTGACCATGATCGTTGACCGTCAAGGCAGGCGTTTCCGCAATCTGCGAATCAGCCTGACTTCAGCCTGCAATTACGCCTGTACCTACTGCGTGCCCAACGGCAAGCGTTTGGTCGCTGCGCAGGATGAATTATCGGCCGACGCCATGGCACGCGGCGTTGCCTATCTGATCGAGGCTGCGGGGATCGAGCGGCTGCGCATCACCGGCGGAGAGCCGCTGGTCAGCCCCAAGCTCGAAGCGTTCATGACCGCCGTCGGGCAGATGGGCCTGCAGGACATCAGCCTGACCACCAATGGTCAATTGCTGGCGAAAAAGCTGCCCCTGCTGGTCGATGCCGGCATTCGTCGCATCAACGTTTCCCTCGATACCCTGGATGCCGGCGCATTCCGCAGTATTGCTCGCGGCGGCGATCTGGCGACGGTGCTTGACGGCATGGATCAGGCCAGCGCCGCAGGCATGAAGATCAAGGTCAACATGGTGCCGTTGCGCGGACAGAACCTCGATCAGGTGATGCCGCTGCTCGATTACTGCCTGGAGCGCGGTTACGAGTTGCGCTTCATCGAGCTGATGCGCATGGGCCACCTGGCCAGCGATTCCAACGCGTTCCTGCAACAGTTCGTCAGCCTTCAGCAACTGCTGAGCCTGATCGGTGATCGTTATGAGTACCTCCAGGCCGATGCGCCGGTTGACGCCACTGCGGTGCGCTACGAGATTCCAGGTCAGGGCTATTTTGGTGTAATTGCCAACGAAAGCGTTCCGTTCTGCCGCACCTGCTCGCGGCTGCGTCTGTCTTCAACCGGGTGGCTGCATGGCTGCCTGTCGTCGAGCAACCGCCACTATGTCGGCGATCTGCTGGACAAACCGCGTCATCAGGCGTTGCCGGCCTTGCAGCGACTCTTGGTGAAAGCCTTGGGTGACAAGCAGGAGGTAGCGTTCTCTGGTGGCGCGACCGTCATGAAAATTATTGGCGGCTGATCGGGCCCCATCGCCGGCAAGCCGGTCTCGCTCCCACAGGTTTTGTGCAAGTCCTGTGGGAGCGAGCCTGTTCGCGATTGCGATCTATGAGGCAGCGACGTTCTTGAGCTGGCGCGGAAGCTGCATCCCATGGCCATTCGCCGGTTTTCCGTCACCGGCCTCTGGAGGGTAGGATGCGTAGCCTGGTTTTGCTGCTGGCCGTTTTGGCGCTTGGTGGCTGCATGAATGTCAGCGATCTGGCTGAAGGGACTCGCTACCACTTGAGCGACGCGGGTTTGCTCGACCACAGCGACAGCCGCCGCGCGAACAACCTGCGCATTCAGCCGGATTCGTTCGTCTATATCGCCCAAGGCGCTTTTGTGCCGCCGGGCAGTGCGGTTTACCCGCGACCTAACGTGATCGCCGAAGTCGCCTTCGACGGCTTTATCGAATACTTCCCGATGGTCCGCCGCGCACGTGCGCCGGAAGGTCTCGACCAGGCCATGGGCGAAGCCCGTGCGGCGGGTGCGCATTACCTGCTTTACACCCGTTTTGCCAAGTCTGACGACCGTATCGGCAACTCGGACGAATGGCTCGACCAGGAAGCCTTGGATCGTCTCGGTATCGACTCCGGAGTGATTCAGATCATGTTGATCGAGACCAGCACCCAGTATTTGATTGATACTGCGCGTATCAAGAGTCGTGGCGGTTTACTGACGTTCCACGACAAAAAGCCAGAAGACCTGATGGGCCCGCCGCTGCAACAATACGCGCGTAGCCTGCTAGGGCTCAGCGACCAGTAATCCCGAGGAGAACGCCATGAGTGGCCCGCAAAAAGCCAACGACCTGTTGGGGCAAATCCCCAAGACCCAAGGCTTGCCACCGGTCCACTTGTGGAACCCCGACTTCTGCGGCGACATCGACATGCGCATCGCCCGCGACGGCACCTGGTATTACCTGGGCACGCCGATCGGGCGCAAGCCGATGGTCAAACTGTTCTCCACCATCATTCGCCGCGACGGCGATGATTATTTCCTCATTACCCCGGTCGAGAAAGTCGGCATCAAGGTCGACGATACACCGTTCGTGGCGATTGCTGTCGACGTGGAAGGCGAGGGTGAGGCTCAAGTCCTGCGCTTCACCACCAACGTCGATGAAACCGCCGAGGCGGGTGCCGAACATGCGATACGCGTGGTGATTGATCCGGTGACACAAGAGCCTGCGCCCTACGTGCATGTGCGCACCAACCTTGAAGCGCTGATTCACCGCAATGTGTTCTACCAACTGGTGGAGTTGGCGGTGACCCGCGAGATCGATGGGCAACGCTGGCTGGGCGTATGGAGCGGCGGCATTTTCTTCCCCATCGGCCTGGAGCCGTAACACATAACCCTGTGGGAGCGGGCTTGCCCGCGAAAGCGGCCTGACAGTCGACGATGATGTTGAATGTTAAGGCCTCTTCGCGAGCAAGCCCGCTCCCACATTTGGGATTGTGAATTCTTTCGAAAAATCAAATTGACACCCAATCGTATGATGATTAGCGTGGGCAACCATTGCGAACGGCGTTGTGCCGTCCCAGCCTCGAGGTGCCCATGTCCAGCAGCTTTCACGCATCGACGGTCGATTGGCTGGGTTGCTGGATTGCGGCGGGCCAGGTAAAGCCCGGCGAAACCCTCAAGGTCGAAGCCGATCTGGGCGAGCAACTCGGGGTCAGTCGCACCGTCATCCGCGAAGCCATCAAAACCCTGGTCGCCAAAGGCATGCTCGAAGTCGGGCCCAAGGTTGGCACGCGGGTGTTGCCGGTGCGGCGCTGGAACCTCTTCGACCCGCAAGTCGTCGGCTGGCTGTCGCGCAGCGGCTTGCCGGAAAACTTCGTCGACGACCTGCTCGACCTGCGTCGCACCATCGAGCCGATGGCCGTGCGCTGGGCCTGCGAACGGGCGAGTGTCGAGCAGGTGCAAGCGGTGCTTCAGGCCTACAACGCGCTGGAACGGGCGGTGGACAGCGGGATCGATTACAACCGCGCCGACCAGTTCTTCCACGAGTGCATCCTCGCGGCCAGCCACAATCAATTCATCGAACAAATGGTCCCGGCCCTTGGCGCACTCCTGGCAGTTTCTTTCGAGGTTTCCGCCGCCGATCCGGACGAATTGCGCCGTACGCTACCGATTCACAAAGACATGGCCGACGCCATCGCCGCCCGCGATGCCGCCCGCGGCGTGTGGGCCTGCATGACCCTGATCGACAACGCTGACCTGGCCATCAAACGTTTCTACCCAAAAGTCATGGCCGACAAAAAAGCCGGCTAAAAACACAGGCCCCTTGTGGGGGCGAGCTTGCTCGCGATGAGGCCGGCATATTCAATATTGATTTCGCCTGACCCACCGCTTTCGCGAGCAGGCTCGCTCCCACATAAAAGCAAAAAGAAAGGAGGTTTCATGGCGTGGCAGGCGGTTACCGGACACCGTGCGCATCTGGGCGAAGGCCCATTCTGGGATGCGCCGACGCAGGCACTCTATTGGGTCGATATCGCCGGCAAACAGGCCCTGCGGCTGATCGGCGCCAACGTGCAGATCTGGCAGATGCCGGAGCACGTATCAGCCTTCATTCCCTGCGAAAGCGGCGACGCGCTGGTGACGTTGAACAGTGGCGTGTATCGGCTCGATCTGGATTCACCCGGCCTTGAGCCACGGCTGACCTTGCTCTGTGTCGCTGATCCGCAACCCGGCAATCGCGGCAATGAAGCCCGTTGCGATGCCCTGGGCCGACTCTGGCTCGGCACCATGCAGAACAACATCGGCGAAAACGGCGAAGACCTGCCCATTGTGCAGCGTTCCGGTGGCTTGTTTCGCATCGACCGCGATGCCCGGGTCACGCCGCTGCTGCGCGGATTGGGCATTCCAAACACGTTGTTGTGGAGCGATGACGCCACCACGCTGTACTTCGCCGACAGCCTGGATGGCACGCTCTACGAGTATTTTATTCGCACCGACGGCGGCCTCGAGCCCGCGCAAGTCTGGTTTGGCCCGCATGAACGTGGCGGCCCCGACGGCTCGGCGATGGATGCCGAGGGTTACCTCTGGAATGCGCGTTGGGACGGCAGTTGCCTGCTCAGGCTGACGCCGGACGGTCATGTCGATCGGGTGCTCGAACTGCCGGTCAGCCGACCCACCAGCTGCGTGTTCGGCGGTGCCGACCTGAAAACCCTCTACATCACCAGCGCCGCGAGCCCGCTCAAGCATCCACTGGACGGCGCGGTGTTGGCTGTTCAGGTCGATGTGCCCGGAAAACCCTGTACGAGATTTGCCGGATAAATCCCTAAATATGGGATGTAAAATTATATATTGAGATTATTTGGCGGTCGGGTTTATAGTCGGCTCCATCAGTTACACGCACTCACACTTAAAAAAACAAAACAGGTGAAGTGATGCAGCGATTTTCCAGAACTTTTTTCGGCCGGACATCGACAGATGCCCGGTTTTTGTCGTGCCTGGAAAAGGGAGTTTGATGCATGGCTGAACGACTCTCCTTGCCGGCGCTGGCCGAACCGCCCAAGGGCAAGCGCCTGAAAGATAAGGTCGTGATGCTGACCGGCGCCGCCCAAGGCATCGGCGAGGCGATCGTCGCTGCCTTCGCCCATCAACAGGCCAAATTGATCATCAGTGATATCCAGACCGAGAAAGTCGAAAAAGTCGCGGCGCGGTGGCGTGATCAAGGCTTCAACGTTCATGCGATCACGGCTGACGTGTCCCGGCAGCAGGATCTCGACGCTATGGCCAATCTGGCGATGGAACGTCACGGCTGCATCGACGTGCTGGTCAACTGCGCCGGCGTCAACGTGTTCCGCGATCCGCTGGAAATGACTGAAGAAGACTGGCGCCGCTGCTTCGCCATTGACCTCGACGGCGCCTGGTTCGGTTGCAAGGCGGTTCTGCCGCAGATGATCGAGCAAGGTATCGGCAGCATCATCAACATCGCCTCGACCCATTCTTCCCACATCATCCCCGGCTGCTTCCCGTACCCGGTGGCCAAGCACGGCTTGCTCGGCCTGACCCGCGCGCTGGGCATCGAATACGCGCCGAAGGGCATTCGCGTCAACGCCATTGCGCCGGGCTACATCGAAACCCAGCTCAACGTCGATTACTGGAACGGTTTTGCCGACCCGCATGCCGAACGCCAGCGGGCTTTCGATCTGCATCCGCCGCGACGCATTGGCCAGCCGATTGAAGTGGCGATGACGGCGGTATTTCTGGCCAGCGATGAGGCGCCGTTTATCAACGCCTCATGCATCACCATCGATGGCGGGCGCTCGGTGATGTACCACGACTGAATAACCGGGCTTTCAGGCGCGGAATTACGCCTGAAAGCCAATCATCATACGATATGACTATTTGCTTCAACGTTTGTACCGGCTTTGAAAAATAACGCTCAAAAAAAATAACAAGGAGTCAGCTTATGAATCGTCGTCGTGGGATCCGTTCCCTGTGCTGTGCCGCTTTGGCGGTCACCGCGGTCAGTCTGAGCAGTACGCTGCTGGCGGCCGAGGAAGTGAAGATCGGTTTTCTGGTCAAGCAGGCTGAAGAGCCCTGGTTCCAGACCGAGTGGGCCTTCGCCGAAAAGGCCGGTAAAGAGAAAGGCTTCACCGTCATCAAGATCGCCGTACCGGACGGCGAGAAAACGCTCTCCGCCATCGACAGCCTGGCGGCCAACGGCGCCAAGGGCTTCGTGATCTGCCCGCCGGACGTGTCCCTCGGCCCGGCGATCATGGCCAAAGCCAAACTCAACGGTTTGAAAGTGATTGCCGTCGATGACCGCTTTGTCGATGCCAGCGGCAAGTTCATGGAAGAGGTTCCGTACCTCGGCATGGCGGCGTTCGAAGTCGGTCAGAAGCAGGGCGCGGCGATGGCCACCGAAGCGAAAAAACGCGGTTGGGACTGGAAAGACACCTACGCGGTCATCAACACCTACAACGAACTCGACACCGGCAAGAAGCGCACCGACGGTTCGGTCAAGGCGCTGGAAGACGCCGGCATGCCGAAAGACCACATCCTGTTCTCGGCCCTTAAAACCCTCGACGTACCGGGCAGCATGGACGCCACCAACTCGGCACTGGTGAAACTGCCGAGTGCGGCAAAAAACCTGATCATCGGCGGCATGAACGACAACACCGTGCTGGGCGGCGTGCGCGCTACCGAGAGCGCCGGGTTTGCCGCAGCCAACGTGATCGGCATCGGCATCAACGGCACCGACGCTATCGGCGAACTGAAAAAGCCCAACAGCGGCTTCTTCGGCTCGATGCTGCCGAGCCCGCACATCGAGGGCTACAACACCGCCAGCATGATGTTCGAGTGGGTCACCACCGGCAAAGAACCAGCGAAATACACGGCGATGGATGACGTAACCCTGATCACCCGCGAGAACTTCAAGCAGGAACTGGAAAAGATCGGCCTGTGGAACTGAGGCGCGGTTGATTTCATCGGTGGCCCCGGCGACGGGGCTGCCTGATCTGTTGATGAGGTGGGTTATGCACGCGCAAGTACAGACACAACACGACAGCGTTGGCGGCAGCCTGCGTTTCAACGGGATCGGCAAGACCTTTCCCGGGGTGAAGGCGCTGGACGGCATCAGCTTCGTCGCCCATCCGGGCCAGGTTCACGCCTTGATGGGCGAGAACGGCGCTGGCAAATCGACCCTGCTGAAAATCCTCGGCGGCGCCTACACGCCGAGCAGTGGCGACCTGCAGATCGGCGAGCGGAGCATGGCATTCAAGTCCACCGCCGACAGCATCGGCAGCGGGGTCGCGGTGATTCATCAGGAGTTGCACCTGGTCCCGGAAATGACCGTGGCGGAAAACCTGTTCCTCGGTCATCTGCCCGCGAGTTTTGGCCTGATCAATCGCGGCGCACTGCGACAGCAAGCATTGGCCTGCCTCAAGGGCCTGGCCGATGAAATCGATCCGCAGGAGAAAGTCGGGCGCCTGTCTCTGGGTCAACGGCAACTGGTGGAAATCGCCAAGGCGTTGTCCCGTGGCGCGCATGTGATCGCATTCGACGAGCCGACCAGCAGCCTCTCGGCGCGCGAGATCGATCGCTTGATGGCGATCATTGGGCGCCTGCGCGACGAAGGCAAAGTGGTGCTCTACGTCTCCCATCGCATGGAAGAAGTGTTCCGTATCTGCAACGCGGTGACGGTGTTCAAGGACGGCCGCTACGTGCGTACCTTCGAGGACATGAGCGAGCTGACTCACGATCAATTGGTCACGTGCATGGTCGGTCGCGACATTCAGGACATCTACGATTACCGCCCGCGCAAGCGCGGTGCGGTGGCGTTGAGGGTCGACGGTTTGCTCGGGCCGGGCTTGCGTGAGCCGGTGAGTTTCGATGCGCACAAAGGCGAGATCCTGGGGCTGTTCGGTCTGGTTGGTGCCGGTCGTACCGAGCTGTTCCGCATACTCAGCGGCCTTGAGCGCAACACCGCCGGGCGCCTGGAATTGCGCGGGCATGAACTGAAACTGCGTTCACCCCGCGATGCGATTGCCGCCGGCATTCTGCTGTGTCCCGAGGACCGCAAGAAGGAGGGCATCATGCCGCTCTCCAGCGTCGCCGAGAACATCAACATCAGCGCGCGCGGCGCTCATTCCACCTTCGGTTGCCTGTTGCGCGGCCTGTGGGAGAAGGGCAACGCCGACAAGCAGATCAAGGCGCTGAAAGTGAAGACGCCCAACGCAGCGCAGAAAATCATGTACCTGTCCGGCGGCAATCAGCAGAAGGCGATTCTCGGCCGTTGGCTGTCGATGCCAATGAAGATCCTGCTGCTTGACGAACCGACTCGCGGCATCGACATCGGTGCCAAAGCCGAGATCTACCAGATCATCCATAACCTCGCTGAAAGCGGCATTGCGGTGATCGTGGTGTCCAGCGACCTGATGGAAGTGATGGGTATTTCCGACCGCATCCTGGTGCTCTGTGAAGGCGCGATGCGCGGCGAACTGTCCCGTGACGAGGCCAACGAATCCAATCTGCTGCAACTGGCTTTGCCGCGCCAACGCGCTGACGGCGTGGCGAACTGAGAGGTGACTATGATGACAAGCCAAAACAACGCTCTGCCCACCCAGCGCAAACCCCTGGACCTGCGGCGCTTCCTTGATGACTGGGTCATGCTGCTCGCAGCGGTCGGGATCTTTGTGCTCTGCACCTTGCTGATCGACAACTTCCTCTCGCCGCTGAACATGCGCGGTTTGGGGCTGGCGATTTCCACCACCGGGATAGCGGCGTGCACCATGTTGTATTGCCTGGCGTCCGGGCATTTCGACTTGTCGGTGGGCTCGGTGATTGCTTGTGCCGGCGTGGTCGCAGCGGTGGTGATGCGCGACACCGACAGTGTGTTTCTCGGCGTGGCGGCGGCGCTGTTCATGGGGCTGATTGTCGGGCTGATCAACGGGATCGTGATCGCCAAGCTGCGGGTCAATGCGCTGATCACCACGCTGGCGACCATGCAGATCGTTCGCGGTCTGGCCTACATTTTTGCCAATGGCAAAGCAGTGGGCGTGTCGCAGGAGTCGTTCTTCGTCTTCGGTAACGGCCAGTTGTTTGGTGTGCCGGTGCCGATTCTGATCACCATCGTTTGCTTCCTGTTTTTCGGCTGGCTGCTGAACTACACCACCTACGGGCGCAACACCATGGCCATCGGCGGCAACCAGGAAGCGGCGTTGCTGGCCGGGGTCAACGTTGACCGGACCAAGATCATCATCTTCGCCGTGCACGGCGTGATCGGTGCATTGGCCGGGGTGATTCTGGCGTCGCGGATGACTTCCGGTCAGCCGATGATCGGTCAGGGTTTCGAGCTCACTGTGATCTCGGCTTGCGTACTGGGCGGCGTGTCGTTGAGCGGCGGGATCGGCATGATCCGGCACGTGATCGCCGGGGTGTTGATTCTGGCGATTATTGAAAATGCGATGAACCTGAAGAATATCGATACGTTTTACCAGTACGTGATTCGCGGTTCGATTTTGCTGCTGGCTGTGGTCATCGACCGTCTCAAGCAACGCTGAGATTTGTGCTGTTTGGGCTGACGTCTTCGCGGGCGATCCCGCTCCCACAGGGTTTTGCATAACCTGTGGGCGCGTGGCTTGCCCACGATGGCGGTGTATCTGATTCACCTTGTTATCAAGAACTCCACATCCTCCCGTCACCTCCCTGAAATATTTCTTGCTCGCCCAACCCAGTTTCGGTTATCAATTTGTACATGATTAGACAGGTACGATTTGACAAGAAACAACGGGTGGTCGACGAGCTCATCCGGCGCATCGAAAGCGGCCTCATGGAGGACGGCTTTCTGTTGCCCGGCGAGCATCAGTTGGCTCAGGAATTCAAAGTCAGCCGCGGCACGCTGCGTGAAGCTCTGGCCGAGTTGAAACGGCGCCACTACATCGCGACGCAAAGCGGTGTCGGTTCCATCGTCACCTTTGACGGTGTGGTGCTCGATCAGCGCAGTGGTTGGGCGCAGGCCCTGGCCGACAGCGGGGCGCTGATCAATACCGAAGTGCTGCGGCTCGAGGCGGTAACCCGTCCTGACCTGCTGCCGCGTTTCGGCACCGACCAGTTCATCACCCTCGACCGCCGCCGCCGTTCCACCGACGGCAAGCTGGTTTCCCTCGAACGCTCATTGATGCCCGCCACCGGAGGCCTGGAAAGCCTGCCGCGTGTCGGCCTGATCGACAACTCCCTGACGATTACCCTGGCCGCGTACGGCTACATCGGCGAGCGTGGCGATCAATGGATCGGCGCCGAACCCTTGAACGCCGAAGACGCCGAGCTGCTGGGTCGTCCGGTCGGTACGGTGTTTCTCAAAGCCTTGCGCACCACCTACGACCGGCAGAACCGCTTCATGGAACAGGTCGAAAGCCTGCTTGATCCCGTGCACTTTCGCCTGCATTTGCAATTTGGAAACCCGCAATGACCGCGCTCAATCGTGCGCTGGGCGCGTTTTTCGGATTGGCGCTGGGCGATGCCCTGGGCATGCCGACCCAATCCCTGAGCCGCGCCGAGATCAAGGCGCGTTTCGGTGAAATCAGCGATCTGCAAGACGCCGGCCCCGATCAACCGATCGCTGCGAACATGCCCAAAGGCTCGATCACCGACGACACCGAACAGGCGATTCTGGTCGGTCAGTTGTTGATCGACGGCGAAGGCAAGATCGAACCTTCGGTGCTGGCGCAGCGGCTGATCGAATGGGAAGCCGCGATGCAGGCCAAGGGTTCACAGGATTTGCTCGGGCCGTCGACCAAACGGGCGATCGAGATGATTCTCGCCGGCCATTCGCCGGAAGAAGCGGGGCGCTACGGCACCACCAATGGCGCGGCGATGCGCATCACGCCGGTCGGGATTTCGGCGGATGTCAGCGATCCCGAGCATTTCATCAACGCCGTGGTCCAGGCCTGTCAGGTCACCCACAACACCACGCTGGGCATTTCCAGCGCCGCGGCGGTGGCGGCAGTGGTCTCGGCGGGCATCAATGGCATGGACCTGGGCCAAGCGTTGAACCTCGGACAGCAAATCGCCCTGCAAGCGGAAAGCCACGGCCACTGGGTTGCGGGCGGACGCATCGCTTCGCGCATCAGTTGGGCGCGGACCATCAGCGTCGACAGTGACAAGGCGTTGCTCGCGGATCTGCTGTACGACGTGATCGGCACCTCGGTGGCGTCACAGGAGTCGGTGGTGGTTTCGTTTGCCCTGGCGCAACAAGTGGCCATCGCTAAGATGAATGCGTTCGAAGCTGTCTGCATGGCCGCAGGTTTAGGCGGTGACACGGACACCATCGCGGCGATTCTGGGGGCCATGCTTGGGGCCTGTCTGGGGCTGGAGAGTTGGCCTGTTGAAATGATCGACAAGGTCAAAGCCGTTAACTCGTTGGAGCTTGAACCGTTGGTGCAGGGGCTGTTGGCTTTGCGTTGACTGGGCTGACGCCATCGCGAGCAAGCTCGCTCCCACAGGAATAGTGCAAACCTCACGGCACACGCCGTAGCTGTGGGAGCGAGCTTGCTCGCGATAGGCGCACCGCTTATTTGAATTTTTCACCCGCAATGGATCGCACGGACTTGGCCAGGACAGCCGGGCTGTTGTTTTCGTCTTCCGTCATTGCCCATAACCACAACAAAGGCAACAGGAGCATTTCACATGAGTTCATCGAATGCCGGGCAAAGCGCCGGGCAACTGGAAACCCGTGGCATCGAGCCGGTGCCGGAAGCGGAGTGCAACGGTCATCCGCTGCAGCTGTTCTGGGTTTGGTTCGCCGCCAACATTTCCATCCTTGGCCTGCCGCTCGGCGCCACGCTGGTGGCGTTTCGCGGCTTGGCGATCTGGCAGGCGATCATCGTCGCGATCCTCGGCGCCGCCGGTTCCTTCGCGGTGGTCGGGATCATTTCCATCGCCGGTCGCCGTGGTCGGGCACCGAGCCTGACGCTGTCGCGGGCGATCTTCGGTGTGCGCGGCAACATCGGCCCGACGCTGGTTTCATTGATGTCGCGGCTGGGTTGGGAAACCGTCAACACCACCACCGCTGCGTTCGTGTTGCTGTCGCTGTGCTCGATCCTGTTCGGTTCGCCGGTGGAGGCCAAAAGTGCGCCGGTGTTGACCCTGATCTTCATCGCGATTTTCGTGCTGCTGACGTTGTCGGTGTCCGGTCTCGGTCACGCGACGTTGCTGGTGATTCAGAAGTGGGCGACTTATGTGTTCGGCGCGCTGAACATTCTGGTCGGCGGTTTCCTCTGCGCCACCATCGACTGGAGCGCTGTGTTCAACGCCACGCCTGCGCCGCTTAGCGCGATGATCATCGGCGTCGGCACCATGGCCGCCGGCACCGGGATCGGTTGGGCGAATGCCGGTGCGGACATGTCGCGCTATCAGCATCGCAGTGTCAAAGCGGCGCGTCTGGTGGCTTCCGCCGCGTTTGGTGCGGGGATCCCGCTGGTGTTGCTAATCACCCTCGGCGGCTTGTTGTCGGTGGGCAACAACGACCTGGCGTCGGCCACTGACCCGATCATCGCGATCCGCGACATGTTGCCGACCTGGATGGCCGTGCCGTACCTGATCACTGCGTTCGGCGGCCTGCTGCTGTCGAACAACCTGTCGGTGTACTCCGCCGGTTTGACCACGCTGACACTCGGCTTGAAGGTCAAACGCGTCTACGCCGTGGTGGTCGACATCGTTGCGATTTTCGCCGGTTCGATTTACTTCATGCTGATCGCCGACAGTTTCTACGGCCCGTTCATCACCTTCATTTCGCTGCTGGCGGTGCCGATCACGGCGTGGGTCGGGATCTTCGTCGTCGACCTGATTCACCGTCATTACTACAGCCCCAAAGACTTGCTGGACGTCAGCCCGAGCAGTGCCTACTGGTATCGCGGCGGCGTCGAGTGGCGTGCATTCGGTGCGTGGGCCGTGGCGATCGTGCTGGGTTTCAGCTTCACCACCATTGGCACCACCGAACAAACCGTCTGGTTCCGCGGGTTCCTCTCCGACTCGTGGCTGGGGCATAACGGCCTCGGCTGGATCGTCACGTTCCTGGTCGCCGGCGGGATTTACTTCGTACTCGGTGGCGCCAAGGATCGCCGCGCCGCGCTGACCGAGGGTGCTCATGCCTAGATTGCTGCACACCGGCCAGGTCATCATCGACTTGGTCATGGCCGTGGATAAACTGCCGCAGCCCGGCGGCGATGTACTGGCGCAATCCGCCAGTTTCGAAGCCGGCGGTGGCTTCAATGTGATGGCTGCGGCGCAGCGTAATGGCTTGCCAGTGGTTTACCTCGGCCGTCATGGCACCGGTCGTTTCGGTGATCTGGCGCGGGAAGCGATGAAGGCGGAAGGCATTCGCATCGGCATTGCTCACAGCGCTGAACGCGACACGGGATTGTGCGTGGCGATCACGGACGCCTCGGCCGAACGCAGTTTTGTTTCCTATATCGGTGCCGAAGGCGAAGTGACTGCCGAGGACTTGGCGAGCGTGCCGGTCGAGGCGGGCGATTATGTCTACGTCAGCGGCTATAGCCTGTTGCATGTCGGCAAGGCTCAGGCGTTGGTGGATTGGGTGCTGGCGTTGCCTGCCGGGATCAGCGTAGTGTTCGACCCGGGGCCGCTGGTGGATTCGCCGGATGCGCCGTTGATGCAGGCGTTGTTGCCGCGCATTGACCTGTGGACCAGCAACAGCGTCGAAGCGCTGCGTTTTACCGGGGCGTCGGACATTGCCGAGGCGCTGGATCGATTGGCCGCGCATCTGCCGTCGAAGGTGTTGATGGTGGTGCGCGATGGGCCGCAAGGCTGCTGGATAAATCAACACGGCGAGCGTCAGCAGGTGCCGGGATTCAAAGTGGATGCGGTGGACAGCAATGGCGCCGGGGATGCGCATGCCGGGGTGTTTGTGGCCGGGTTGGCGCAAGGTCTGTCGGCCCGTGAGGCGGCACGGCGCGCGAATGCGGCTGCTGCTTTGGCAGTGACGCGCTGGGGGCCGGCGACTTCGCCTGGAGTGGCAGAGGTGGATGCGTTGATCAGCAAGAATTTCGGCGCCTGACGGGACGCCATCGCTGGCAAGCCAACTCCTACAAGGAATCACGTAATTCTTGTAGGAGCTGGCTTGCCGGCGATAGGCCCCCAAACGTTTACACGTCCAGCTTGCGCGCCGCTTCAACCCCGGCCGCACTTAGCTTGATCGGCAAATTCAACGAGTGTTCACCGGCCTCGTTGCAGGTCACATGCCCCTGCTGAATCAACCCGCGATCCTGCAGCGTGGCGAGGGCGCTGGCCACGACTTTCTCCCCCCGGTAATTGTCCAGAACCTCTTTGCCCAGCCCGCTCGGGTGGGCGTGCAACAGACGGGTCAGGACTTCTTTCTCAAGGTTTTTATCGACGTTCATGGTTACCTCTTCATGGATGTGGACAGGTATTGCGGTGTCACTCGCGTCGGCGATTTATTGGCTGGTGCCGCCTTCGGAACCCGAGCCACCGGTGGTGGTTTTCGAGCCGATGCCGGGGCCGGCGTTATCGGGTGTCTGGGTGTCCGGCATGTTCATCCCACCTTGACGGCCTGCGTCGTTGCCCTGGGTCCGCGGGTCGGTGCCCGTGGATGGCGGCAGGCTGCTGTCGACGCCGGTGCCATTAGTGTTGATGCCGGGTGCGCTTTGAGTGGCGGGGGCTTTGGGTTTTTCGACCGGGTCGGTCGGGCCGGTACCGGAGGCGGTGTTCGCGGCGAAGGCGGCAGAGGACAGCAGGGTAGCGAGGGCGAGGGCGGTCAGTCGGGACATGATCATGGTGTCGTCTCCATTGAATTAGAGTCCTTACCCGATATTGGTCCGCCCCCGATTTGGTTTGGTGCCTGATGAACGACGAACGGTTCAGGCCCGTTGTAACGTTTTGACCGTGTAGCGCCGCCAGAGCAAGCGGCCCACGGTGATCAGCCAGTTCAACAGCGCGACGGCGAGAACCGTAAGCAAAAGTGTCGCCATCCCGTGCTCGACGATGATCTTCCCGGCCAGCCACGGAAAACCGAACACGCCGATGAAGTACGACAGACTGAACAACAGCAAGGCTTGCGCGGTGGTGCCGCCCGGTGCTTCATTCGCGGCCAGGCCGTTGATCACCGAATACGTCAGCCCGTAACCGACGCCCAGCATCATCGCCGCCAGCACGTAGCTGAAGCCGCTGTCGACCACGAAACCGAACATCACGATCGAGCCTGCCATCAGCCCCGACAACAGGCAAGACGCGCGGAACGGATCGCGCTTGACCACGAACCCGGCGATCACCATCCGACTGCTGATCGCCGCGCCCATGAAACCGAAAAAGAACAGCGAGTAGTCCAGCGAACGAGCCGCCGCGTAGCTGGTTTGAAAGCTCGACAGACCGCCGAACACGCAACCGCCGAGGCCGACCATGATGATCGGGAACAGCGCTCTGGAGGACAACACCTGAGCCGTTGCGCGCCAGGAAATGCGCGCGACGGCGGCGGTGGCTGAGGGCGATTTTTTCAGCTGCGAATCTAGGCGCCAGAACAGCAAAACGCCGATCAGGCTGGCCAGTGCCGCGAGGTAAAACGCCGCCGTCACCGGATAGCCGAGCGCACTGGCCGCACGGCCCAGCAACGGTCCAGTGCCGATGCCGGTCATCATGCTGCCCGACAGCAGCGCAAAGTATTTCGCGCGTTGGGCGGGCGTCACCAGGCTCGCGACGATGATCGGCCCGAGCGTGTAAAAAACACCCCAGCCCAACCCCAGCAGCAGTCCGAAAAACAGCAGCAGATTGCCGAACCCCGGCGTCAGTGCAAAGCCCAGGCTGGCCGCCACCAGCAGCACGCCGAACAACGCGATCGAGCGCGCCGCACCGAGCAAATCGGCCAAGTGTCCCGAGACCATTACCGCGGCAAATGTACTGAGCATCGCCGCGGAGATCACGCTGCCGGCATCGTGTTCATTACCGCCGCGCGAGCCGATCAACAGCGACAGCAAAAACGTCGATCCGTAGGACAGCGACAGCAAATAACTGGCGAGGCAAAACAGGCCGAACAGTTTGCTGCAGACTTGAGGTGGTGCGCTAGACATGACGCGGTTCCTTGACCCGATAACGGTGATGTCATCTATCTATCATGCAAGGCGCCGATGTTAGGTCTGAGGTTATCGATTCCAGGGTTAGTGGTGGGCGGAGTAATGTCCTCGGCGCGCCACAATAATCCCTGTGACGCGCGCACCGCGCCGACTTAGTATGGCGTTTTCCACTTTTGACGAAGGCACGTCCATGACGATCGAGATCCGCCCGGCGACCCCCAGCGATGCACCGCAAATCCTCGGGTTCATCACAGAACTGGCCGATTACGAACGTGCCCGCCACGAAGTCATCGCCAGCGTCGCCGACATCGAGCGCAGCCTGTTCAGCGAAGGCGCCACCGCCCACGGCCTGATCTGCCTGCGGGACGGTTTGCCGATCGGCTTTGCGGTGTTCTTCTTCAGCTATTCCACCTGGCTCGGCAGCAATTGCCTGTACCTCGAAGACCTCTACATCACCCCCGAGCAGCGCGGTGGCGGCGCCGGTAAAACACTGCTGCGCCACTTGGCGAAAATTGCCTGCGCCAATGATTGCGGGCGTTTTGAGTGGAGCGTGCTGGACTGGAACAAGCCAGCTATCGAGTTCTATGAATCCTTGGGTGCCCAGCCACAGGAAGAGTGGGTGCGGTATCGGATGGATGGCGCGGTGTTAAGGGATTTTGCTGCGGGCCATTGATCGCTTAAAGAATCGCAGCCTTCAGCAGCTCCGACAGAGGGAGCTGCCGCCGGCTGCGTTTTTTTTGACACATCCCAAAATATGGGATGTGTATTTATATATTGAGATTTGTGCTCGCCCGGGTTTATAGTTCAGCTCACTCACTGCCAATAAACAAAACAGGTGAAGCGATGCTGGCGCAATTGATCGCGCTCGATTGGGGGACAACCTCATTACGTGCTTACAAACTCGCCGCGGGTGGCCAGGTGCTCGAACAGCGTTCGCTGTCATCGGGAATCATGCAGCTACCCCGGACGCCGCGAATCATTAATGGCCAGGCATGCACCGACGGTTTTGAACTGGCCTTTGACGAGGCCTGCGGTGACTGGCTCGACGCGCAACCCGCTTTGCCGGTGATTGCCTGCGGCATGGTTGGCAGCGCGCAAGGCTGGCGCGAAGCGGCCTACCGCGACACCCCGGCAAACGTTGCCAATCTTGGAACTTCCCTACAAACCATTCGCAGTCTTCGTGGTGTCGATGTGCACATCGTGCCGGGCGTGATCCAGCGTTCGCGCTTGCCGAACGTGATGCGCGGTGAAGAAACCCAAGTCCTTGGCGTGCTGCAAAACCTCCCGGACGGGGCGGGCAGCGATTGGTTGATCGGCCTGCCGGGCAGTCATTCGAAATGGGTGGAAGTGGCCGACGGTTGCATCGTGCATTTCGATACCTTCATGACCGGTGAAGTCTTCGCCGTGCTCAGCGAACACAGCATTCTGGGGCGCACCCAGCAGCGGGGCGCGTCTTTTGATGGCGACGCGTTTGACCGTGGGGTGCAAGTGGCCTTGTCGGTGGAGGGCGAGATCGGCCCGCTATCGACGCTGTTCAGTGCCCGCAGCCTCGGGCTGACCGGCGAACTGAGCGGCAGCGCGCAACCGGACTATTTGTCCGGACTGCTGATCGGCCATGAGCTGTCGGCGCTGGCCACGGTTCAGCGGCGCCGGCGCAACAGCGTCGATCTGCCGTCGATCATCCTCATCGGTAATTCCCAACTCTGTGCCCGCTACAGCCGGGCGCTCGACGCCTGCGGTTTTGCTCGCGTGACGCTCGCCGAACACGCCACCGAACGCGGGTTGTGGCTGTTGGCGCTCGCCGCCGGGCTGATCGCTCCCAACCCATCCCGTTAAACCTGACTGGAGGTCTGACATGCTCAAACAAGCATTGGCGCAAAACGGTTTGATCGCAATCCTGCGTGGCCTGCGCCCGCAGGAAGCGGCGGCTATCGGAGAAGTCCTTTACGCCGCCGGATTTCGCGTCATCGAAGTGCCGCTCAATTCCCCCGAGCCGTACGAAAGTATCCGCATCCTGCGCAATACCTTGCCTGCCGATTGCCTGATCGGCGCCGGCACGGTGTTGACGCCGGAACAGGTCGAGCAAGTGAAAGCCGCCGGCGGGCAAGTGATCGTCATGCCGCACAGCGATCCTAAAGTGTTGCGCGCAGCGAAAGCGGCGGGGCTGTTCCTTTCGCCGGGTGTAGCGACGCCGACCGAAGCCTTCGCCGCACTGGCCGAAGGCGCGGACGTGCTGAAGATGTTTCCGGCCGAGCAAATGGGCCCGGCGGTTGTAAAAGCCTGGCTAGCGGTACTGCCCGCCGGGACGATTCTGGCGCCGGTGGGCGGGATCACCCCGGAGAACATGCAGGTGTTTATCGACGCGGGCGTCAAAGGTTTTGGCCTCGGGTCCGGGTTGTTCAAACCGGGCATGACTGCGGAGCAAGTGGCGTCCAACGCCAAGGCCTACGTCGCTGCATGGAACGCTCTGCGTTAAGACTTTTTGGCGCCGAGCGCGCTGCATCTAACAAGAGAAAAAAGAGATGAAAATCACCAAACTGACCACCTTCATCGTTCCGCCACGCTGGTGTTTCCTCAAGGTCGAAACCGACGAGGGCGTGACCGGTTGGGGCGAGCCCGTGGTCGAAGGCCGCGCCCACACGGTGGCAGCCGCCGTTGAAGAATTGTCCGACTACCTGATCGGCAAAGACCCACGCAACATCGAAGACATCTGGACCGTGCTCTATCGCGGTGGTTTCTACCGGGGCGGTGCGATCCACATGAGTGCGCTGGCCGGTATCGACCAGGCGTTGTGGGACATCAAGGGCAAGGCGTTGGGGGTGTCGGTCAGCGATCTGCTCGGTGGTCAGGTGCGCGACAAGATTCGTGTCTATTCGTGGATCGGCGGTGACCGTCCGGCAGACACCGCGCGTGCAGCGAAAGAAGCGGTGGAGCGTGGTTTCACTGCGGTGAAAATGAACGGCACCGAAGAGCTGCAATTCCTCGACTCCTTCGACAAAGTCGACTTGGCGCTGGCCAACGTCGCTGCCGTGCGTGACGCGGTCGGGCCGAATGTCGGCATTGGCGTCGACTTCCATGGCCGGGTGCACAAGCCCATGGCCAAGGTGCTGATGAAGGAACTCGATCCGTACAAACTGATGTTCATCGAAGAGCCGGTGCTCAGCGAAAACTATGAAGCGCTGAAGGAACTGGCGCCATTGACCAGCACGCCGATTGCCCTGGGTGAGCGCCTGTTCTCGCGCTGGGATTTCAAGCGCGTGCTCAGCGAAGGTTACGTCGACATCATCCAGCCCGATGCTTCCCACGCGGGAGGCATCACCGAAACCCGCAAGATCGCCAACATGGCCGAAGCCTACGACGTGGCGCTGGCGCTGCATTGCCCGTTGGGGCCGATTGCCCTGGCGGCGTGTCTGCAACTGGACGCGGTTTGCTACAACGCTTTCATCCAGGAACAGAGCCTGGGCATCCACTACAACGAGAGCAACGATCTGCTGGATTACGTCAAGGATCCGCAGGTGTTCGATTACGACAAAGGCTTCGTGAAGATTCCGAACGGTCCGGGCCTGGGCATCGAGATCAACGAGGAATACGTGATCGAACGCGCCGCGGTCGGGCATCGCTGGCGCAACCCGATCTGGCGCCATGCCGATGGCAGTTTTGCCGAGTGGTGAGTCCTGTCTGACCCATCACGCATCCCTGTAGGAGCTGGCTTGCCAGCGATAGCGGCATCACATCCAGCATTGATGTGACTGACAGAACCCCATCGCTGGCAAGCCAGCTCTTACAGGGGGCAGTGCAAGTCTTTCGAACGACCTCAATAAACATAAGAAGAGGCATTCCCCATGCAACCGCAAACCCTCACCGGGCAGGCGTCGTTGGTGGCGCCCAGCCGCAAGCGTTTTTTCATCATGGTCCTGCTGTTCATCACCGTGGTGATCAACTACCTGGACCGCAGCAACCTCTCTATCGCCGCCCCGGCGCTGACCAGCGAACTGGGCATCGACCCGATCCACGTCGGATTGATCTTCTCCGCGTTCGGCTGGACCTACGCCGCCATGCAAATCCCCGGCGGCTGGCTGGTGGATCGCGTCCCGCCGCGCATTCTCTACAGCATCGCGTTGTTGCTGTGGTCGATCGCCACGGTGATGCTCGGTTTCGCCGCCAGCTTCATCGCGCTGTTCGTCTTGCGCATGGCGGTCGGTGCCCTGGAAGCGCCGGCGTATCCGATCAACAGCCGCGTGGTTACGACCTGGTTTCCCGAGCGGGAGCGCGCCACGGCTATTGGTTTCTACACCTCCGGCCAGTTCGTCGGGTTGGCGTTCCTGACGCCGGTACTCGCCTGGTTGCAGCATGAATTTGGCTGGCACATGGTGTTTGTCAGCACCGGTGCGGTGGGCATTCTCTGGGCGGTGATCTGGTACGCGGTGTATCGCGAGCCACGGGATTTCAAAGGCGCCAATGACGCCGAAATCGACCTGATCCGCGAAGGTGGCGGGCTGGTGGATATCCAGGCTGAGCAAGCGAAGATCAAGGCGAAATTCAGCTGGACCGACCTCGGCATCGTCCTGACCAAACGCAAGTTGTGGGGCATCTACCTCGGTCAGTTCTGCCTCAACTCGACGTTGTGGTTTTTCCTGACGTGGTTCCCGACCTACCTGGTGAAATATCGCGGCATGGACTTCATCAAGTCCGGCCTGCTGGCGTCGTTGCCGTTTCTCGCGGCTTTCGTCGGCGTGCTCTGTTCCGGGTTCTTTTCCGACTTCCTGATCCGTCGCGGTTACACGGTGGGTTTCGCCCGCAAGCTGCCGATCATTGGTGGTTTGCTGATTTCCACCTCGATCATCGGCGCCAACTTCGTCGAGTCGACGCCACTGGTGATTGCCTTCCTCGCGTTGGCGTTCTTCGGTAACGGGTTGGCTTCGATCACTTGGTCGCTGGTTTCAACGCTGGCACCGGCCCGCTTGTTGGGGCTGACCGGCGGCGTGTTTAATTTCATCGGCAACCTGTCGGCGATCACCACGCCGATTGTCATCGGTTTCCTCGCCACCGGTGATTCGTTCGCTCCGGCGATCACCTACATCTCGGTTCTGGCGTTGATCGGTGCGCTTTCCTACATTCTGCTGGTCGGGAAGGTCGAGCGTATCAAGTTGTAGTCGCAGCCGTCGGGCGACCATAATGCCGCCCGTTCCCTCGCTCAACGGTAAAGGCTGGATATGCAGGAAGACGCCCCAAAAATCGCCAAGGACGCCGCGCCGACCGGCACCCAGACCCTGCTTCGCGGTCTGGGT
This sequence comes from Pseudomonas sp. O230, assembly GCF_045447035.1. NCBI lineage: Bacteria > Pseudomonadati > Pseudomonadota > Gammaproteobacteria > Pseudomonadales > Pseudomonadaceae > Pseudomonas > Pseudomonas sp. O230. Next base: position 166,480 of record NZ_JBJGXN010000006.1, on the reverse strand, counting down.
GTGGTTCAGGCTGTGGCCAGTGGCGCCCGCGATCTCAAGGAAATCGCCCGGCTGATCGGTACGACGCGCAGCACCACCCATCGTCTGGCCAGTTGCCTGGTGGACGAGCGTTATCTGCGCGTGGTGCCGCAAGTCGGGTATCTGTTGGGGCCGAAGCTGATCGAGTTGGGCTTTCAGGCGCGCGAGGAACTGCCGCTGGTGACGTTGGCCGGGCCATATCTGGATGAGTTGTCGGCGTTGACCGGCGACACCATTCACCTGGCGATTCGCGAGGGCGACGAGGTGCTGTACCTGCACAAGAATCCGGGGCGCAATGGCCCGGAAATGCGCTCACGGGTCGGCCACCGCATGCCGTTGGCGCGCACCGGGATCGGCAAGGCGCTGATGCTCGATGACACGCAGGAAGAATGGCAACGGCTGTACGAAGTCAGCCTGCCTGCAGGTGGGAAAAATCAGTTCTGGCCGCAGCACCCGGAGCAATCCTGGGAGCAGTTTCAGCAGCGCATGGTCGAGTACGTGGCGGGTGGTTACGCCTTCGATCTGGAAGACAACGAACCGTCGATCCGCTGCGTGGCGGCGCCGATCCGTGATGCGAGCAAGCGCATCGTTGCCGGTATCAGCATCGCCAGCACCGTGCCGTACATGCCGCTGGAAAAAATGGCCGAGCTGATTCCCCTGATCAAAGGGGTCACAGCGCGGCTGTCGGCAGAGCTTGGCGCTAAGGTCTGATCAGACTTTCAGCGTCGCCATGTCGATGACGAAGCGGTACTTAACGTCACCGGCAATCATGCGGGCGTAAGCTTCGTTGATCTGGCGGATGTCGAGCATTTCAATGTCACAAGTGATGTTGTGCTCGGCGCAGAAATCCAGCACTTCCTGGGTTTCTGCGATGCCGCCGATCAGTGAGCCGGCCAGCACGCGACGGCCCAACACCAGTTTTGCCGCGTGGACCGGTGGATCAACCGGTTCAATCAAACCCACGAGTATGTGCACACCGTCGAAACGCAGGGTGTCGAGGTAGGGATTAAGGTCGTGCTGTACCGGAATGGTGTCCAGCAGGAAGTCGAAATACCCCGCCGCAGCCTTCATTTGTTCGGCATCGGTGGACACGATCACATGGTCCGCACCCTGACGACGACCTTCTTCAGCCTTGCTCGCCGAGCGGGTGAACAGTGTGACTTCCGCGCCCATTGCCTTGGCAAACTTGATGCCCATGTGGCCGAGGCCGCCCATGCCGAGAATTCCGACCTTGTCACCAGCCTTGACGCCGTAGTGCTTGAGCGGCGAGTAGGTGGTGATGCCGGCGCAGAGGATCGGCGCGGCACTGGCCAGTGCAAGTTTTTCCGGGATGCGCACTACAAAGTGCTCGCTGACCACGATGCTGTCGGAGTAACCGCCCATGGTGTTGCTGCCATCCACGCGGTCCGGTGTGGCGTAGGTCATGGTCGGACCTTCGAGGCAATACTGCTCGAGATTGGCCTGGCAGGCTTCGCAGCTACGGCAAGAGTCGACCATGCAACCGACGCCGACCAAATCGCCGACGTTATGCCGTGTGACATTCGCACCGATGGCGGTAACTTTGCCTACGATCTCGTGGCCGGGCATCAGCGGGTAAACGGCAATGCCCCACTCGTTGCGTGCCTGATGGATGTCGGAATGGCAGACGCCGCAGTACAGAATTTCGATTGCTACGTCGTCGGCGCGTGGGCTGCGGCGTTCGAATTTTACCGGGGCAAGGGGAGTGGTGGCCGACTGGGCGGCGTATCCGATGGCGGTGTACATGGTGGGCCTCGCAAAAGCAGTGACAGGTGAGGTGGCGCATTCTGGGCGCCGCACCTTTGCGCGGCCATGGCGATTCCTCCGGGTGTCATGCCTATTCCTCCGGCATCGGCGTTCGTTTGGTCAAATGGGCGATCAGACCTGCGATGATGCTTTCATCCCTTTTTCCGTGATTTTTTTTGTGAAGAGCTCTCATGTTGCTGACCCGTCATCTCGATGCCAATGCCACGCTGGTTTCGCTGATTGAGCCACTGGCGACCCGCGATGGTTTCACTCAGACCGCGTTGCCCGGTGTGCAAGTCTTGCGCGCGAGTTGCGATGTTGCGCGGGGCCCGCATATTTATGAACCGAGCCTGATGATCATCGCTCAAGGCAGCAAACTGGCGTATCTGGGGCCGCGGACTATGGAATACGGCGCCGGGCATTACCTGATCCAGGCGTTGCCGGTGCCGTTCGAGTGCGAAACCTTTGCCGCGCCGAATGCGCCGCTGCTCGGGGTTTCCGTGGCCATCGACCGCGTGTTGCTGGGGGAACTGGTGCTGGCCATGGGGCTGGCGCCGGGTCGGCACATTGCGGCGCAGACGCCGGAGTCGATGACCTCGGTGGTGCTTGACGACGGTATGCGCGGCTGCGTGGAACGGCTGTTGCGTTGTCTGCACGATCCACTGGAAGCGCGGATCATGGGGCCGTCACACTTGCGCGAGTTGTTGTTCGTCGCGTTGCGCGGGCCGCAAGCGGATGTATTGCGTGCGCTGGTGGAGCAGCAGGGGCAGTTCGCCCGTGTCGCGGCGTCGATCAGTCATCTGCATGCGCACTACGCCGAACCCTTGAACGTCGAGACCCTGGCCAGTTGCGCGAACATGAGTGCGTCGACCTTTCATGAGCATTTCAAGCGCAGCACGTTGTTGTCGCCGGTGCAGTATCTGAAGCGCTTGCGCTTGCTCAAGGCGCAGACGTTGCTGGTGGCGGAAGGATTGGGTGTGGCGCAGGTGGCGCATCGGGTCGGGTATCAGAGCACGTCGCAGTTCAGTCGCGAGTACAAGCGCTACTTTGAGCGTAATCCTGGGGATGAGCGCGCTGCCTGATGCCAGGCACCGCTTCGCGGTGATCGCTGGCAAGCCAGCTCCTACAAGGATAGGGGTGAAACGAGATCCTGTAGGAGCTGGCTTGCCAACGAAGGCGGCATTCCAGTCAACAAAATCTGCAGGCAACAAAAAGGCCCCCATTTCGGGAGCCTTGTTGTTCAGCGATTCAACTTACATGTTCGGGTAAGTCGGGCCGCCAGCACCTTCCGGCGCCACCCAGGTGATGTTCTGTGCAGGGTCCTTGATGTCGCAGGTCTTGCAGTGAACGCAGTTCTGGGCGTTGATCTGGAAACGCTTCTCGCCGTCTTCCTTGGTCACCACCTCATACACGCCAGCCGGGCAGTAACGCTGGGCGGGTTCATCGTACAGCGGCAGGTTCTTGCTGATCGGGATGCTCGGGTCGGTCAGCTTCAAGTGACAAGGCTGCTCTTCTTCGTGGTTGGTACCGGAGATGAACACCGAGCTGAGCTTGTCGAAGCTGATCTTGCCGTCCGGTTTCGGGTAGTCGATCTTCTTGCAGTCGGCTGCCAGCTTCAAGCAAGCGTAATCCGGCTTGGTGTCGTGCAAGGTGAACGGCAGTTTGCCGCCGAAGATGTTCTGGTCGAGCCAGTTGAAACCACCACCAACGATTGCGCCGAACTTGTGGATCGCCGGGCCGAAGTTGCGGCTGGCGAACAGTTCGTCGTAGAGCCAGCTCTTCTTGAAGGCGTCGACGTAAGTGGTCAGTTCTTCGGTGCCGTCCTTTTCAGCGAACAGCGCTTCGGCCACGGATTCAGCGGCGAGCATGCCGGACTTCATCGCGGTGTGGCTGCCTTTGATCTTGGCGAAGTTCAGGGTTCCGAGGTCGCAACCGATCAGCGCACCGCCCTTGAAGACCATTTTCGGCAGCGAGTTCAGGCCGCCCTTGCAGATGGCGCGGGCGCCGTAACTGATGCGCTTGCCGCCTTCCAGGTATTGCTTGAGCACCGGGTGATGCTTGAGGCGCTGGAACTCGTCGAACGGCGACAGGTAGGTGTTGCTGTAGGAAAGGTCGACGATCAGACCGACCACCACCTGATTGTTTTCCAGGTGATAGAGGAAGGAGCCACCGGTGTTCTCGGTGCCCATGATGTCCAGCGGCCAGCCGGCGGTGTGCACCACCAGGCCTGGCTGATGCTTGGCCGGGTCGATTTCCCAGATTTCCTTCAGGCCGATACCGTAGTGCTGGGCGTCGGCATCGCTGTCGAGGTTGAAGCGCTTGATCAACTGCTTGCCGATGTGGCCACGGCAACCTTCGGCGAACAGCGTGTACTTGCCACGCAGTTCCATGCCCGGGGTATACAGGCCTTCTTTTGGGTTACCTTCGCGGTCAACACCCAGATCGCCGGTGATGATCCCGCGCACTACGCCGTTCTCGTCGAACAGTGCTTCCTGAGCGGCGAAGCCGGGGTAGATTTCCACGCCCAGGTTTTCGGCCTGTTGGGCCAGCCAGCGGCACAGGTTGCCGAGGGAGATGATGTAGTTGCCTTCGTTGTGCATGGTCTTGGGCACAAAGAGGTCAGGAATCTTTTGCGCGCTCTCGGCGTTTTTCAGCACGAAGATGTCATCGCGTGTGACCGGCGTATTCAGCGGCGCGCCAAGTTCTTTCCAGTCCGGGAACAATTCGTTCAGGGCGCGTGGTTCGAACACGGCACCGGACAGGATGTGAGCACCCACTTCGGAGCCTTTTTCGACCACGCAGACGCTGATTTCCTTACCGGCTTCAGCAGCCTTCTGCTTCAAACGGCAGGCGGCGGAAAGACCAGCGGGGCCGGCACCGACGATGACCACGTCGAATTCCATGTATTCGCGTTCCACAGGTTATCTCCTACTCAAGGCTCAACAGTTTTTTTTCTAATTGGAGGTTTGGTGTCGCATCCATGAAATCCTGCGCGAGGCAGGAAGAGGACAATCGATGAACCACCTTTCTCTTTGGGTGGCGCATTATATCTACACCACTCTTAGCGTCCAATACAAACGTTTGTTTGAATCGGCTCAAAGCCAGAGAAATCAAAGTCACGCGGCTTATGACTGGCCATTTTGCCGTATTGACCGGAATAGGCGTTCCGGTCAAGATACGGTCGGTTTTGCGCTCGCCGTAGGCTGACTGTTGGTTTCAAGAGCACCTCTAAAGACAGGGCGATGGCAGTACAAGGTGATGCGCGGCGCAGTGATGGCGCGCAGTCTACACGCCGCGATATTGAATGACTTGTCGGTCACCACTGACGAACGGTCATCAACATCATGAGCGATGGTCACTTGAGACTTATGCCGGCGTTTTTAGAGGTGCCCTTGCGCCCGATGAGCATCAACCGCCAGGTTCGCCTAGGCGACTTTCTTTTCACCGGAGAGTAACGAGGAATCCATGAAGGTTCTTGTAGCTGTCAAACGCGTTGTGGATTACAACGTCAAGGTTCGCGTCAAGGCGGACAATTCCGGCGTCGACCTCGCCAACGTCAAGATGTCGATGAACCCGTTCTGCGAAATCGCAGTGGAAGAAGCCGTACGCCTGAAAGAGAAAGGCGTTGCGACTGAAATCGTCGTCGTCTCCATCGGCCCGTCCACCGCTCAAGAGCAACTGCGCACCGCGCTGGCTCTGGGTGCCGACCGCGCCATCCTCGTCGAATCCGCTGAAGATCTGACTTCCCTGGCCGTTGCCAAGCTGCTCAAAGCCGTTGTCGACAAGGAACAGCCTCAGCTGGTGATCCTCGGCAAACAAGCCATCGACAGCGACAACAACCAGACTGGCCAAATGCTCGCTGCATTGAGCGGCTACGGTCAGGGCACCTTCGCTTCGAAAGTCGAAGTGACCGGCGACTCGGTTGCCGTGACCCGCGAAATCGACGGCGGCGCGCAGACAGTTTCCCTGAAACTGCCGGCCATCGTCACCACCGACCTGCGTTTGAACGAGCCGCGCTACGCGTCCCTGCCAAACATCATGAAAGCCAAGAAGAAGCCTCTCGAAGTGCTGACTCCGGACGCTTTGGGCGTTTCCACCGCCTCCACCAACAAGACCGTGAAAGTCGAAGCGCCAGCTGCACGCAGCGCGGGTATCAAGGTCAAATCGGTGGCTGAACTGGTCGAGAAACTGAAAAACGAAGCGAAGGTAATCTAAATGACTATCTTGGTTATTGCTGAACACGACAACAAAGTGCTGGCCCCGGCCACGCTGAACACCGTGGCCGCTGCTGCCAAAATCGGCGGCGACGTCCACGTGCTGGTTGCCGGTCAGGGCGCTGGCGCCGTGGCTGAAGCCGCTGCGAAAATCGCTGGCGTGGCTAAAGTGCTGGTGGCTGACAACGCTGCCTACGCTCACCAACTGCCGGAAAATGTTGCGCCATTGGTTGCCGAGCTGGGCGCTGGATACAGCCACATACTGGCTGCCGCGACTTCCAACGGCAAAAACATCCTGCCGCGCGTTGCCGCTCAGCTGGACGTTGACCAGATATCCGAGATCATCTCGGTTGAAAGCGCTGACACCTTCAAGCGCCCGATCTACGCCGGTAACGCCATCGCTACCGTTCAGTCGAACGCTGCGGTCAAAGTGATCACCGTGCGTGCCACCGGTTTCGACCCGGTTGCCGCTGAAGGTGGTTCGGCTGCCGTTGAAGCCGTTGCTGCTGCGCACAACGCCGGCACGTCGAGCTTCGTCGGTGAAGAACTGGCCAAGTCCGATCGTCCGGAACTGACCGCTGCCAAAATCGTCGTTTCCGGCGGTCGTGGCATGCAGAACGGCGACAACTTCAAACACCTGTACGCCCTGGCCGACAAGCTGGGCGCTGCTGTTGGTGCTTCCCGCGCCGCGGTTGACGCAGGTTTTGTACCCAACGACATGCAGGTCGGTCAGACCGGCAAGATCGTTGCTCCACAGCTGTACATCGCGGTCGGTATCTCCGGTGCGATCCAGCACCTGGCCGGCATGAAAGACTCCAAGGTGATCGTTGCGATCAACAAGGACGAAGAAGCGCCGATCTTCCAGGTGGCCGATTACGGCCTGGTGGCGGACCTGTTCGAAGCCATCCCTGAGTTCGAGAAGCTGGTCTAATCCAGCCGCTTGACCTATAAAGAGCCCGACCATTTGGTCGGGCTTTTTTTTGTTCAGGATTTGAGTGGGAGATTGTCGCCATGGATCTGCACCCTGTGTATCGCTGGTCATTGCTGCTGGGTTTGACGCTGTTGCCAACGCTGTCCACTGCGGCAGGCAAGTGCGAACGCCTGGTGGTCACCGGTAGCCCGGATGCGCCGCCGTATCTGTGGCAAGACCCGCAAAACCCCAAGCACCTGATCGGTGCCAGTGCCGACCTGTTGCAACAAGTAGCAGGGCAGTTGGGCATCAAAGTCGAGATGCTCTATGCAGGGAAACGCGCTCAGGCGCTGGAGGAAGTGCGCAGTGGGCGCATGGACATGCTGGCCGACGCACCGTTGACGGTCAGTGAACCGGACACCCTGGATTACATTCATCCGCCGTTGCTGGAAAACGATTACCTGGTCTGGACCCGAAAAGACTCGCCACTGGTTTACAACCAGACGCAGGACCTTCACGGTCATCCCGGCGCGTTGTCGGAAAAATCTCGAATGACCCCGGCATTTGGTACGTTCGCTGAGCAGCAATTGACCCTCGTACGCACGCCAAACCTGACCCAGGCTTTTCAGAAATTGCTGTTGGGGGAAGTGGAATTTGTCCTTGCTGGACGCTATTCGGGCATGGCGGCCGCGCAGGCCCTGAGCATGGCCAATGACCTCGTCGCGCGCTCACAACCGGTCGACAAACCCGGCCTGTTCCTCGCGGTTTCCCATAACTCTGCCTGCAACGATCCGTGGTTGCGCGGACAGCTGGCCAAAAAGATGACAGAATTGCCCGCGTCCGGACTGACGGAAGCCGTGCTCCAACGTAACATCGAGCGCTGGAAAGCGCAGCAACAGCAGCCGCCGCAACAACCCGTCAGTACCCCAAAACAGTAGGGATTTTTAGTGAGTATTCGACCTCTTTTCGCTGCCCTGGCCGTTCTGGCTCTGGCGGGTTGTGCAGCCGATCCGGCGCCGAATGAACAAATACGCCTGACCGAACAGGTACTCGTGCAAGCCAAAGCCGTGGGTGCCACCGCGGACGATGTGCCGGAAATGAAACTGGCCGAAGAAAAATTCGCCCGTGCCCAAGGTGATATGGCCGATCAGTCTTACAAACATGCACGCATGCGCGCCGAACAGGCCGAACTGGACGCTCGTCTGGCCGAAGCCAAGGTCCTGACGCTCAAAAGTGAAGAGAAGCTGGATCTTCTCAACACCCGCATCACTCGATTGCGCAAGCAAGTGGGAGATGCCCAATGAACCTTACGTCCAAAGCTATCGGCGGGTTGATCCTCCTGGGCTGTGCCAGCCTCTATGGCTGCGCTGGTCAGCACAGTGAAGCCGCGTTGCAAGAAGCGGGTGCCGACTTTCAGAAGGTGAAAGAAGATTCCAACGTGCTGCGAATCGCGCCGAAAGACGTGATCCGTGCCGGTGAATCCCTGGCCCGCGCCGATCGCCTGTCCAGCTACTGGGGCAGCGGATCCGACGTGGTGCATTACGCCTACCTGAGCCAGCGCTACAGCGAAATCGCTCGGGAGCACACCAACCAGGTACTCAACGAAGAGCGCGCGGCCAAGCTCGAACTGGAGCGTCAGCGGCTGCAACTGGCCCTGCGCGAATCCAAACTGCTGAGTGTGCAGCAGCAAGGCAAGTGGCTCGAAGAACAGATTGTTGCGCTGGCGACGACTCAGACTGATCGTGGCCTGGTGATGACCCTCGGCGATGTGCTGTTCGATACCGGCGAAGCGGAGCTGAAAAACTCGGCGAACCGCGTGGTATTGAAGATCGTGCAGTTCCTGCAGCTCAATCCCAAGCGCGTCGTGCGCATCGAAGGCTACGCCGACAGCACCGGCGGCAAGCAGGAAAACCTCAAACTGTCCCGTGACCGTGCGCAATCGGTGGCCGACGTGCTGATGGATCTGGGCATCGACGACAAGCGTATCCAGGTCGAAGGTTATGGTGACGAATACCCGGTGGACGCGAATGCCTCTGAACGGGGGCGGGCGCAGAACCGTCGGGTGGAAATTGTGTTCTCCGACGAAAAAGGCCAGCTCGGCGCTGCCCGCTAAGGGCTGCGTCACTGGAAAACCCGGCCTGCCAGACAGCGCCGGGTTTTTTTGTGTCTGCCAATTCCCCCACATTCTTCATAAATAGCAGTACAGATTTTGCTGACACTGCACTGTACGGTCGACTAATGTGGCAACTGTCCCCGTACACTTCTAAACTGTTCCGGTATTGTTTCACACAAGAATAAAATGCCCGTGAAATCGAGTGCTGCGTCATGACCAATCTTTTGCTCTACCAACGTATTGCTCAACAACTGGCCGAAGACATCCGTCGTGGTGTCTATCAACCGGGGGAGCGCGTGCCTTCGGTGCGCAAGATGAGCTCGCAGCTCAATGTCAGCCATGCAACGGTGTTGCAGGCGTATGCCAATCTCGAGGATCAGGGGCTGATCCGTGCCCGGCCGCAGTCGGGTTACTACGTGCATCAGACGCCGGCCCTGACTGCGCCGACACCGGACATCGCCCGGGTCGAACGGCCCGGCCTGGTCACTCGCAGCAGCATCATTCAACAAGTGTTGGTCGAATCCCGTCGCGAGGGCGTGTTTCCCCTGGGCGCGGCGGTACCGAGCGTCGATTACCTGCCAGTGCGAGCGCTGCATCAGCAGTTGGCCAAAGTCACCCGATTCCATAGCCCACGGGCATTCAGCTACATGTTCAGCCCCGGTTTTGAACCGTTGCGGCGGCAAGTGGCGATTCGCATGCGCGATGCCGGCGTGGTGGTCGATCCGTCGGAAGTGGTGATCACCCACGGCTGCGTCGATGCCCTGCAGATGTCCCTGCGCGTTCTGACCCGGCCGGGCGACCTGATCGCCGCCGAGTCGCCGACCTATTACGGTTTGCTGCAACTGGCCGATCTGCTGGGCCTGAAAGTCATCGAAATCCCTAGCGATCCGGCGACCGGCATGAGCCTGGAAGCCCTGCAACTGGCAGCGAATCAGTGGTCGATCAAAGCACTGGTGCTGACCACGCGCCTGAGCAATCCGCTGGGCGGCACCATGCCCGAAGAGCGGCAGAAACAACTGCTGCGCCTGGCCTCGGATTTCGATATTCAGGTGGTCGAAGACGACATCTACGGCGAACTGATGTTCGAGCAGGGCCGCACCAAGGCACTCAAGGCCTACGACCGGCTGGATCGGGTGATCTACTGCTCAAGCTTCTCCAAGACCCTGTCCCCGGGTGTGCGGATTGGCTGGATGATTGCCGGCAAGTACCAGCAGGAAATCCAGCGCTTGCAGACCTTCAGCACGCATTCGGCTTGCAGCGTCACGCAGATGGGGATTGCGGCGTATCTGGAAAATGGCGGTTACGACCGGCATTTGCGCTTCATCCGTCAGGAGTACCGCAAGAACCTCAGCGCTTTCCAGCTCGCGGTGCAGCAGTATTTTCCGGAAGGCACGCAGATGACCCGGCCTACCGGCGGCTTCATTCTGTGGGTGAGTCTGCCGGGACGGGTCAATACACAAGAACTTCATGTGCGAGCGTTGCAGCAAGGCATCAGCATTGCGCCGGGGCTGATTTTCAGTAACACCGAGCAGTTCAATCACTGCATTCGGCTGAACTGCGGCATTCCCTGGAATCGCGAGGCCGAGCGTGCGTTGATGACCCTGGGCATGCTGGCTACCCAGCTCTGCCAGGAGATGGCCGGCGGAATGTGAGGGGGCGGGCGGGTAATCCCTGCCCGAGCTTGTCATGTTGCGTCCAACAAGCGAGCATATGCCCTCTGCCGATAATGCCGTTATCCCCGTTGGGTCCATGAAACCGATTTTTCCTGCCGCCTGGTTGTCGATCTGCCTGTTGTTGACCTTCAACTCGGAAGGCGTCATGGCGGCATCCGCTCAGGAAAAACCGGCGGCCAGCGCGACGTCGAAAAAACCGGCACCGACAAAGAAAGCCACGCCGGTCAAAAAGAAAGCGGCTGTGCTGAAAAAACGTCCGCCCGTTGCCTCAAAATCGAAATCGGCCAGCGAAGTGGTGAAAACCAAGCTGCCTTCGGCTGACCTGGATTTGAGCTTGCCCGAGGACATGGCCGAAGAGTTGAAGCCGATCGGTACAGTCGCGCTGCCCCGGCACGACGCCGTGTTGCCAAAAATGTTTGGAGAGAAGGCCGGCAGCTCTCCTTTTCAGCTCAACGGGCGACTGATCAGCAACGAAATGAAGTTGCAACTGCGTAACGAAGAGCGTCGGGACGTCGATGGCGCGGCGCTGGAATTCGAGTTCAAGCAGTAAATCCTTCCTTGGCGTGACCCGCAGGCCAGACGCTTTGTCGGAGACTGGTCAGTCACGCTGGTTTGAGCGTAAAAACCCGGTAGCAGGTAATTTAAAACAACTGTTTTAGCGGTTACTCTGTGCCCCGTCCTTTAACACATCACCCGTCGCGAGGAGCTCGTCGTCATGAAATGCCGTGAAGGCTGTGGCGCCTGTTGCATTGCCCCTTCCATCAGTTCACCGATTCCCGGCATGCCCAATGGCAAAGCCGCCGGAGAACGTTGCGTACAACTTTCTGTCGAAAACCTGTGCAATATTTTCGGCAACCCGGAGCGTCCTGCCGTTTGTTCGGCGTTCGAGGCCGACGTTGAAGTCTGCGGAAGCAGCAGTGACGAGGCGATCAAATTGCTGGGATGGTGGGAGCAGATGACGGCGGCGTGATGTGTTCTACGAACGGAACTTCAACAATAAGGAATAAGACTATGGGTTCGCTGCATCGAATGGCTGTGCTGTGTGGTTTGACGGTTTTGCTGGCGACTGCCGCCGCACAGGCCGAAGACTGGAAGGTGGCCAAGAACGAAGACGGCATCAAAGTGTCCTTGAGTGAAGTGGCCGGCTCTGACTACAAGGCTTATCAGGGCGTTACCCTGATGAAAACCACCATGGCCAAATTGCGCGCGCTCCAGGAAGACGTGGCGGGCGCGTGCTCGTGGATTCACGAATGCAAACAGCAGAAGCTACTCAAGCACGAAGGCGATCAGAGCTGGACCTACACCCAGTTCAATACTCCATGGCCAGTGACCGCGCGTGATTCGGTGTTGCACATCACGACCACCGAAGGCGCGGATGGCAGCCTGACCCGCAAGCTCGAGGGCGTACCGAAGTACATTCCAGAAGAAAAAGGTTTTGTGCGGGTCGTCAAGGTCGAGGGTTTCTGGAAGTTGGTGCCCAAGGGTGATCAGGTTGAAGTGACTTATCAGGTACACACCGAGCCAGGTGGTAGCGTGCCTTCGATGATTGCCAACAAGTTTGTGGTTGATGCGCCGTTCAATACTTTGAAAGCTCTGAAAGAACGCGCCGAGAAATAATCGCCCCGTTCCTTTTATAAAACGCCCTGACTTGATCGGGGCATTTTTTTGGGTGAGGCGGTGTGTTTGATGGGTGTACCTCCGTTGTTGGGGGCTCGGCGACTTATGGTTCCGCTCTTCCAGCGGGCCACTTGGAAAAACGCAACGCCGCCCGGCCTGGCAGTTCCCTGTAGGAGCTGGCTTGCCGGCGCTGGCGTCCGTCCATTCAATAAACAGGTTGGCTGACCCACCGCTATCGCCGGCAAGCCAGCTCCTACAGTTGATCGTGTAACACCCCAGTCAAGGGTTCGCTGAAATGGCCGTTGCCGTTGCCGTTGCCGTTGCCGTTACCGCATAACCGGATATGAGCACATTCAACTTTTAGAGTTTGGGGGGCTTTATTGTGTTTCCGAATATGCGTTGCACAAAATTTTCACAAAGTCTCCAAGACAATTCGCCCGCGCCAACATTGTCAGGCAGTAATCAATGGCAATGCCGCGGTTGATCGTGCAACATTTGCGCACCGCGCAAACCCCGGGGCCGAGAACTGGCCAACAGAGGGCAAGGCGCAGCCGTAATTTTGAAACTTCAACTTCCAATGGGTCCTAAAACGACATGGCAATCCCGGACGCCCTGAGTCAGCAGCGAGCTTCTAGTCGCCTGCTGCAACCGACCGTCAAATCGCATCTGGCCTACACGCTGTTGTGTGCCCTGGTCATGATGGTCATGTTCAGCCTGCTGCGCGTCGCGCTGCTGGTCTACAACCGCGAGATGATCCTCGACACCCCGGCCTCGACCTTTCTCGAAGCATTCGCCAACGGCCTGCGTTTCGACTTGCGCTTGGTGGTCTACCTCAGCATTCCATTGCTGCTGGCACTGTTCAGTGCCCGGGCCATGGCGGCTCGCGGATTCTTCCGTTTCTGGCTGACCATTGCTTCGAGCATCGCGCTGTTCCTCGGCCTGATGGAAATGGACTTCTACCGCGAGTTCCACCAGCGCCTCAACGGCCTGGTCTTCCAGTATGTAAAGGAAGACCCGAAAACCGTCATGAGCATGCTCTGGTACGGATTCCCGGTGGTGCGCTACCTGCTGGCCTGGGCTGTGGGCACCTTGATCCTGACCTTGGCGTTCAAGGGCGCCGACCGCGCCACCCGTCCTCGCGGCCCCTTCAGCGGCGGCAGCATCGGCACGCGTCAGATCGCCCCGTGGTATGCGCGCATCATGGTGTTCGTGGTGTGCCTGATGATCTGCGTGGTCGCGGCTCGTGGCACTCTGCGTCAAGGCCCGCCGCTGCGTTGGGGTGACGTCTACACCACTGACTCCAACTTCGCCAACCAGTTGGGCCTCAACGGTACCCTGTCGCTGGTTGCGGCAGCCAAGAGCCGGATGTCGGAAGATCGCGACAACATCTGGAAAGCCACACTGCCGCAGCCGCAAGCCCAGCAAATCGTGCGTGACATGCTGGTGATGCCGAACGACAAACTGGTGGATGCCGAGACCGCAGCGGTGCGTCGCGATTACACGCCGCCAGCCGACAAGACCCTGCCGATCAAGAACGTCGTCGTCATCCTGATGGAAAGCATGGCCGGTCACTCGGTCGGCGCTCTCGGCGCACCGGGCAACATCACGCCGTACCTCGACAAGTTGTCGAAGGAAGGCTTGTTGTTCGACCGGTTCTTCTCCAACGGCACTCACACCCACCAGGGTATGTTCGCCACCATGGCCTGCTTCCCGAACCTGCCGGGTTTCGAATACTTGATGCAGACCCCGGAAGGCAGCCACAAATTGTCCGGCCTCCCGCAATTGCTCAGTGCGCGTAAGTATGACGATGTGTACGTCTACAACGGTGACTTCGCCTGGGACAACCAGTCTGGCTTCTTCAGCAACCAAGGCATGACCAACTTCATCGGTCGTAACGACTTCGTCAACCCGGTGTTCTCCGATCCGACCTGGGGCGTGTCCGATCAGGACATGTTCGACCGAGGCCTGGTCGAGCTCAAGGCGCGGGAAAACGGCAAGCCGTTCTATGCCTTGCTGCAAACCCTGTCCAACCACACACCCTATGCCTTGCCGACGCCATTGCCGGTCGAGCGCGTGACCGATCGTGGCAGTCTGAACGAGCATTTGACCGCCATGCGTTACGCGGACTGGGCACTCGGCCAGTTCTTTGAAAAGGCCCGCAAGGAGCCTTACTTCAAGGAAACCCTGTTTGTCATCGTCGGCGACCACGGTTTCGGCAACGAGCGCCAGATCACCGAAATGGACCTCGGCCGCTTCAACGTGCCGATGCTGATGATCGCACCGGGCATCCAGGAAAAATTCGGCAAACTTGACCACACGGTGGGCACTCAGATCGACATCGTGCCGACTATCATGGGTCGTATCGGTGGCGAAGTGCGTCATCAGTGCTGGGGGCGTGACCTGCTTGACCTGCCGGAAGGCGACACCGGTTTTGGCGTGATCAAACCGTCGGGTAGCGAACAGACCACTGCCATTATCACGGCCGATCAGATTCTGGTCTTGCCGAAAGAAAAGGAAATGGCGCCGAAGATGTACCAGTACGAACTGGGCGCAACGCCTCACGCCGAGATCGTTCCGGATGCCCCGCGTACTGCCGAGCTGAAACTCAAGCTCGAAGCGTTCCTGCAAACGGCAACCAAGAGCCTGATCGACAACACCGCCGGTGTCGTTGACGGCAAGCCGGACTGAAAGTTGACGCAATAAAAAAGAGGCCCTTCAAGGGCCTCTTTTTTTTGCCTGTCAGCTCTTTATATTTTGCCGAGTAACAGCAGAATCAACAGCACCACCAACACCACGCCGATGATACCCGACGGGCCATAACCCCAACTTCTGGAGTGAGGGAAGACCGGCAGACCACCTACCAGCAGGAGGATCAAAATAATAATTAGAATTGTGCCCATGTCTATTTCCTTGTTGGAAGTGTTCTGGAATTTTCGGGTGATTAATTGTCAGCTGGACTGCAATTAACCCGAGCTGCTTACAAAATCCGACTGTTGTACATGAAAGAAAATTCCAAGTTTTTTTAATGTTTTTCGAAGAAAGGCTTATTTCGTTCTCAGGGGGCTAGTGGGTTCAGGCGCGCTCGCGGTTTGCTCGCGCCATTCAGCAATCTGATGGAGCGTGGGTCGGGCAATGTCCTTCGCTACACTCGATGCATCTTCCCCGGAACAACAAGGCTGTTTGCTATGCAAAATCGCATGATGATCACTGGCGCGGGCTCGGGCCTGGGTCGCGAAATCGCGCTGCGCTGGGCGCGTGAAGGCTGGCAACTGGCCTTGTCCGATGTCAGCGAGCCTGGTCTGCAGGAAACCCTGAAACTGGTTCGCGAAGCCGGCGGTGACGGTTTTATCCAGCGGTGCGATGTGCGCGATTACAGTCAGTTGACCGCGTTCGCCCAGGCCTGTGAAGTCAAACTCGGCGGCATCGATGTCATCGTCAACAACGCCGGTGTCGCCTCGGGCGGGTTCTTCAGCGAACTGTCCCTGGAAGACTGGGACTGGCAGATCGCGATCAACCTGATGGGCGTGGTCAAGGGGTGCAAGGCGTTCTTGCCGCTGCTGGAAAAAAGCAAAGGCAAGATCATCAACATCGCGTCGATGGCGGCTTTGATGCAAGGCCCGGCCATGAGCAACTACAACGTGGCCAAGGCCGGTGTGGTGGCGTTGTCCGAAAGCCTGCTGATCGAACTGGCGCACCAGGAAATCGGTGTTCATGTGGTGTGCCCGTCGTTCTTCCAGACCAACCTGCTGGACTCTTTCCGTGGTCCGACGCCTGCCATGAAAGCGCAGGTTGGCAAGTTGCTGGAAAGTTCGCCGATTAGTGCGACGGACATTGCCGACTACATCTATCAGCACGTCGCCGCCGGCGAATTCATGATCTTGCCCCACGAACAGGGCCGTATGGCCTGGGCGCTCAAGCAGAAGAACCCGCAACTGCTCTACAACGAAATGACCCTCATGGCCGATAAAATGCGCGCCAAGGCCAAACAAACCGCAGGCTGAACTTGCCCGCGTACAACGTCGTCGTTAGGGTGGCCGCAATCGGTCAGCCTCACGAGACGTTCGCATGCTCAATTACCTGTGGTTTTTTCTTGCCGCGCTGTTTGAAATCGCCGGCTGCTTTGCCTTCTGGATGTGGCTGCGTCAAGGCAAAAGCGTCTGGTGGGTGGTGCCGGCGCTGCTCAGCCTGACCTTGTTCGCGTTGCTGCTGACCCGTGTCGAGGCGAGCTATGCGGGGCGTGCTTATGCCGCCTACGGTGGCATCTACATCATTGCGTCGATTGGCTGGCTGGCGGTGGTCGAACGGATTCGTCCGCTCGGCTCGGACTGGATCGGCGTGGCGTTGTGTGTGATCGGCGCAAGCATCATCCTGTTCGGCCCGCGTTTCTCCGCCTCCTGAGGCAAAACCACAGTTTGTAAGACGTTTCCTTAAGAGGTGTTCGTCTTGTGCTGTAGGGCGGGACTGTTTTGCGCTCGTCGCATTGAAGGCCCGTCGGGCGCCGGGCATCTTCAGGGTTCGATAACCCTGAAGGACGAATGCCATGCTTGTACTCAGCCGCGTTGTGGGCGAAATGATTTCCATCGGTGACGAGATTTCGGTGCGTATTGTCGGCGTCAGCGGCAACACCGTGCGCTTTGGCGTCGAAGCGCCGCAGAGCGTCAATGTGCACCGGGCCGAAGTCTACAAGCGCATCCAGGTCAAACTGGAAAAAACCAAAGGGCGATGAAGGCGTCAGTCGAACAGATGCTTGGGCACGTCGTGCTTGAGCATCAACTGGCATTGCTCGCTTTCCGGGTCGAAGACAATCAGCGCCTGACCTTTGGTCAAGGCCTGGCGTACCCGCAATACGCGGGTTTCCAGCGGCGTGTCATCGCCGTTGTCGGTGCCGTCACGGGTCACGAAATCCTCGATCAGGCGGGTCAGGGTGTCGACTTCAAGTTGGTCGTGGGGAATCAGCATAGGCACCTCGGCTAAACAATGGCGCGATGCTACGGCGAATGGGCGGTTGCGGCTAGCCTGGGAATGATGGGTTGACTGAGCCGTCGCCATCGCCGGCAAGCCAGCTCCTACAGGAGTTGTGTCGTTCGGAGTATTTTGTACGACACAACTCCTGTAGGAGCTGGCTTGCCGGCGATGGCGATCTGTCTGACAACCAAAAATCCGGATCAGCTATCGGACCGTTGCCCCACCAGACTGTCCACCGACGGCACCCGCGTATCGCTTTCCATCTGCGTGTCATGTTCGATCTGATGACTGAACCGGTCCAACGATCCCTTGGCCGGCTGCGCATCGCTGGCGAACACTGGCGGGCTGAGGATGTAGGCGCCGAGCAGGCGACTGAGCGCTGCGAGGCTGTCGATGTGGGTGCGTTCGTAGCCGTGAGTCGCGTCGCAGCCGAAGGCGAGCAGGGCGGTGCGAATGTCATGGCCGGCGGTGACCGCCGAATGCGCGTCACTGAAGTAGTAGCGAAACAGGTCGCGACGCACCGGCAACTCGTTGTCGCTGGCCAGCCGCAGCAGGTGCCGAGACAAGTGATAGTCGTAAGGCCCGCCGGAATCCTGCATCGCCACGCTGACCGCGTGTTCGCTGGAATGCTGGCCGGGCGCGACCGGCGCAATGTCGATGCCGACGAATTCGCTGACGTCCCACGGTAATGCCGCCGCCGCGCCGCTGCCGGTTTCCTCGGTGATGGTGAACAGCGGATGGCAGTCGATCATCAGTTCTTCGCCACTGTCGACGATCGCTTTCAGCGCCGCCAGCAACGCGGCAACACCGGCCTTGTCGTCGAGGTGCCGGGCGCTGATGTGGCCGCTTTCGGTGAACTCCGGCAGCGGGTCGAACGCGACGAAATCGCCAACGCTGATCCCCAGCGAATCGCAGTCGGCGCGGGTCGCGCAGTACGCGTCGAGGCGCAGTTCGATGTGATCCCAACTGATCGGCATCTCGTCCACTGCCGTGTTGAACGCATGCCCGGACGCCATCAACGGCAACACGCTGCCACGGATCACGCCGTTGTCGGTAAACAGGCTGACGCGGCTGCCCTCGGCAAAACGGCTGGACCAGCAGCCGACCGGTGCCAGGGTCAGGCGACCGTTGTCTTTCACTGCGCGAACGGCGGCGCCGATGGTGTCGAGGTGGGCGGAGACGGCGCGGTCGGGGCTGTTTTTCTTGCCTTTGAGCGTGGCGCGGATGGTGCCACGGCGGGTCATCTCGAAAGGAATGCCCAGCTCTTCAAGCCGCTCGGCGACGTAGCGCACGATGGTGTCGGTGAAGCCGGTGGGGCTGGGAATGGCGAGCATTTCCAGCAAGACTTTTTGTAGATAGTTGAGGTCCGGTTCCGGAATTTTACGGGTCATGGAAACTCCTGATGAGTCACGAACATCGATGGTTTCGATGAGAGAAAAGAAGGTGTGTGTTGCCTGTCAGGCCGCTATCGCTGGCAAGCTAGCTCCTACAGGGTTGTCGCATGACTTGTAGGCGCTGGCTTGCCAGCGATGGCGGCCCAACAGGCACCGCATCACTAAGAAACCGCTGGCTGACTGTGCGGAAACAACAGATCCACAAACCGTTCGGCCGTCGGCTGCGGTTCATGGTTGGCCAGACCGGCGCGTTCATTGGCTTCGATAAACACGTACTGCGCTTGATCCGCCGCGAGCACCATCAGGTCGAGCCCGACCATCGGAATGTCCAGCGCCCGCGCCGCGCGCACGGCTGCGTCCACCAGTGTCGGATGCAGGATCGCCGTGACATCTTCCAGCACACCGCCGGTATGAAGATTCGCCGTACGCCGTACGAACAAATGCTCACCGGCCGGCAGAATGCTGCTGTAGTCGTAACCCGCTGTCTGCACAGTGCGTTCGGTCTCGTGGTCCAGCGGGATTTTGCTTTCACCGCTGGTGGCCGCCTGACGTCGGCGACTCTGGGCTTCGATCAGCGCTCCGATGGAATGCTGACCGTCGCCCACCACTTCGGCCGGCCGACGAATCGCCGCCGCCACCACCTCAAACCCGATCACCAGAATCCGCAGGTCGAGGCCTTCGTGAAAGCTTTCCAGCAGCACGCGGCTGTCGAACTGGCGGGCTGATTCAATGGCTAGCTGGACGTCTTCGATGGTCCGCAAATCCACCGCCACCCCTTGCCCCTGCTCGCCATCCAGCGGTTTGACCACCACCCGCTCGTGCTCGTCGAGAAACGCCAGATTGTCATCGGCGTTGCCGGCCAGTTGCTGGGTCGGCAGATTCAGCCCGGCCGCCTTCAACACCTTGTGCGTCAGGCTTTTGTCCTGACACAGGCTCATGCTGATGGCGCTGGTCAGGTCACTCAGCGACTCACGGCAACGCACTCGCCGCCCACCGTGGCTGAGGGTAAACATCCCGGCCTCGGCATCATCGACCTGCACATCGATGCCGCGACGATGGGCTTCCTCGACGATGATCCGCGCGTAGGGGTTGAACTCGGCTTCAGGACCGGGGCCGAGAAACAACGGTTGATTGATGCCGTTCTTGCGTTTGATCGCAAAGGTCGACAGGTTGCGAAAACCGAGCTTGGCGTAAAGACTTTTTGCCTGGAGATTGTCGTGCAGCACGGACAGGTCCAGGTAACTCAGCCCACGGCTCATGAAGTGTTCGATCAGATGCCGCACCAACACTTCACCAACGCCGGGCCGCGAACAGTGTGGATCGACCGCCAGGCACCAGAGGCTGCTGCCGTTTTCCGGATCGTTGAATGCCTTGTGATGATTGAGGCCCATGACGCTGCCGATGATCGCGCCGCTGTCCTCGTCTTCGGCCAGCCAGTACACGGGGCCGCCCTGATGACGCGGGGTCAGCAGGCTGGCATCGATCGGCAACATGCCGCGTGCCTGATACAACTGATTGATCGCCTGCCAGTCGGCATCGCTTTGCGCACGACGAATGCGAAAGCCGCGAAACACGCGGGTCGCCTGACGGTAATCGCTGAACCACAACCGCAAGGTATCCGACGGATCAAGAAACAGTTGTGCCGGCTCCAGCCCTAGCACTTGCTGGGGCGCGGCGACATACAGGGCGATGTCGCGCTCGCCCGGCTGCTCATTGAGCAATTCCTGGGCGAGGCTGGCCGGATCGGGGAATGTATGCCCGATCAACAACCGGCCCCAGCCGCAATGCACGGCAATCGGTGCGGCGCCCAGTTCACTGCCGTCTTCGGCCAGACGCGCCTGCAAGCGTTCGTAAGAGGGCGCCTGACCGCGCAACAGGCGTTGGCTATACGCCGTGGCGTGAGGTTTCATCGATCAGATTCCTTGTTCACTGAGCCACAGGTTCAGCGCCGCCAGTTGCCACAGCTTGGAGCCGCGCAACGGGGTCAATTGGCCTTGTGGATCGGTCAGCAGGCGGTCGAGCATCGCTGGGTTGAACAGGCCGCGATCCTGGCTCGGGTCCAGCAGCAGTTCGCGCACCCAGTTCAGCGTGTCGCCCTGTAAGTGTTTGAGGCCTGGCACCGGGAAGTAGCCTTTCTTGCGGTCGATGACTTCGCTCGGAATCACCAATCGCGCGGCTTCTTTCAGCACCTGCTTGCCGCCGTCCGGCAGTTTGAATTTGCCCGGCACCCGTGCTGACAATTCCACCAGGCGATAGTCGAGAAACGGCGTGCGCGCCTCCAGGCCCCAGGCCATGGTCATGTTGTCGACGCGTTTGACCGGGTCGTCCACCAGCATCACCGTGCTGTCCAGACGCAAGGCTTTGTCCACCGCCGCATCGGCGCCGGGTTGTGCGAAATGTTCCTTCACGAAGTCGCCGGCGGCGTCATTCGCGGTCAGCCATTTCGGTTGCACGGTGGCGGCGTAATCCTCGTAGCTGCGGTCAAAAAACGCCTCTCGGTACGCCGCGTACGGATCGGCCGCGCCATCGACCTGCGGATACCAGTGATAGCCGGCGAACAGTTCGTCGGCACCCTGGCCGCTTTGCACCACTTTGCAGTGCTTGGCCACTTCGCGGGACAACAGATAGAACGCGATGCAGTCATGGCTGACCATCGGCTCGCTCATCGCGCGGAAGGCTGCGGGCAGTTGCTCGATGATCTCCTTTTCGTCGATGCGCAGTTGATGGTGTTGCGTGTTGTAGTGTTTGGCGATCAGGTCCGAATACTGGAACTCGTCACCGCGTTCGCCGCCGGCATCCTGGAAACCGATGGAGAAGGTCGACAGGTTTTCCACGCCAACCTCACGCAACAGACCGACGAGCATGCTCGAGTCGACACCGCCCGACAGCAGCACGCCGACGTCCACGGCCGCCCGTTGGCGAATCGCTACGGCATCGCGGGTGCTGTCGAGTACGCGGTCGCGCCAGTCTTCGAGGGTCAGATTGAGCTCGTCGGCGTGTGGGCCGTAGGGCAGGGTCCACCAGGTTTTCTGCTCGGTGGTGCCGTCCGCTTCGATGCGCATCCAGGTGGCGGGTGGCAGCTTTTCGATGCCGGCCAGCAAGGTGCGCGGCGCCGGGACCACCGCGTGGAAGTTCAGATAATGATTGAGCGCCACCGGGTCGAGGATCGGGTTGATGTCGCCGCCCTTGAGCAACGCCGGCAAAGCGGAAGCGAAGCGCAGGCGCTGGCCGGTTCGCGACAGGTACAGCGGCTTTACGCCGAGACGGTCGCGGGCGATGAACAGGCGCTTGGCGTCGCGCTCCCAGATGGCGAAGGCGAACATGCCGTTGAGCTTGGGTAACAGCGCTTCGCCCCAGGCGTGATAGCCCTTGAGCAGCACTTCGGTGTCGCCGCCGGAATAGAAGGCGTAACCGAGGCTTTCGAGCTCGGTGCGCAGTTCCGGGAAGTTGTAGATCGCGCCGTTGAAGGCCAGGGACAGGCCCAGTTGATTGTCGACCATCGGCTGCGCCGAGCCGTCCGACAGGTCCATGATTTTCAGGCGACGATGGCCCAGGGCAATCGGCCCCTGGCTATGAAAACCCCACGCGTCAGGGCCGCGAGGCGCCAGGTGATGGGTGATTCGTTCAACGGCTGCAAGGTCCGCAGGTTGATGATCAAAGCGTAACTCGCCAGCTAATCCGCACATAAAGTCCTTACCGGTTTTTCCGTTGGGGAGGGTCAATCGATACCCGGCTAAAACGACGGGTACTCAGAAACTGACCCGCTGGGATCGTGGGAGTTTTAGATCGATAAGTAATAAGCAGACGCTGCCGGGGGAACGGCAGCCAAGGCAGAAATGTGCATTGCGGTGGTGGTAATTATTGCTGTGATACATACGAGTAGCTGTTGGGATGCACGCCCGTTCGACCCGTTATTCGAATTATTAAATGCCTGTCGAGCTTCATAAACTGAGGGCCTCTCAACGCAATAAGGATATTGCTCATGTTGGCTACGACTTCCAAAGCCGCCCCCGTGACGGTGCCCATGACATCGGCACAACGCCTCGAAGCGTTGTTGGAGCACACCGGCGACCTGGACAAAGCGCAGGTGCTGCAAGTGTCTGTTCCGCAATGGTTGGCGACGGCGGATCTGAATGGGGTGCAGGCGCTGAAGGCTGCGTTCGAGCAGTCTTTTGTTGCCCAAGGCAAAGTCACGGAGGCGCTCAAAAAGCTCAAGCCGCTGGACGAGTTCTGCAAAGAGCAACTGACCGGGTTCCTCAAGGGCAAATGGACGATCGATTTCGACGTCGAGCGGGACACGCTGGACATCACCAAAAAAATCTACACCTCAACAGGGGTGCTCCCGGTCCTTGGCGGCAAGGATAAAGAAACCACCACCTCGCGCAGCCTGCTCCAGGCGGCCATGGAGAACTTCACCTCTGCGGAAGCGAGGAGCGGCGGTATTCCGGACTCGGTAATACGAATCAATGAACAGGCCCAATCAGGCCCTGAAACAAGCCCTGAAAAATTCGCTGCACTGTGTCGTGAACTCGACCTCGGTGCCCGCTATCAGCGCCATATCGACGAGGCCTTGGCATTGCCGGCCAGACCCGCAAGGGGTGCGCCTGTCGATGATCGGGCCAGCGTCGCGGACATCCAGCGGTTGAAGGTGCTGGACATGCGAGTCGCCCTCCACATGGCCTCCCTGAAAAAGAACATCACGCCTGCGGTCTACACCATGCTGCTGAGTGTGATCGATCAGGATCTCCCGGCAGCTCAAACCAGAGGCGCGCTGTTTGATGGCGGGCCGGTGCATTGGCAGGGCTTGATGATTCATGACACCTGCATCTGGGGCGCCCTGGTGTTTAGCAAAGTCTCCATCGATACCGCGCCGAAGGCCCGGTGTGTGGTTTACATGCCGAACGAACCCCGACGACCGCTGTATGAATACGCCTCGCTGGATGAGTTCAAGGTCTACCTGACCCTCCATTTGCAAAGCAAAAGCTACCGAAAATCTTTCGCAGAGCAGTACCTGCATGGCCACGACAAAACCGGGTTTTTTACCCGGTTTGACAAGGGCAAGACCTTGGGCGCGCTCGCTGCTGCTCCCGTCAGCACTTGCCTTGGCGATTTTTTCTTCAGTGATTTTGTCAGTAAGACTCAAAAAGACGCACGAGTACTTGCCGTGCCGACAGAAGACGTCGATGAGCAACAGCGGGAAAAAACCCTTCAGGCATTGCTCGAAGGTGGGCTTCTGCTGTTGAACGCAGCCGCTTTTTTCGTACCGGTGATCGGCCAATTCATGCTGGCTGCGGCGGTCGTCGACATCGTCAGTGAGGTCTATGAAGGTGTGGCTGACTGGACACACGGCGAGCGGGCCGAGGCGTTGGGCCATTTGCTGAGGGTCGTGGAAAACGTCGCGCAGCTGGCAGCGTTTGCCGTCGGTGGAAAAATCATCGCGACAGCTATCGGTAAGGGCGCGAAGGAGCAGGAGGTGTTTTTCGACGGTTTCGTAGCCATCAATCGCGCTGATGGTCAAAGAAAACTGTGGAAGCCCGACCTTGCTCCTTACAAACAGACCGCGACACTGCCAGTCGGCATGCAACCTGATTCGCAAGAGCTTTACCGGCATGCCGGACAGACGTCGATCGTCATGGAGGGCGCGACCTATCGCGTCACCCGTAACGCCGCGGGATCGGCATGGACCCTCAATCATCCTGTGCGCACTGACGCCTTTGCGCCTGCCGTCGAGCGACATTTGGACGGTGGCTGGCGGCATGTCTATGAGCATGCGCACGAGTGGCGCGACGGCGCCTATGCGTTGGGGCGCACGGACCCGCGCCTGAGCGATCTCGGCAGTGATCTGGAAGCGATTGCCGACATCACCGACATGACGCCTGACACGTTGCACCAGTTGCATGAAAGCCACCTCAAGCTACCGCAGCGGCTGAATGATTGTGTCGAGCGTTTCAGGATTGACCGGCGCATCACCGCGATGGTCGCGGCAATGGAACGGGGAGAGACCGCGAACAAGAACTTCATTCAGGAGCAACTGCATACGCTGCCGAGGCTGCGCGGCTGGCCGGTCGAGCGCTTCATTGAAGTGCGCGACGAGGAGGGCCTGGTCGTTTCCCGCTTCCCCGAAACCGCGTCACACGATGATGACGTCAACAGCGTGCAGGTCTCTGAGTCGGATCTGGAGTCGGGGACACTGCTCGATGCCGTCATCAATGGCCTCTATCCGGCAGAAGTGGAGGGCATCGTGGGTCGCACGACCACTGAATCGAAATCGCAGTTGCTGGCAAAGAAGATCGCGGCAACGCTCAAGCGCAATCGCCAGCCGCTGTTTCAGTGGCTCTATAAAACCTGGGACGGCACCGCCACTGGTGACGTGGCGATCCTGCGCGAACACGCCGCAGACCTTCCCACGCAGGTCTGTCAGGAATTGCTGGATAACGCCTCTGGCAGCGATCGCAGCTTTCTGCGTGACCGCAAGATCCTCGGAATGGATCTCGCTCGGCAGGTCAGTGAGGCACAGGCGCTGATCAGGCAGGACCGTGCGCTCACCGGGTTGCATCTGCCGCAACTGGCGAATGCCGACACCGACAGACTGACGCTCGGGTTGATGGACAGGGTGCAAGGCTGGGATGACCGCTGTCGACTAGAAGTGCGACAGGGTTCAGCGACCGGCACCTTGCTGGAGAGCGTGGGCGAAGCGGATGCGCCGTCGCGCGAGGTGATTGTCAAGACGTCCAGCGGGTACAAGGTCACCCAAACCAACGGCAATGTGTCTTCCACGCTGACAAGCGAGACCCTGCTTCAGTCGATACTGGATGCATTGCCTGACAGCGCCCGCACACATCTCACCGGCGACAATACGCCGGATGTCCCGACATTACGATCACGGCTGTTGAGGGCCGCCGCTGACGATCCGGCGCGTACCCGGCGGGTGTTACGGGGGGAGCGCAGTGATACACCCCAACACCTTACTGCCTGTGTCCAGGCGGATCCTCCCGCTGCGGGCACTTATGCAAGGGGCTTGATTCGTCAAGTCAGAAAGCTCTATCCGCTGTTCACGGATGCTCAGGTTTCGTCGTTTCTCGACAACGCCGGCACCACCCAGATGCAGCGGGTGAATCGCATCAAGGAGCTGCAGCAGCAACTGAAGAAACTGCTCGGCGTGTTGCACACCTGGCGTGACGATGAAGCGCAAATGAAGACGCTACCGGGGGCGCTCAACGATATCCGGGTCAGCCGTCGTCAGGTGGCCAATGCCATCGAAAACTGCTGGCGCCGGGTCGCTCGGCAAAACCCGCCTTCTACAACGCTCGCGCTGGAGCACAACCCTGTAGGCCCATTGCCAACGCTGACCGAACCGGATGTCGCGCATGTGCGCCGCCTTTCAATCAGGGACATGCAGGCGGGCGATGAGCTGGCGTATTTCCTTAGACCGTTCAAAGGGCTGGTCACTCTGGAACTGGACCGCAATCAACTCACACGATTGCCTGAGGCGCTGTCGTACATGCCCGACCTCCAGTACTTAAGCCTGCAGGGTAATCAGCTTCAACTGACTGAACACACCTTGCGCAAACTGGCCGACATGCGCAATTTGCGCACGTTGGGGCTGAGCGGCAATCGCTTGGGAGCCACGATTGATGTCAGCAAAATGCTCAATCTGAAAGAACTGCTGCTGCGCGATACACACGCGACGGAACTGCCTGTCGGGCTTTCCCGCTTGCCATATCTGGACTTCGTGGACCTGCGAGGAAACCAGATTCGGGAGTTGCCCCAATGGCTGTTCCAGCTTCCTCAGCGATTCGCGCTGGCGATCAACCTGCGCCATAACCCCATCTCCGCGACGAGCCGAACGAGTCTGGAGGCCTACCGGAGCCGCACGGGGATCGGGATGGGGCTGCTGCAGAATGAAACTGTGGTGCTCAATGATCAAAGGGCTCGAGACCTGTGGATGCCAAAACCGGCTGAAGAGATCTATGCCAGTCGTAATCGTGCATGGCTGGCGCTGAAGAACGAACCCCGTTCGAAAGAATTCTTTGAACTGCTGGCAGAAGTCGGGAGCTCGGCGGATAGCCGCTTTGTGAACGAAGACATGACCCGGCGCGTCTGGAGTGTCATTGAGGCGACTCGGACGGACTCGGCGTTATGCACTCAATTGCTGTCGATGGCAGTGAAAGCCAACTGCGCTGATCACGCGGCGACGATCTTCAGCAATCTTGAGGTCGCCGTCGAGATCGACAGGGTGGTTCGGCAGTCCGCGAATGCCCATGATCAGGCTGCTCGGCTGTTGAGACTTGGGCGAAGCCTGTTCCGTCTGGATTATCTTGGCCGAATTGCCCGGGAACAGGCCCAGGCCAATCCTGCGCTCGATGCGGTGGAAGTGGAGCTGGCTTATCGCACCGGCCTGGCCGACCGGCTCGAACTGGTCGGCCAGCCCCGGCACATGCGTTATGCATCGCTCAGTGGCGTCAAAGCAAATGATCTGGAGGTTGCCTACAACAAGGTCATCGCCGCAGAAGTCTCACCTGAACTATCGACTTACATCAGTGGCCGCACGTTCTGGAGCGACTTTTTGCGACAGCATCATGGCCAACAGTTCACCGACCTGACGGCACCCTTTCACGTGCGGATGGAAACAGCCTTCGAAAATGAGGCGACACTTGGCGCGGACTATCGTCCGCAGGTTGACGGTATCGCCGATGAGTTGAAGCAAGCCGAGACGGCTTTGCTGACGCGTCTGACCGAGGCGGCCATGACGGCTGACGAGTCAAGGACTTGCTTCGCGCTGGATTGAGCGCCTCAGGCCTTGCCCCGAATCAGCCGTCGCAAGGCAAAGCGGTTCGGATGACATGCCTCGGCGACGGCTCTGGGCAAGGGCAGCGGCTCGTTATCCAGCCACGCCGCCAGCAACTCGCCTGACAACGGAGCGGTGATCAAACCTCGGGAACCGTGGCCGCTGTTGACGTACAGGCCGTCCAGCCATGGGCATGGGACGTCCGGGGTTTGCCGGGCATCCTTGCTCAAGGCGCTGTAGGCGTCGGCGAACGCCTGACCGTCGGCCAGTGGACCGACAATCGGCAAGTAATCCGGGCTGGTGCAACGAAACGCTGCGCGCCCTTCAAGTGCTTCAGGCTGCAATGCATTCGTGCCGAGCCGAGCGACCAGGTCGACCGAGATTTCTTCGAGCATCAGCAGATTGCCTGCATGTTCGGCAGCGGTAGGGGTCAGGTCATCGGAGTTGAAATCGAAACTGGCGCCCAAGGTGTGTTCACCCAAACGCGCTGGAGCGACATAACCTTCGGCGCAGACGACAGTGCCCAGCGCCTGGCTTTCAGGCGTCTGTGGCAGCCGAGTGATTTGTCCACGAATGCGTTTGAGCGGCAGTTCGCAGCTGTAGGAGAAACGCTTGATCTCGGCGGCGCCGGCCAGCACCACCACCGGGGCATCGGCCAGCACGGTTTCGCCATCCAGGGCTTGCCAGTGCCCGTGCGCTCGACGCAACTCCAGCACCTCGTGATGGGTCAGGACCTGTATGTTCGGGTGCGCAGCTTGCCATTGGCACAGGGCGGGCGGATGCACCCAGCCGCCTTCGGGGTAGAACAGGCCACCCGATTGCAGCGCGATACCGGCACGGATCTCGGCCTGCGCTCGATCGAGCGTGTGCAGCAAGTCCTCGGGAAACGCCGCGGCCAATTGCCCCTGACGCTGCGCTTCCTTGGCATTGAACGCCAGTTGCAACACACCGCAATCGTCCCAGTCGAGACCTCGATGCAAATGCTCAAGCACGCGTCGGGTGTGGCCGAAACCACTGACGATCAATTGCGACAATGCGGTGCCATGTGCGGAAAGCTTGAGGTACAAAACCCCTTGAGGATTGCCCGAGGCTTCCTGCGCCACTGCTGCGTGACGCTCCAGCAGACTGACTTGCCAACCCCGTGCGGCCAGGCTGGCGGCCGTCGCGCAACCGGCGAGGCCGGCGCCGATCACCAGGGCACGACGTTCACCTTTTAGTGGCATCGGGCGCGCGAACCATGGTTTAGCCACGGCGGGCACCGGAACTTCCTCAGGCCAGCCGAGGAACACTCCGCGCAGGATTTCCCATTTGTGGCCGATGCCGGGCGTGCGCTTCATCTTGAAGCCTGCGCCATTCAACAGACGACGCACCCACCCGGTGCTGGTGAAGGTGCTGATGGTCGAGCCGGGCGCCGCCAGTCGGGCCAGTTCGGCAAACAGTTCGGCGGTCCACATGTCGGGGTTTTTCGCTGGGGCGAAACCGTCGAGAAACCACGCATCGATCTGCGCGTCCAGTTGTGGCAACTGTTCTAGCGCATCGCCAATCAGCAGCGTCAGGGTGATGCGCCCGTGGTCCAGAACCAGACGCTGAAAGCCTTGATGAATTGCCACGTATTGCGCCAACAGTTGATCGGCAAACGGCTTGAGCTCCGGCCACAAGGCCAGCGCCCGCTGCAAGTCGGGCAGGCTCAGCGGGTACTTTTCGACACTGACAAAATGCAACCGCGCACCGGCCACCGCGTGCTGCTCGAACAACTGCCAGGCGCAGAGGAAATTCAACCCGGTACCAAAACCGGTCTCGCCAATCACCAGCCTCCCGCCTACCGGCAACGCCGCAAAACGTTCACGCAGCGCATTCTGTTCGAGGAAGACGTAGCGGGTTTCATCCAGCCCGGACAGGTCGGAAAAATACACATCATCGAACACCCGCGAGCGCGGGAGCCCTTGGTCGTCCCAGTCGAGCTGGGCGTGGGGCAATACAGGTTTCATGGCAGGCTCGGCAACGGCAAGGCGGCCATTCTAGCCGATCGCCGAGTCGCTGCTTGATCCATGGCAACGTGCGGAACGGGCCGGGCAGTGAAAATGGGATTTCTCCCACACAGGAGAGGTCTATCCGCTAGTCTTGTTCAATCCTGGAAGGAGCTGTTCAATGTTCGAATCTGCCGAAATCGGTCACGTCATCGACAAAGAAACCTATGAAGCCGAAGTGCCGGCGCTGCGTGAAGCGTTGCTCGAGGCGCAGTTCGAACTGCAGCAGCAAAAACGCTTTCCGGTGATTGTTTTGATCAACGGCATCGAAGGCGCCGGCAAGGGCGAGACGGTGAAGTTGCTCAATGAATGGATGGACCCGCGACTGATCGAGGTGCGCACGTTCGATCAGCAGACCGACGAAGAACTGGCGCGACCACCGGCCTGGCGCTACTGGCGGATGCTGCCGGCCACAGGGCGCATGGGGATTTTTTTCGGTAACTGGTACAGCCAGATGTTGCAGGGGCGGGTTCATGGCGTGATCAAGGATCCCCGGCTCGATCAGAGCATCAACGGTGCCGAACGCCTGGAGAAGATGTTGTGCGACGAAGGCGCGCTGATCTTCAAGTTCTGGTTCCACCTCTCCAAGAAGCAAATGAAGGACCGCCTCAAGGCCCTGGCCGACGACCCGTTGCACAGCTGGCGCATCAGCCCGCTGGACTGGCAGCAATCGGAGACTTACGACAAGTTCGTCAAGTACGGCGAACGCATTCTGCGCCGCACCAGCCGCGACTATGCGCCGTGGCATGTGATCGCCGGGATGGACCCGCGCTATCGCAGCCTGGCGGTCGGCAGGATTCTGCTTGACGGCCTGCAAGAAGCCTTGAAAAGACCGAAGATTCACCCGGATAAAGTCAGCGCCGCGCCATTGGCCAGTAGCGTCGATCGGGTGACCTTGCTCGACAGCCTCGACCTGAGCCAACACTTGGAGAAGGAAGACTACGAAGAGCAACTGATCACTGAGCAGGCGCGTTTTTCCGGGTTGATGCGCGACAAGCGCATGCGCCAGCACGCCTTGATCGCCGTGTTTGAAGGCAACGATGCGGCGGGCAAAGGCGGGGCGATTCGTCGGGTGGCCGCCGCGCTCGATCCTCGGCAATACAGCATCGTGCCGATCGCCGCGCCCACCGAAGAAGAGAGGGCACATCCGTACCTGTGGCGGTTCTGGCGGCATATTCCGGCGCGGTCCAAATTCACCGTGTTCGACCGTTCCTGGTATGGCCGGGTGCTGGTGGAGCGTATCGAAGGCTTTTGCAGTCCGGCCGACTGGCTGCGCGCTTACAGTGAGATCAACGATTTCGAAGAGCAGATCGCCGATGCCGGTGTGATCGTGGTCAAGTTCTGGCTGGCCATCGATAAACAGACGCAACTGGAGCGCTTCGAAGAACGCGAGCAGATCCCCTTCAAGCGCTTCAAGATCACCGAAGATGACTGGCGCAATCGCGAAAAGTGGGATGCCTATCGCGCTGCAGTCGGCGACATGGTCGACCGTACCAGCACCGAAATTTCCCCTTGGACGCTGGTGGAAGCCAACGACAAGCGCTGGGCGCGGGTCAAGGTTTTGCGCACGCTCAACCAGGCGCTGGAAGCGGCGTTCGAAAAGTCCGACAAGCACGAGAAAAAGCTGAAAAAGTTGAAGAAGTGAGCCGATGGTGACGCATACGCGGGGTGAATGATTGTCGCGACCGGTTACGGGTGGACTTATGCTCGTTCCACTCTCAACCGACAACAATAATGAGGTATGCCATGCGTGAAGTGGTGATCGTCGACAGCGTGCGGACCGGCCTGGCCAAGTCCTTTCGCGGCAAGTTCAACCAGACCCGTCCGGACGACATGGCGGCTCACTGCGTCAATGCGCTGCTGGCGCGCTCGGGCATTGACCCGGCCAGCGTCGAGGATTGCATCGTCGGCGCCGGCTCCAACGAAGGCGCCCAGGGCTACAACATCGGTCGCAACGTTGCGGTGCTCTCGCGTCTGGGCACCGGCACCGCCGGCATGACCCTCAACCGTTTCTGCTCATCGGGCTTGCAGGCGATTGCCATCGCCGCCAACCAGATCGCTTCGGGCTGCAGCGACATCATCGTCGCCGGTGGCGTCGAATCCATCAGCCTGACCATGAAAAGCGTCAACACCGACAACCTGATCAACCCGCTGCTGAAGGAGCAGGTGCCGGGCATCTACTTCCCCATGGGCCAGACTGCCGAAATCGTTGCGCGTCGTTACAACGTCAGCCGTGAAGAACAGGACCTGTACGCGTTGCAAAGTCAGCAGCGCACCGCTCAGGCGCAGGCCACCGGGCTGTTCGACGACGAAATCGTACCGATGGCGGTGAAGTATCGGGTTGAAGACAAGGCCTCCGGCCAAGTGCAGATCCTTGATGGCGTCGTTGATCGCGACGACTGCAACCGTCCGGACACGACCCTGGAAAGTCTGGCGGGGTTGAAACCGGTGTTTGCCGAGGACGGTTCGGTGACGGCGGGCAACTCGTCGCAGCTGTCCGACGGTGCGTCCATGACCTTGGTGATGAGCCTGGAAAAAGCGCTGGAATTGGGGTTGAAGCCGAAGGCGTTCTTCCGTGGTTTCACCGTGGCGGGTTGCGAGCCAGATGAAATGGGCATCGGCCCGGTGTTCTCGGTGCCGAAGTTGCTCAAGGCCAAGGGGTTGCAGGTGGCCGACATCGACCTGTGGGAACTCAACGAAGCGTTCGCCTCGCAATGCCTGTACAGCCGCAACCGGCTGGGGATTGATAACGACAAGTACAACGTCAATGGCGGCTCGATTTCCATTGGCCACCCGTTCGGTATGACCGGTTCGCGTCAGGTCGGGCATCTTGTGCGGGAATTGCAGCGACGGAATTTGCGTTACGGTGTTGTGACCATGTGTGTGGGGGGCGGGATGGGCGCGACCGGGTTGTTTGAAGCGGTGCGCTAAAAGCCTTGAGATTTTTGGTGAATCTCAAATTGCTATCGCGGGCAAGCCCGCTCCCACAGGTTTTTTGATGGGCACAAAAATTGTGAACACCGAAGATCACTGTGGGAGCGGGCTTGCCCGCGATGCAGGCGCCTCGGCCTATCGACTGGCGCTCAATAGCTGCATCCGCGCAATATAAGCCTCAATCTCCCGCGCAGCCGCTTCCTGGTTTTCAAACGGCCCCTCCAGCGTGTTTTCCCGGGTGCTGAAATACAACTCTCCATTCACCCGACACATCCGGTCACAGCGAAAGTGCGTGGCGGGGGCGTTGTCCTGGGCGCGCATGCCGTACATGGCAGTCTCCTGAGGGGGATGCTGTTGGCGGATCCAATGAGCTTATGCATGAACCACTTGCAACGCCTGGCCAGCCGATCAGCGGCACATCGCCAATTTAATGGTGCGACCTGCACAGTTTCATTCGCGGCCCGCCGTCAACTGTCCCTGTGTGCTGGCCGGCGCTGAGCCTAGAATGATGATTCTTGCCATCGGGCTTTGGGGTACGCATGCACATTTCATCGGGTCGCTGGGTTTATGGTCTGTCCCTTGCCTTGTTGACCGCGTTGTTGTGGGGAATCCTGCCGATCAAACTCAAGCAAGTGCTGCTGGTGATGGACCCGGTCACCGTCACCTGGTTTCGCCTGATGGTGTCCGGCGGCTGCCTGTTCATTTACCTGGCGGCGACCCGACGCCTGCCGAGCCGCAAAGTGCTTGGCCCGCGCGGTGGCTGGCTGGTGTTGATGGCGGTGCTTGGTCTGGTGGGCAACTACGTCCTGTATTTGATGGGCTTGAACCTGCTCAGCCCCGGCACCGCGCAGCTGGTGGTGCAGATGGGCCCGATCATGTTGCTGATCGCCAGCCTGTTTGTGTTCAAGGAACGCTTCAGCGTGGGGCAGGGGATTGGCCTGCTGGTGCTGCTGATCGGTTTCGGGCTGTTTTTCAATCAGCGCCTGGCTGAGTTGCTCACCTCGCTGACCGACTACACCGCGGGCGTGCTCTTGGTGTTGTTGGCGTCCACGGTCTGGACCTTCTACGCCCTGGGGCAGAAGCAATTGCTGACGGTGTGGAATTCGTTGCAGGTGATGATGGTGATTTACCTGTTCTGCGGGTTGCTGCTGACGCCGTGGGTGCATCCGCTGGAAGCGCTGCAACTGAGTCCGCTGCAAGGCTGGCTGTTGCTGGCATGCTGCATGAACACCCTGATTGCGTATGGCGCGTTTGCCGAAGCGCTGGCGCACTGGGAAGCCTCGCGGGTGAGCGCGACGCTGGCGATCACGCCGTTGGTGACGTTCGCGGCGGTGGCCATGGCCGCCTGGTTGTGGCCCGAGTATGTGCATGCCGAGACGATCAATGGTCTGGGGTATGGCGGGGCGGTGCTGGTGGTATTGGGGTCGGCGCTGGTGGCGTTGGGGCCGTCGTTGATTGCGGGGCTAAAGGCGCGGAAGGTTCGGATGGCGGCCAGTTAGACCGCGTTATCGTTCATCGTCGGAATGCCGCCCAGACCAAGCCCGCTCCCATAGGTTTTGTGTCTGTCACACTATCTGTGAGCGACCCAAAACCGGTGGGAGCGGGCTCGCCGGCGATGACTGACTGACAGGCGTTAAAAAACTCAGCCCTTGGCCCCGGCCTCCAGCATATTCTCCGGCCTTACCCACGCATCAAACTGCTCATCGGTCAGATACCCCAACTGCAACGCCGCCTCCCGCAACGTCAGCCCTTCGGCATACGCCTTCTTGGCAATCTCCGCCGACTTGTCATAGCCGATATGCGGGTTAAGCGCCGTCACCAGCATCAATCCACGTTCCAGATGCTCAGCCATTTTCTCGGCATCCGGCTCCAGGCCGGCGATGCAATGCTGCTGGAAGTTGCTGCAGCCATCGCCGAGCAAACGGATCGATTGCAGCAGGTTATGGATGATCACCGGTTTGAACACGTTCAGTTGCAGATGGCCCTGACTCGCGGCGAACCCGATGGCCACGTCGTTGCCCAGCACCTGACACGCGAGCATCGACAGGGCTTCGCATTGGGTCGGGTTGACCTTGCCGGGCATGATCGAACTGCCGGGTTCGTTGGCCGGCAGTTTCACTTCGGCAAAACCGGCACGCGGCCCGGAGCCCAGAAGGCGCAAGTCGTTGGCGATTTTCATCAGGGTCACGGCGAGGGTTTTCAGCGCGCCGGACAATGTGGTCAGCGGTTCATGGCCCGCCAGTGCGGCGAATTTGTTCGGTGCGGTGACAAACGGCAAACCGGACAGCGCGGCCAGCTCGGAGGCGATCGCTTCGCCAAAACCGTGTGGTGAGTTCAGCCCGGTGCCGACCGCGGTGCCGCCCTGGGCCAGTTCACACACGGCGGGCAGGGCGCTGCGGATCGCCCGCTCGGCATAGTCCAGTTGCGCAATAAACGCCGAGAGTTCCTGACCGAAAGTGATCGGCGTCGCATCCATCATGTGGGTGCGGCCGGTCTTCACCAGTTTCATGTGCCGCGCAGATAACTCGGCCAAACCTCCCGACAGCTCGCTGATCGCCGGCAGCAAATGCTGTTGCACAGCCTGCACGGCGGCGATGTGCATCGCGGTGGGGAAGCAGTCGTTGGAGCTCTGCGAGCGGTTGACGTGATCGTTGGGGTGCACCGGCGACTTGCCGCCGCGCGGGTTGCCGGCGAGTTCGTTGGCACGCCCGGCGATCACTTCGTTGACGTTCATGTTGCTTTGGGTGCCGCTGCCGGTCTGCCACACCACCAGCGGGAACTGGTCGTCGTGGCTGCCATCGAGCACTTCGTCGGCGGCCTGTTCGATCAACCGGGCGATGTCGGCGGGCAGGTCGCCGTTACGGTCATTGACCCGCGCCGCGGCTTTCTTGATCAGCGCCAGACCATGCAGCATAGCCAGCGGCATTCGCTCGTTGCCGATGGCGAAGTTAATCAGTGAGCGTTGCGTCTGAGCGCCCCAGTAGGCCTCATCCGGCACTTCCACCTGGCCAAGGCTGTCGGTTTCGATACGGCTCATCATGCACACTCCTGTCGGTCTGATAGCGCAGTTTAGGCCGTGATCACCGGCCGTGGTTCCATCGGTCTGGATTTATGACCATTCAACCCCTCTAAATCAGGCCCGACAAGGCTTGGGGTTGAGCGACACACTTTTTTAGGCGCAGAATGGACGCCCTTGGGGTTTTACCTCGTCTGCTAGAAAAGGAAACTCGATGACTCGTCTTCGTGCCATCTGTACCGCGGTTGCACTGGTTTGCGCCAGCGGCCCTGTTTTTGCCGATACCGCCAGCCACAACGCCAGTGCCGAAGCTTTCCTGACCCTGGCGCACGCTGACAAATTGGGCACTCCGGTGTACATGCAAGTGCAGCAAATGTTCGCTCAGCGCTTTGAACAGACCAAAGCCCCTGAATCGAAAAAAGCCTTGCTGGAAACCTACCAGGCCAAGGCCAACGCCGCTCTGGACGCAGCCATTGGCTGGAACAAGCTGAAGCCGGACATGGTCAAGCTGTACACCACCAACTTCAGCGAGTCCGAGCTCAAAGACCTGGTCGCGTTCTACCAGTCGCCACTGGGCAAGAAAGTCCTGGAAAAAATGCCGCAGCTGACTCAGCAATCGGCCCAGATGACCCAAGCCAAGCTGGAAAGCGCCGTGCCTGTGGTCAACAAACTGTTGGCTGACATGACCAACGAGCTGGATCCTAAAGCCGGCGCCGCTGCTCCTGCTGCCAAGAAAAAGCCTTAAGCGGAGCTCGGTATGACCATGCAACAACGCATCGAATCGACGCTGGGCCTGTTACAGCCCGAGCACCTGCAAGTGCTGGATGAAAGCCATATGCACAGTCGTGGGTTGCAGACCCATTACAAGGCCGTGGTGGTCAGCCAGCAGTTCGAGGGGCTTAACCGCGTCAAGCGTCATCAGAAAGTCTACGGCACGCTCGGCGAGCTGATGGGCGAGTTTCATGCGTTGGCGCTGCATACCTACACGCCTGAGGAATGGGCACAGATCGACGCAGCCCCGGCCTCGCCGACCTGTGCTGGCGGCAGCAAGCATTAACCCTCGGTTTTTTGCTAGAATCCGCAACGCGCCGCTTACCCGGCGCGTTTTTTTTGAATCCGGTTCACCCCTTACGAGGGTAGCCACCTGGAGAATCACCCATGACACAACAGATTGTCGTGGCGGCACTGTATAAGTTCGTCACCCTGGAAAACTACGTCGACCTGCGCGAGCCCCTGCAGCAGGCGATGGTCGACAACGGCATCAAAGGCACGCTGCTGATCGCCGAAGAAGGCATCAATGGCACCGTCTCCGGCAGCCGCGAAGGCATTGACGGGCTGATGGCCTGGCTCAAGAACGATCCGCGCATGGACGACATCGACCACAAAGAGTCGTACTGCGACGAGCAGCCGTTCTACCGCACCAAAATCAAACTCAAGAAAGAAATCGTCACCCTTGGCGTCGAAGGCGTGGACCCGAACAAAAAGGTCGGCACCTACGTTGATCCAGAGAACTGGAACGCGCTGATCAGCGATCCGGAAGTGCTGCTGATCGACACGCGCAACGACTACGAAGTCTCGATCGGCACTTTCGAAGGCGCCATCGATCCGAAGACCACCAGTTTTCGCGAATTCCCCGACTACATCAAAGCCAACTTCGACCCGGCCGTGCACAAGAAAGTCGCGATGTTCTGCACCGGCGGCATTCGTTGCGAAAAGGCTTCGAGCTACATGCTCAGCCAGGGTTTCGATGAGGTCTATCACCTCAAGGGCGGCATTCTGAAGTACCTCGAAGAGGTGCCGCAGGAAGAAACCAAATGGCAGGGCGACTGCTTCGTCTTCGATAACCGCGTGACTGTGCGTCATGACCTTAGCGAAGGTGACTACGATCAATGTCACGCCTGTCGTACACCGGTCAGTGTCGAAGACCGCGCGTCCGAGCACTACGTGGCCGGCATCAGTTGCCCGCATTGCTGGGATAAGCTGAGCGAGAAAACCCGTCGCAGTGCCATCGATCGGCAGAAGCAGATCGAACTGGCCAAGGCCCGCAACATGCCTCACCCGATCGGCTACAACTACAAGCAAACCCCTTCCGAGGCTTGAACCATGTCTGCACGCCGCCTGCTCTATGTGATGGACCCGATGTGTTCCTGGTGCTGGGGCTTTGCGCCGGTGGCCAATGCGCTGGTCGAACAGGCGCAGGCGGCGGGGGTGGATGTGCATTTGGTAGTGGGCGGCTTGCGCACCGGCAGTGGTTCGGCGTTGGAGCCGACCACCCGACGCTACATTCTTGAACATTGGCAGGCGGTCACCGAGGCCACCGGCCAACCCTTCAAGACCGAAGGCGCATTGCCCGAAGGCTTTGTGTACGACACCGAACCCGCCTGTCGGGCGTTGGTGACGGCGCGCAGCCTGGCACCGGATTGTGCGTGGAAACTGCTCGGTCTGATCCAGCATGCGTTTTACGCAGAAGGGCGCGATGTCACCCACGCCAGTGTGCTGGTGGAGCTGGCGGAGCAGGCCGGTCTGCCGCGCATCGAGTTCGCGGCTGCGTTCGACCGCGCCGATCAACATGCTGCGACAGCGGCCGATTTCACTTGGGTGCAGGACCTCGGCATCGCCGGGTTCCCCACCTTGCTGGCCGAGCGCGATGGTCAATTGGCGTTGTTGACCAATGGCTATCAGCCTCTCAGCGTCCTGTCACCGCTGCTCGGCCGCTGGCTGGAGCGCGCTGCCTGTGCATGATCTACCCGACGACGCTCCAACCGCTCCCCGTGTCGACCGTCTGAGCTGGGCGGAAATCCGCCGCCTGGCCCTGCATCACAAAAAAGCCCTGTGGATCGCCAACGGCGTGGCCGTGCTGGCGACCTTGTGCAGCGTGCCGATTCCCTTGCTCTTGCCGTTGCTGGTCGATGAAGTGCTGCTGGGCCACGGCGACGCCGCGCTGAAAGTCATGAACCACGCACTGCCCGAAGGCTGGCAGAAAGCGGCGGGGTACATCGGCCTGATGCTGCTGGTGACCTTGTTACTGCGCTGCGGTGCCTTGCTGTTCAACGTGGTGCAGGCAAAGTTGTTCGCGGCATTGGCCAAAGACATCGTGTACCGCATTCGCCTGCGGCTGATCGAACGCCTCAAGCGCATCTCCTTGGGTGAATACGAAAGCCTGGGCAGCGGCACGGTGACCACACACCTGGTCACCGATCTGGACACGGTGGACAAATTCGTCGGCGAAACCCTCAGCCGTTTCCTCGTCGCCATGCTGACCCTGGTCGGTACCGCGAGCATTCTGATCTGGATGCACTGGAAGCTGGCGCTGCTGATCATGCTGTTCAACCCGTTGGTGATCTACGCCACGGTGCTGCTGGGCAAGCGGGTCAAACACCTGAAGAGACTCGAGAACGACAGCACTTCGCGCTTCACTCAAGCGTTAACCGAAACACTCGATTCCATCCAGGAAGTGCGCGCTGGCAACCGTCAGGGCTTTTTCCTCGGGCGCCTCGGCCAGCGTGCGCGTGAGGTACGCGATTACGCGGTGACTTCGCAGTGGAAAACAGATGCCTCGAACCGGGCCAGCGGTTTGCTCTTCCAGTTCGGCATCGACATTTTCCGCGCTGCGGCGATGCTCACCGTGCTGTTTTCCGACCTGTCCATTGGCCAGATGCTCGCGGTGTTCAGCTATCTGTGGTTCATGATCGGTCCGGTGGAACAGCTGCTGAATCTGCAATACGCTTATTACGCGGCGGGTGGCGCGCTGTCGCGGATCAACGAGCTGCTGGCCCGGGCCGACGAGCCTGAGTACCCGGGCGGGGTCGACCCGTTCCACGGTCGCGAAACCGTGGGTATCGAAGTCCAGGGATTGAGTTTCGGTTACGGCGACGAGCTGGTCTTGAATCAGATGAACCTGTCGATCGCTCCCGGTGAAAAAGTCGCGATTGTCGGCGCCAGCGGCGGTGGCAAAAGTACGTTGGTGCAGTTGCTGTTGGGCTTGTACACACCGCTGGCCGGGACGATCCGCTTCGGCGGTTCGACGCAACAGGATATCGGTCTGGAAACGGTGCGGGAAAACGTCGCCGTGGTCCTGCAACACCCGGCGCTGTTCAACGACACCATCCGCGCCAACCTGACCATGGGCCGTGAGCGCAGCGACGAAGCTTGCTGGCAGGCACTGGAAATTGCGCAACTGCACAACACGGTTCGGGAATTGCCCAACGGCCTGGACAGCATCGTCGGTCGGTCCGGCGTGCGCTTGTCTGGCGGTCAGCGCCAACGCCTGGCAATCGCCCGAATGGTGCTGGCCGAACCGAAAGTGGTGATCCTCGACGAGGCTACTTCAGCACTGGATGCCGCCACCGAATACAACCTGCACCAGGCATTGGCGCGGTTCCTGAGTCACCGCACCACCCTGATCATTGCGCACCGCTTGTCAGCCGTGAAGCAAGCCGACCGGGTGCTGGTGTTTGACGGCGGGCAGATTGCCGA
The DNA here is from genome assembly GCF_045447035.1 of Pseudomonas sp. O230. Taxonomy (NCBI): domain Bacteria; kingdom Pseudomonadati; phylum Pseudomonadota; class Gammaproteobacteria; order Pseudomonadales; family Pseudomonadaceae; genus Pseudomonas; species Pseudomonas sp. O230. Next base: position 126,571 of record NZ_JBJGXN010000006.1, on the reverse strand, counting down.
GGATGGCGACCATCAGCAACTGATTGCCGAGGGTGGTTTGTACGCCAAGCTGTATGGGCATTTGCAACAACACTAGATCAGTGCCACAGGACGTTCAGCGCATTTTCACCACCGTCGAAACCGAATTCCTTGATTACAACCGCACAGGATTCGCAGGGTGGCATGGTGGTGGCGACGTTAACCGTTTCGATCGATCCGGGATCGGGGTATTTTTCGCGAATCACGCTGATCAACTTGCTTTCGCTGTCCAGTGACGTGGGCTTGAGAGTCAGTGTCGGACGATAGCTTTCAATATCTTTTATTGTCTCTGGCACAGCGAGTAATTTGCCTTCATCAGACACATGGAGTGATGTGCTGGGAAAATCTTTGTTCATATCAACATTGAAGTAGGTCGTTGCGCCGACCTTGACCTGATCTGCGCCAAGATTTTGTCTGAACAAAGGCAGATATCCCGTCGCCCCCTGTGCTCCCGAAACACTTACATAAACTTCCCGCGTCCCGGTGCTGGTGACTACTTCGGCATAAGCGATGTTTCTGGCATTGAACGAGCGCTGGTGACGAGGGATAAGCTTGTGAAGCTTTTGCATCGTGCTGTCGATCCTCAATGCGCTGTCGGCATTTTTCAGCACGATGCTCGGCTCAAGGAACAATGCATCGAAAATTTCCACGGTTCTTTGACGGAAGGCTTCTGATGCGACCTTGCTGCGCGACCAGCTTGTTGCACCTTTCGGCAGCTGGGTGACAATCATGCGAGTCGAGTGATCGAACAGGGCCGCCTCGCCTGGGCTGGTATCGACCTTGATCAATTTGAGCGTATCGGGTGGGTTGGCATGGCCACCTATTGGTATGGCGATCTCTTCCATCGTGTTTAGCGCGCGCTCAACCCGATCCACACCATAAATCCTCGCCATGTTGTTGGAATTCAACGAGCCGGTGTACACCACCAACAACTCCTCCCGCAGTTCGGCCGGCAAGGTTGACGCTTGCTTGAAGACCAGTGCCTCACCCAGGCTTTGCCCTTTCGCCAGCTCGGCAACGAAAAAATCCCCTGCATCAAGACGTGTGAAAACATACTGTTTCGAACCGTCGATTGAGTCGGCGATGATGGCTCCGGAGTGGAAAGTATCGGTCACACCCTTTTCCGTGACGCTGATTTTGACCCGCCCGTAAATGCCTTTGCGGAACTCCATCGTCGCGTCGAGTGTTGTGTGAGTGGCCAACGAAGCCTTTGTCAGTGGGGCGCCGGCAGCGCCTGGTGTGTAAATACTATCGCCGAACCAGGTGGCCCATCCCTTGGTTTCATCGAACGTGCCCAGTGCGGGTACCGGGGCCGGGTCTCGCGTCACATAGCGGGTCGTGCACATCTCTCCCGGGGCGCGTTGCGGTCGGCAAGGTATCGACTTCAGCGAATCGCTCGGGTCAATCAAGTCCGCACGGTGCAGCGTGTCGCCCTTCAGTCGGTACGGTACGTCATCGACGAACAGCGTTGTTCGGCCGTCCACTTCAAGTACCTCCCTTACGCGCGTGTTTTCGGGGAGCTCGACGGTGACATGCTGGTTGGTTTTTTCCAGCGTGCCGTAGCGGGATTTCCCTAACGAAAACTCGTTTGAGTAGGGTCGCAATGCCGGGCCGAAAGGTTTTGCCGACAATGGGTCGACAAAGCGGTAGTCGGACCTGCCTGCGGACGCAACGTTGCGCACCGGTACGTCGTGCAACCCCTTGAAGCTTGCTAATTGATCACCCTCCACCAAAGGACGCCAGCGACCCGGATTATCCACGTGGGCAAAGCCATCGATAAAGCTGTGGCTGGCGGTTCTGCCCGCAGCTGTCCGAATGCTTTTGTACGCAGGCCTAAGCACACTCTTCACACCGGTGTACAAACCTTTTATTGACCCCCGTGCGAGCCGGAAACCCAGGGTCGGGAGGCCGTAAAACGGAATTGTGTTTTGTACGAGTGAAAGGGTCAGCTTCTGAAAAAGTGAACCGAACTCGGGAAGTGCAGCGCTTACGCCAGACCGGACTGCTGCGGAAACCAGTTTCATTGATCCGGAGACAAATTTTCCCAGCGGAAAGGCAAACGAGACGACATCGACAATCAAGCCAAAAACGGCCCATATCGTTTTTTTCGGGTCGCCTGACAGCAGGTCGCTGATACCGCCCCAGAACGGTATGAATCCTTTGACCGAATCCAGCCAATGAGGGCGGGTAGCGGCGTGTTCAATCCCGGTTTCGCCTTTCGCCGCTTTACCAAGCAATTCTTCGTCAAAAAAGAAAAGATTGTTGGCGATGTAGTGGGCAAGTTCAGCGGCACGGGAAAACGTTGCGGTGGGGGGCGAAGCTTGGTCGGGGGCAGCCGTAAATGTTTTACCAAACTGGTCAATGATGGCCGTGCACTCCGCTTTCTCTCTTGGGAAACTACCCCTCTCATGAGCCTCCCAATCAAATGGAACACGTTTGCCGCGTATCACCTTGATGATATTGGCCTCCCCAAAGATCGTCCCTTGGACCTCGCGAGCTTGATGAACTCCATTAAGCATGGCTGATGAAAAATCCGTGCGCTTTCGAATGATGCCGGCTCTTGGTAAACATTCGTAATAGGCAACGTTGGACTCATAAGTGATTTTTAGAATGAAGCCCATGCGAAGCCGCAGTGGTCGCGTGATGTCCGGCGTCTCCTCGTCAAACGCGATTTCATCGGTGGACCTCCTCAAGGTGTAGATCTTTACTTCTCCCAGCTCGATGCCTTGTCGATCATCATGGGGGAGCGAAGAAAGCTGACTTTTTAGCAGTGTTTGATACGCGCTCTTGCTCAGATCAAGGTGGTTTTTGAATGCTGATTCAAATAGTTTTCCGATATCCGGCAAGGGTTTTTGCGTCACTGTTGGGGGAAGCCACGGGGCTGTGGTTTTTACCGTGCGATCACTGTTGATGCTGATTCGGTGGGATGTTTTGCGTATCCCGTCCTTCATTGTTATGAACCAGTTTCTTTCTGGGGTCAGTCCTCCTGACGTATAAACATCCAGGAAGGAGTACGCCTTGTCTTTTAGAGGCGGTGTTTGAAGGACACCGCCCGCATCGATGTCTCCAAAGTCCTCGATCAATTTTCGCCCGTCGGAGATGAACACGGAGGACGCCAATAAAAAGGGTTGTACCAGTTTTCCTTCAGCGTTTAGTTGCAACGCGTCTCTGAAGTATTTTTTGATTTCTTGCTCGGCGATGACCTTTCTTTCGGGATAACTGACGTCCAGTTGAATAATGGCCTTTTTCAAGGCGTCTGTTTGCTCGTCGAGTGCTTTTATGGATTGGGCTTTTTCCTCAGACGTGTAATCCGAGTCGCGCCTCTCAAGAATCACGCCGTTGGTGATTGCCCATTCCAGGGCTGGGGGCATTCGAGCCAACGCTATAAGCCCCAGCTCTTGCGAAGTCGCTTGCATCGACTGCTGAAGTGGGAGATCCACGAGTTGCTGGAAGGACAGGCGCTGGATCAAGTCTGGTGCCATGGCATCTGCAAGCGTTACGCCATGAACGAAGTTCACCCACACAACCGAGCTTCTGTAAGTCAGGTCGGGCGGGATATGGGGAACCTGGAATTCCCTCGGAAACTCAGGTTGGAACAGACGAGCGAGCAAGATTGACTCCGTCATTGACGACGCTCGTTTGGATTCCCTTAAATGTTGTTCGAATGCGGCCCAGATAGTCTGGTAACTCTTTCCCCAGTTTGAACGCTGCTGCCAAGGGTAGCCGGCGATATCTTCAGGCTTGTTATCGTGCGCCACTGCTGTCCATAAACGGATCGCTTTGCTGACCAGTTTTATCCGGATTTCAGGTGAGCTGTCTTCGTCTGTATTGCCGCCATACCATTTCAGACCTTTCAGTAAAGCGTTACCCAGGCGCACGGACTCGGCAGAACGCAAGATTTTTTCAAGAAATACGGTGGGTGTCGCTCGGGCTTGCTCGGTAGTGGTTCTGGGAAGTGCATTTTTTTCAAGGTGACTAAACAGCGAAGTTTCCGTTGGAGGAAGGAATCGTTTGACGATGTCGTTGATGTCCCTGTTTCTAAGTTGGGTGATCAGTGCGTCCATTGTCATTGAAGCGGTCAGATTGTTTTGGTGCAGGCGTCTGAGGATTTTTCGGTCCGCAGGGGTGGGCGCGCGATTCAACACGTTGATATCAAGGCCACTGTCCAGTCGCAACGTATGTCGAGCGAGTTTCTCTTCCAGTGCGTGGATTGCCGCGAGATGTTCGTTTGCGTTTCCCGCGTGCCAGGGGAGAATTCCGTAGTAAGTAGTCATCTGCACCAGCTTGACTGCGCCGTCGGCCCGAATGATTCCCCCGATTTTTATTGCATCCTGGTTGATGGCAGTCATCAGGTTGAGCCATTTCGGAGCACTTGTGACAAGCACCGGGTTGCCGTTGTTGTCGTGTTCAAATTTAAGTTGTTGGGTGGGGAGGTTCAGAATCGATTTGCGTTTTTTGTCTGTCGTGAGGATTTCATACTTCACTGCATCATCTTTTACCGTCAACTCCAGTGTGACCGGGTCATTACCTGAGTTCAGGCAATGTGCGCGGTACCCTGGGTCCGTCAGGAGGGGTTGCAAGAGTGCGCGTCCCTGGGCGCTAAATTGTAAAAGCGGGGAGTGAGTGCCCGGGGGGATTAATATTTTTTCAAAATCGGCTGTTGAACTTTCTGGCTTTTTTAGATAGGCGAGTAGGGCGTTGTAGTCCGATAGAACGCCTTCGTATTTCATGGTTTCGGAATATTCTGGTGTTTGCATTTGAGAACTTCTCTTAAATGTCAGTGGATTGGCGCATCGCTCAACGCAATGGAGCCGTGGACCGATTTCAAGAGAAAATGAGCAAGAGGGGGCGGTACATAGTTATGTGATGGCGTTTTTTCGGGGAAGTGTCGCGCGAGGTGCGTCCACATCTCTCTGAAAACAGTTATTTACCTGCACTTGCCCATAGAAAGGGCTTCCCGCTTGCCGGGATCGAGAACGCACCCTAGTCTAGCTATAGCGATCACGTTGGATGATGATCGGGCAGTGCTAAAACAAGGGACCTCATGAATCGAACGCGGACTCTCGGAACTCCACGGTTGTTGGGCATTGTCTGGCCATTTATCGCCGTCGTGCTGTTTCAGGCCTTGCTGGGCGGCGTCAGCCTTTATGTACTTTCGGCGGTGCGCGGCTATGTTGCCGGTGAAAGCCTCTGGTCCAAGGGTCAGAAAGACGCCATCTATTACCTCAATCTCTACGCCGACAGTCACGACGAGACGATATTCAACAAATACCAGAACGCGATTGCCGTGCCTCAGGGGGGCCATGAGTTGCGTGTGGCGCTGGATGATCAGCCGCCGAATATCGACGCCGCGCGCATGGCGGTCCTCAAGGGCGGCAACCACCCGGATGACGTCAATAGTGTGATCTGGCTGTACCTGAATTTCAGGCACTTCAGTTACCACCAGAAGGCCATTGACCTCTGGAGGGTGGGCGACGCTTATATGGTGCAACTCGATGACATTGCGCGGGAGATGCAACAGCGCGTCATCACCGGCCAGGCCACCGATGCCGATATCAAGCGCTGGAAAGATCAGATATTTGTCATCAACGAAAATGTGACACCGGCGGCGAAGGCTTTCAGCGATGCCTTGGGCGAAGGCTCGCGGAGGATCCTGCGGCTGTTGTTGGTGATCAACCTCGCCACCGCTCTGGGCTTGATTGTCCTGGCCCTGATGCGCACGCACAAACTGCTCAAACAGCGCCATGCGTTCGCTGACGCGTTGCAGTTGGAGAAGGAGCGGGCACAGATCACCCTGCAATCGATTGGCGATGGCGTGATCACCACCAATGTCGACGGCGCAATTGCCTACATGAACCCCGCCGCCGAGGCGTTGACGCACTGGAAGGCCGAGCAGGCGACAGGTTTGCCCCTGGCTGCGCTGTTCAATCTGCTGGACGAAAACGCCCAGGCCGATGGCTTTACGCTGATCGAGTACATCCTGAGCGGTCAGCTCAGTGGTGGCAGCGAGCATTCCAAATTGATTCAACGGCTGGATGGCAGCACGGTTTCGGTCACGCTGGTCGGTGCACCTATCCGTAATGCCGGCAAGGTCAGCGGTACTGTGCTGGTCTTGCATGACATGACTCAGGAGCGGCAATACATTGCCAATTTGTCCTGGCAGGCGACCCATGACGCCTTGACCGGCCTCGCCAACCGCCGCGAATTCGAATATCGGTTGGAACAGGTGCTGCATCACCTGACGCGGCAGGCGGGGCGCCATGCTCTGATGTTCCTCGACCTGGATCAGTTCAAACTGGTCAACGACACCTGCGGTCACGCGGCGGGAGACGAATTGTTGCGGCACATTTGTGCGCTGCTGCAGTCCGGTTTGCGCGAAGGCGATACCCTGGCCCGCCTGGGTGGCGACGAATTTGGCATCCTGCTGGAGAATTGTGCACCGGAAGCCGCGGAGAAAATCGCCGAGGGCCTGCGGCAGACGGTGCAGAACCTGCACTTCGTCTGGAAAGGCCGGCCGTTCGTGACCACCGTGAGCATCGGGCTGGTGCATATCAATCAGCACCCGACCACCCTCGAAACATCGCTGCGCGCCGCCGACATGGCCTGCTACATGGCCAAGGAAAAGGGCCGCAATCGGGTTCAGGTCTATCACGCCGATGACTCGGAACTGTCCCTGCGCTTTGGCGAAATGGCCTGGGTGCAGCGCTTGCACATGGCCTTGGAAGAGAACCGCTTTTGTCTGTATGCCCAGGAAATTGCAGCCTTGGGTCATGTCGAAACGGGCGGCGGGCATATCGAAATCCTGTTGCGCCTGCATGACGAAGCCGGCCGCATGATATTGCCCGACAGTTTTATTCCGGCGGCGGAACGTTATGGCCTGATGACTTCGCTAGATCGTTGGGTTGTGCAGAATGTTTTCAAGATCATTGCCCAATGTATAGCGGAGAAACATAAAGGTCCGTTGGCGATGTGTGCGATTAATCTGTCAGGCACAACTATCGGAGATGAGGCGTTCCTGGACTTCCTGCGTCAACAGTTCGTAACTTATTCCATACCGCCTGAAATGATTTGTTTTGAAATTACTGAAACCAGCGCTATTTCCAATCTTGGAAGTGCAATTAGATTTATTAATGAACTCAAAGGCTTAGGTTGTCTCTTTTCGTTGGATGACTTTTGCGCCGGTATGTCCTCATTCGCCTATTTGAAACATTTGCCTGTAGACTTCCTGAAGATCGACGGGAGTTTCGTAAAGGATATGCTGGACGACCCGATTAACCGCGCCATGGTCGAAGTGATCAATCACATCGGGCATGTAATGGGTAAGCGTACGATTGCCGAGTTTGTTGAAACACCCCAGATCGAGCAGGCATTGCTTGAGATCGGGGTGGATTACGCTCAAGGGTATGTGATTGAGCGCCCGCATCTGTTTACCTGCGATAGTTTACAAAGTCGTCCTGCCAGGCCTCAGCCGTTGTTGTTCAAGGCGCCTGGCACGTTCCGTTGAAATCTCTTGCTGATCCTTACAATCACAATCAAAAGGAACCCGACAGTGATCGACACATTCAACAGAACCGGCCCCCTCATGGAAGCTGCAAGTTATCCCGCCTGGGCTCAGCAACTGATCCAGGATTGCAGCGAGAGTAAACGCCGGGTTGTCGAACACGAACTGTACAGGCGCATGCGAGACAACAAGCTCAGCGCCAAAACCATGCGTCACTACCTGATTGGTGGCTGGCCGGTGGTCGAACAGTTCGCGTTGTATATGGCCCAGAACCTGACCAAGACCCGTTTTGCCCGCCATCCTGGCGAGGATATGGCGCGCCGATGGTTGATGCGCAACATCCGGGTGGAATTGAACCATGCCGATTACTGGGTGCACTGGAGCCGTGCGCACGGTGTCAGCCTGGAAGATCTGCAGGCGCAAAAGGTGGCTCCTGAACTTCACGCCTTGAGTCATTGGTGCTGGCACACCAGTTCGGCGGACTCGCTGATCGTTGCCATTGCCGCCACCAATTACGCCATTGAAGGCGCGACCGGCGAGTGGTCGGCGCTGGTCTGTTCCAATGGCATCTATGCGGCATCGTTCCCCGAAGAAGATCGCAAGCGGGCCATGAAGTGGCTGAAGATGCATGCCCAGTATGATGACGCCCATCCGTGGGAAGCGCTGGAAATCATCTGCACGTTGGCGGGGCTGAACCCGAGCAAGTCACTGCAGGCTGAATTGCGCGGGGCCGTGTGCAAAAGCTACGACTACATGTATCTGTTCCTGGAGCGTTGCATCCAGCTTGAGCATTCGGAAAAGGCGCCGGTCGCGCGTGAGCGCAGGGCATTGGCCGAAAGCTGACAGTCACCATTGAAAAAGCCCGCGTCCTCTATCGTTTAGCGATAGAGGATGCGGGCTTTGTCGTATTGGCCTCAAGCTGTCAGGCGCTGACTTTCAGTCCAATCAACCCGGCAATGATCAATGCCACGCTGGCCAGCCTGAACAGTGCCATCGACTCACCAAACAGGATGATCCCGGCGATGACCGTGCCCACGGCACCGACGCCGGTCCAGATCGCATAGGCCGTGCCCAAGGGTAATTCCTTCATCGCCAGGCCGAGCAGGCCAAGGCTGATGGCCATCGCGGCAACCGTCAACGCAGTTGGGAGAGGACGGCTGAAACCATCGGTGTATTTCAGCCCGACAGCCCAGCCCACTTCAAACAGGCCGGCGAAAAACAGAATGATCCAGGACATGAGAGACCTCCATCGATTGACGGGGTCGTCCCCAGATTAATGACTCGATCGAGCCGCGAGGTCGTCCTCGCGTTGCGAAGTATGGTGCCAATCATTAACCCGGGGATCAAGTTTGCCGCTTATTCAGTCACTTGCCGGGCCGCGGTTTCCCGATCTTCTTTCTCGCTCATCCGGCGGAAATACGTCGAGAGCAGCGCCCCGGAAATGTTGTGCCACACACTGAACAACGCGCTCGGCACCGCGGCCAGCGGCGAGAAGTGCGCACTGGCGAGCGCTGCGCCCAAACCGGAGTTTTGCATGCCGACCTCCAGCGCCAGGGATTTACGCTGGGCCAGTGGCAACTTGAACAGCCGTCCGGTGAAGTACCCCAGCAGATAGCCGAAGCTGTTGTGCAGCATCACCACCGCCATGATCAACAGGCCGGACTCGGAGATCTTCGCCTGGCTGGCAGCCACGACAGCCGTGACGATGATCACGATGCTGATAACAGAAACCAGCGGCAACACGTCCACCGCGTGGCGAACCCGGTCACCGAGCAGGCGCTGAGCGACCACGCCGAGCACGATCGGCAGCAGCACTACTTGCAGGATCGACCAGAACAACTCCATGAAGGACACCGGCAGCCAGGCCGAGGCGAGCAGCCAGATCAGCGCTGGCGTCAGCAGTGGAGCGAGGAGGGTGGTGACGGCGGCGATGGCTACCGACAGCGCCAGGTCGCCACGGGCCAGCCAGGTCATGACGTTTGATGAGGTGCCGCTTGGGCAGCAACCGACCAGGATGACACCGACGGCGATTTCCGGCGGTAGATGGAACACCTGGCAGAGCAACCACGCCACACCGGGCATGATCACAAAATGCGCAACTACGCCCAGCGCCACGCGCCACGGATGGCGAGCGACTTCGGCGAAGTCTTCGAGCTTGAGGGTCAGGCCCATGCCGAACATCACCAGCCCCAGCAGCGGAACGATGGCACCTTTCAGGCCGAGGAACCACGCCGGTTGCAGGAAGGCCACGACGGCGAAAATCAGAACCCAGTAAGCGAAGGTATTGCCGACAAAACGACTCAATGCAGCCAGTGCACGCATGGCCTGATCCTTTTTATAAGAACTGCAAAAATCCTGTAGGAGCTGGCTTGCCAGCGATGGAGTGTCAGACAAATGGGTGTCGACTGACACACCATCGTCGGAACGCCACCCCTAGCAAGTCCGCACCTACAGTGCAGTAGCGATCACAAGGTTTTAGATCCCCTGCGGAGTCTCTTCACCGCCCAACGCTTCAACCAGCGCAGGGAGGAAATCGCCGAAGGTCAGCATCATCAGAGTGAAACTGGCATCCAGCTGGCCGAGGGCTTCTTCGCCGCCGTCCTGCTCCGCCTGATCCTGCAGCAGGTCTTCGAACTTCAGGCGTTTGACCACCATCTTGTCATCGAGGACGAAAGACAGCTTGTCCTGCCAGGCCAGCGACAGCTGAGTGACCACTTTGCCGGTGCTCAGGTGCAACTGGATTTCTTCGCTGGTCAGGTCCTGACGCTTGCAACGTACGATGCCGCCGTCTTCGTGGGTGTCGCGCAGTTCGCACTCGTCCAGCACAAAGAAGTCATCCGCGGCTTTCTGAGTGGTGACCCATTCCGTCATGGTGGCGGTCGGGGACATCTTCACGGTCAGCGGACGCACCGGGAGGGTGCCGATCACCTCACGCAGGGTCGACAGCAGGTCTTCGGCTCGTTTCGGGCTTGCCGAGTTGACCAGAATCAGCCCTTGCTTCGGTGCAATGGCTGCAAAGGTCGATGAGCGACGGATAAAGGCGCGCGGCAGGAAGGCCTGGATGATTTCATCCTTGATCTGGTCGCGTTCCTTTTTGTAGACCTTGCGCATTTGTTCGGCTTCTATCTCTTCGACCTTTTCCTTCACGGCGTCACGCACGACGCTGCCCGGCAGGATGCGTTCTTCTTTACGCGCGGAGATCAGCAGGAAGTCGCCGCTGACGTGCACCAGGGGCGCATCTTCGCCCTTGCCGAAAGGCGCGACGAAACCGTAGGTGGTCAACTCCTGGCTTGCACATGAACGCGCCAGTTTGGTGGCCAGTGCAGTTTCCAACGCCTCGGCATCAAAAGGCAGATCTTGGGTCAGGCGATAGATAAGCAGGTTTTTGAACCACATGGGGCGAGTCTCTCCTTTATACAAAGTGGGGCATTATTCTCTTCGTGGCGCCATAGGCCAACCCTTCTCTAAGCCTTTGGAAGGCCTGAAAAAATTATTTAAAAAAGTGCTTGCCAGAGGTGAGGTCGCTCCGTAGAATGCGCGCCACACCGAAAGTGAAGGGTGATTAGCTCAGCTGGGAGAGCGTCTGCCTTACAAGCAGAATGTCGGCGGTTCGATCCCGTCATCACCCACCATTCGCTTCAAGTGTTACGCGCAGCGGTAGTTCAGTCGGTTAGAATACCGGCCTGTCACGCCGGGGGTCGCGGGTTCGAGTCCCGTCCGCTGCGCCATATTCGGTAACCTGGAACGCTGAACGCCAGGTCACCATGGAAAAGCCCGCTAACGCGGGTTTTTTTCTGCCTCAAGTTCCTGCTGGATGCATCGTTTCACTGGTTTTCAGATTTATTTGGATTATTTTTCAATTAAATCAACATGTTATGAAAATCTGTGGCACAATGCGCCCCGCAACGAAGGTAAAGGGTGATTAGCTCAGCTGGGAGAGCGTCTGCCTTACAAGCAGAATGTCGGCGGTTCGATCCCGTCATCACCCACCATTTACTTTCAACGCTACGCGCAGCGGTAGTTCAGTCGGTTAGAATATCGGCCTGTCACGCCGGGGGTCGCGGGTTCGAGTCCCGTCCGCTGCGCCATATTCGGTAGCCTGGAATGCTGAACGCCAGGTCACCACGGAAAAGCCCGCTTTAAGCGGGCTTTTTGCTGTCTGGGGTTTGGCTTTTTTACTGGCTTCCACTGAAAAAGCGACCTTCCGGTCGCTTTTTTCGTTTGTGCCTGCTTACTGTTCGGCGTTTCGGCTGTGTCGGTAATCGCTGACTGCCTCGTAAACAGCTTTGCGCAAGCGGTTGATGCCGCCAATCGGGCGATGGGCCTCAACACCGAACCAGGGATTGAACGACTGGTTGTCGCATTGCAGGTTCAACGCTGGCGTGTCGAAGTCCTGAGCTGGCACATTGATCCGCGCCACCGTCTGGAAAGGCGCGTCGCTTTCCTTCCATTCAACGCTGGTGTCTTCGATCGGCATGTACTTGCCTGCATCTTGCTGCTGGATTTGCAGGACAAAACAGGCGGGCACCCGATCGGTCGACAGTTGCTGGTTCAGCGCATTGCGCAGAAAGTTCGGCAACTTCTGGTTTTGCGCGGGCAGGGCGTAGGTCGGGCAGTTCACCGGGTCGGGCATGACCCGAAACTTGGCATTGGTCTCACCGAACTTGTAGGGCGAAACCGAAAAGTACGTCGTCTGGGTCGGGCTCGGTGGTGGTGGAGAAAGCGTCGCCAAGGCAATAAACAGATGACGAACCTGCCAAGTACGCGGGTCCCAGCCCGGAAAGAACGCCATCACCTTCTTGCCGTCCGCCTGGGCAGCGACATTCTGACGGTATTCGGAGACATCGCTGACAAAGAAGTTTGGATGGCTGAACATCACGAAGTCCTGCTCGCCGCGACGCTGTTGATCGCTGAGCAGTTGTTTGCCTGGCACATCGAGCAGTTTGATCGCCATGCCCCGTGCATCGCGGATGCTGTCGAATTGCGGGTAAGCATTGCCGTTGGACAGGCGCATCGTCGCTTGCCAGGTCTTGCCCGGCTCACTGAACACACCTTGACGCAACTCTGCCGCCAGATCCGGCAACACCTGCACCTCGGCCTTCACGCAGCCATGGGCCTTGGCATGCGCGTCACGCAAATAGCGAGTGCTTTCACGGTGTTGATCGACAATCCGTACGGCGGTCTGGATCACGTCCTGGGTCATGGCGGCTTCGCCATCCGGAATCTGCTCCAGTGCCGAGACCGGCCCACGGTGCTGCCAGGCAAACCAGGCGGTGGCCAGCGCCCAGCCAAGCAAGCCGATGCCCAGCAGAACCAGCAGAGTTTTGCCGAGCAGGCGACCCAGCCACAGCCAGATCCGGGCAAACATCGGCAAGTCCTTCTTGAAGGTGGTCATGATCATGGCAATTGCGCCTCCAGCGGGCCGCCCAGCACTTTAAGGTATTCCAGCAGCGCCCAGCGTTCCTCGGGTTGCAACAGACGGCCAATTACCCCGTTGCTGCGCTTGCCAGCGCGGAACTCATGGCCGCTGTTGTGGTTGCCGGTAATGCGCGTATCGAACAGGAAGCCGTTGGTGAAGGCTTCGGTGCGATAGCCCAAGTGTTTCGGGTCGTACTCGAACGTGCCTTTGTAGAAGGTGGCTGCGCGTTCGTCCTGGGGCGAGAGCAATTGATAGATACTCGGCACCGAGCCGTTGTGCAGAAACGGTGCGGTCGCCCATACGCCTGATAGTGGTCGAGCCTTGTAGGCCGCTTTTTCACGAACGCCGATCGGCAGGCCGAAGCCGTCGAGCCGGGGCTTCTCCGCTGCTGTGACCTTGGACTCCCGGTAAGCCCGGTCCTCGACGAATGCCGTGACGTAGGCCAGTCCCTTGGCCACCGAAAGCTGACTCAGGTCCAGCGGCTCTTCAGGTGTCGGGTGCAGCTTCACGTCCAACTGTGCCAACTCCCTCGGGTCCCATTGCAGTGCGGTCAGGTCGAAACGGTGGTTGGCGATGTTGTCCGCCGCCGTCGGATCAGTGCCGATGACGTCAACGGGCAGCATGTGTAACTGCTGCACCCATCGCTCGCCTTCCTGGGTAGTCCGCGGAACGTGGCAGCCTGCGCAGTTCTCTGTGAACAGTGCGCGACCTTTGGCGGCCAAGGGCTTGTCGACCGCGCCCAGCAACTCCTCCGGCCAGGCCGGCGGTTTGAGTCGTTGCAGGGTTTCTTCGATCTGGTGCAAATCACGCACCCGCACGCTGGACGGATAACGGTTGTCGCCCGTGAGTGGCTGCCCGTTGCTGTCGAAGAAATTCAGCGTAGCGCCTACCCCCAGGGCCTCACCGATATTGCGAGCCATTGGCTGCTGTGCCGAACCGTTCCACTGCACCCAATCGAAGGTCCACATGTCCCACAGTTGTGGATAGTCGACCGGCGCGTTGGCCACTCGATAGTTGGCGGGTGAAATTGCGTCGCCGAAACTGGCGTTGGCAATGCGCCCGAACGCGTCGGTGCGGCCAGGGCCTTCCTCGGTCGGGTAGAGCCCTCGGTGAGTGTCGTTCCAGGCTACTTTCAGGAACGTATCGAGAGATGTTTTGAAGTCTTTGCGCAGTTGTTGATGCTCTGCGTCGTAATTCTGGCCCAGCACGTTGCGGGCGAATCGTTCGAATTTCCACGGGTTGTAGTAAGTCGAGGTCAGACTGGCGACCAACGCTTGTCCGAAACTGCCGCCGCGCAGTGTAGGAACGCTGGATGGCAGAACATGCTGCGCCGAACCACCATCGATGCGGATCGCTTGACCGTTCAAGCGCAATTCGCCGGTGTGGCACGCGGCGCAGGTGATGTCCAGAAACTGCTCCTGGCTGCCGGGGTTTTGATGGCGGGCGAAACCCACGGGCAGGTTACCGGGGTTGTTCGGCGTGGCTTTTTGACTGGGGTCGATCAGAAAACCGAAGCGCGCGAGGTAGTCCGGTGCAGCAAACCGTTGTTGCGAAAAGGGCAGTTCGAGCGCGTTGAACCAGTCGTAGCGCAAGCCTTTGACCTGAGTGCCCTGGGGTGTGAAGTAGTAGGTCTGGCGGTCGGCCGCGCTCCATTGCTCCAGGTAATGCACCTGTTGTACAGGCGGCCAGCTCGGCAGTTTCGGGTTGGCGACGTAATACAGAATCACGGCCAGGCCCAGGCCCAGCAGCGCAAAGATCAGAACCAGCAAGCGATAAAAGAGGCGCAAGTTAAACATCCTTGTCGATTTGTCGCTCTCTTATGCCTCAGCTGCAATCGGCGGGCAAGTGGCCATTACGTCAGTTGTTGTGGGGCGAGTCTGTTGTCGCTGTGCGACGAAGATGACAGAAGCTTCATCATCCGATTCCGGAAATGCGTTAAAACACCTGAACTTATCAGAAGTTTCCTGCTCTCATGCCGGTAGCCATTGGTCGTGGCCGCCTGATAAGCTCGCGGCTTTACTCGATTGCCCTTTAGGCGCATGAACAAGGAAATAGCATGAAACAGCATCGGTTGGCGGCGGCGGTGGCCCTGGTTAGCCTGGTACTTGCGGGTTGTGACTCGCAGACCAGCGTAGAGCTGAAAACCCCGGCGCAAAAAGCTTCCTACGGGATTGGCCTGAACATGGGCAAGAGCCTGGCTCAGGAAGGCATGGATGATCTGGACTCCAAAGCCGTTGCCCAGGGCATCGAAGATGCCGTCGGCAAGAAAGAACAGAAGCTGAAGGATGACGAGTTGGTCGAGGCCTTCGCAGCACTGCAGAAGCGTGCTGAAGAGCGTATGGCCAAAATGAGTGAAGAGTCGGCAGCCGCCGGCAAGAAATTCCTCGAAGACAACGCCAAGAAAGCCGGTGTCACCACCACTGCTTCGGGCCTGCAATATGAAGTGGTCAAGAAAGCTGATGGCGCACAGCCTAAGCCGACTGACGTGGTGACTGTTCACTACACCGGCACCCTGACCAACGGCACCGTGTTCGACAGCTCTGTCGAGCGTGGCAGCCCGATCGATCTGCCGGTCAGCGGCGTGATTCCGGGTTGGGTCGAAGGTCTGCAACTGATGCACGTTGGCGAGAAGTACAAACTGTACATCCCTAGCGAACTGGCTTACGGCGCCCAAAGCCCAAGCCCGGCGATTCCAGCCAACTCGGTGCTGGTATTCGACCTGGAGCTGCTGGCGATCAAGGATCCGGCAAAACAAGACGACGCTGCCAAGTAATTAGCGTCCGTCCTGACAACAACGCCTCGCTTATGCGGGGCGTTGTTGCATCTGGAGTCCGGCGAGGGTAAACAAAGCGAACGGATGTTGCAGGTTGAAGTCATAGCCATTGAGGGGGCCTGCGCTAGCCGCGCCGGAGCGCCAAGTCAATGAAATCTTGGGTTTTTTTTATGTGAGTAAAAAACGCCCGATCTGAGTTGAGCCCTTATGAGACGGGGCTTTCAGCGGTGAAATGCAGCTCTGTTCACAAGGTTATCCACAATTTGTGTGGATAACATTTCAGTGGGAGGAATGATGAAAGCACCCTGGAATTTCGCTCGTTTCTTGCCATTGGCCGGACGTCTGCTTGCCCGTGGACGATTGCCAACGCTGTTGTTCGCGGTGGCCAGCAAAGGCGCCAGCCAGGGCAACCGTTTGGGCAAGCTCAAAGAGGACCTGCGTCTGTTGCAGGCGCTATGCCTGGCCTACTGGCGTGGCGAATACCGGACCATCAGCCCTAAAGCGCTGATCTCGGTGGTGGCAGGCCTGATGTACTTTCTGAGCCCGGTGGATGCGATTCCGGATTTCATTCCGGTGTTCGGCATGCTCGATGACATCGCGGTTCTCGCCTGGCTGATGAAGGTTCTGGATGACGAACTTAACGCTTTCCGCGCCTGGCGCAATCGGCAGTTGCCGGAGAAACTCGCGGTGGTCGAGCGACTGCCCGATACCCCAGAGCAACTTCAGTTGCAGGGCCCGAAAAAAACCTGAGTCGATTCAGGATCATCCCTATATTCATACCCTCGCGACCTTGGCCGCTGTTAGGATTACACTTCTAAGGAAAAGCGCCGACTCGCTAAGTGTCGTTGTCCTACGGGGAAGTCATGGATATTCAGATAATCACACGCGAAGGCGAGCCCGAGTATGCGGTTGTTCCGTGGGCTCAGTATCAGGCTCTACTCAAAGCAGCAGGTATCGATCAGCAACCGTCGCGGGTCGCCCCGGAGCGTCACGCGGCAACACCAGACCAGATTCTTCCGGGTCTGGATCAACTACGCAGTTTGCGCGAAGGGAAGGGCATCGCCATCGAGGCGCTGGCCCGCACGGTAGGCATCAGCCCGTCTTATCTGGCCTTGATCGAAAGTGGCGAGCGTCAACCCGACGCAGCGATTCGCCGCAGCCTGGCCTGGGAATTGACGGTGCCAGGGTGGAGGGATGAATCGTGAGCGTACGCATCAGTCGTCAACATTGGGACGGGTTGCTGGGCGAGCTGGATCAGGCGCGCCGCCAGCGTCATCTGCTGACCTACCGCGCGTTGCTGGAGCGTCTGCAATTGCCGACGCCGGCCATGCAAACCCTGACCGCGGCCCTTGAACACTTGGCCGCACTGGACGCCAAGGCCGAGCAGCCACTGCGCAGCTCGCTGGTGATCAGCCAGGGCGCAAGTCGCCTGCCGCGTACCGGTTTCTTTGAATGTGTCGAGCGCCTGGGGCGTTTCTCCGGTCCGTCCGATGGCGTCGCCGCCGCCTCGTGGCATGCCTCGGAAGTGGTGCGAGTCTTCGAATACGAATACCCCGAATCGGCGGAAGCCTGAGTGTTTTTACGACTCAAGGCACGGGCCTCTTACTGGTTGGCCCGTAGGCTGTTTCACTGGTCATGGTTTGTGCGCCAGCCTCGTGGCTGGAAATGGCTCGAGGGTCAGTTCGCGCGCATGGCGAATCTGGGTGATGTTGGTGCCCAGAGCTTCTATGGCCATATCCTGACCTTTCGCGGCGTTGGCCTTGGGGCACGTGAGGAAGGTGTCCGGTTGTTGCGTCTGGCGGCGTTGGCGGGCGATGGCAAGGCGGCGTATCAGGTGGGCGTGATCTGCCTGGCCGGGACGGCGAGCAAAGCGCCGGATCCGGATGAAGCGGCTCGGTTTTGGGCGATGGCTGCCAAGGCTGGACATCCGTTGGCTGAGATCAAACTGAAAGAATTGGCGTCTCGTGGTCCCTCAGATAATTAGTGGCTTGCCCGCGAAGGCGGCCGCTCAATCACTGCTGCCCGACCAGCAATTCATCCTCTCGCCCCAGCACCGCCAAACTATCAATCACATGTACGCTATACCCCGATACATTCTTCGCGTGGTGCTTGGCCTGCGACGCCATCTCCGCCAACAGGCTCGCATCGAGTTGTCCACAGGCCTGTGGATGCAAATGCACCACACCGATCGACAGCGATAACAGGGGAAATTCCTGCCGCACACCCTGGCGGTTTGGGGCAATGAAGCAGCCGGCCTCCAGATGTTCGCTGCGGTAGAAGCGCCGGCACTGGCTCTGGAAATCGTCGAGCAACTGGGTCAGGCGTTTGCGCCAGTCTTCCGGGCCAAGCACCAGCAAAAAGTCATCACCGCCGATATGGCCGACAAAGTCGCGGGACGGGTCGACGCGATCATTCAGACATTGCGCCAGGCACAGCAGGACTTCGTCCCCGCGGCCGTAGCCGTAGATGTCGTTGAAGGGCTTAAAGCTGTCGATGTCCACGTAGCAGATCACCGATTCCCTTTGCTGTTGCAGTAGGCGCGTCAGGCATTGCTGGATCGGCACGTTGCCCGGTAGCAGGGTCAGCGGGTTGGCGTAACGGGCTTGCTGGATTTTCAGTTCGGTAATCAGCTTCAGTACGTCGATGACCCGACCCAAGCCCAGATAACCGCCGTTGAGGGTGATGATAAAGTCTTCCTCGATGCGCTGCCGGGCGCGGCTGGTGATCAGGCGGCTGACTTGTTGCAGCGACTGGCTCATTTCGACGGCGAGAAAGTCGTCGTTCATCAAACGGCTGATGGGCTTGCGGGCGAACAGGTCGGTGGCAAAGGGTTTGAGCAGGGCGTCCGACAGCGAATGCCGATGGACGATGCCGCAGGGCTGGCCTTGCTCATCGAGTACTGCCAAAGAGTTGAGGTTGGCCTGGCGCCGGAAAGCTTCCAGAACCGTCGCCGTCGGCGTATCGCGTGCGACCGCTGGCTGATCAATCAAAAGAGCGCTGAGGTCACTGCCTTCGTCGTTCAGCGCCACGGCAGAGCTGTCCTGTTTGGGCATCAGGTTTCGTGCATCCCTTGGCGGATGCTCTTGAGGACGGCAGAGCAAATAACCCTGGACCAGGTCGACGCCCATATCGGTCAACACCGCGAGTTCCTCGGGCAGCTCGATACCTTCTGCAATCACTTGTGCCCGCGAGGCTTTGGCGATTTGCATGATGGATCCGACAAATTCACGTTTGAGTGCATCCTGATGGATACCGTCGATGAAGTGCCGATCGATCTTCACAAAGTCCGGCCGCAGCTCGGACCACAGGCGCAGGCTCGAATACCCGGCGCCCAAATCGTCCAGTGCAATGGAAAAACCCATCGCCCGATAGTGGTGCAGCGCGTTTTGCAGTAGTTGAAAGTCGTCGGTCGGCGTCTGTTCCGTCAGTTCGATGACCACCTGGCTGGGCGGTATGCCAAAATCTTGCAGCAGTTGCAGGGTTCTACCCGGTTGGTGAGCCGCTTCGAGCAGCGATTCCGGCGACACGTTGAGAAAGAGCTTGCCCGGCAGTTGCTGTTCATTGAAGCGACGGCAAGCGCTCTCGCGGCAGGCAATTTCCAGTTCGTTCAAGCGGCCGGCCTGGCGGGCGACGGCGAACAAGGCAATGGGCGAGTGCAGCGGGCTGTTAGAGGGGCCGCGGCTGAGGGCTTCGTAACCGACAATGCGCCGTTCGGAGAGCGAAATGATTGGCTGGAACAGGCTGTGCAAACCGCTTTGAGTCAGTATTGAACTCAACGCACTCAGCTGTTCGGTAGTGGTCATGGCGATCTCTGGCGAAAAAAAAGGACTGAGAGCCGAAGCGCTCAGTCCTGTATTTCACGACAGAATGATGACTGTTTGATGACGCCAGGGGGCGTCAGCATTAAATTGCCATCATCTTGCTTGTAACAACTTAGTGCTTGGCAACCGCGGTGTTGAGTTTCAGGTAGTCCAACAGAATCCGACCGGTCTCGCTCAGATAGGCATCGTCTTCTGGTTTGGTTTTGTCCGGATCGGCCGCGAGGGCGTCTTCGTCTTCTTTCTTCAGCTCTTTGAGCGGCTCTTCGCCCTTGGCCTTGCGGCGGATGTTTTCCATCGCCAGTTGCTTGGCTTCGATATCGGCGTGTTGTGCACGACGTTCGGCTTCATTGAGGCTGACGGTTTTTTCTGCCATCAGTTTCTGCGCCAGGTCCAGTTTGTCGCGGATGAACACGAACTCCGCGTCCTTGGCCGACCGTACGTCATGCTCGGACTTGAGCTGAGCAATGTACGGTTTGAACGGATCGGTCGCCGGCTTGATCGCCGCGCGGATGGTGTCCCACGGCATGGCTTCCGGCAGGGCGCTCTCGCCGATTTCCTTGGTGTCGATGATCGACGGATAATCGATGTCCGGCAGTACGCCCTGATGCTGGGTGCTCTGGCCGGAAACCCGGTAGAACTTGGCCAGGGTCAGTTTCAGTTCGCCATGGTTCAGCGGCTGAATGGTTTGCACGGTGCCTTTGCCAAAGGTCTGGCCGCCAATGATCAACGCGCGGTGGTAGTCCTGCATGGCGCCGGCAAAAATTTCCGAAGCCGAGGCGGACAAGCGGTTGACCAGCAACGCCATCGGGCCTTTATAGAACGCGCCAGGGTTTTCATCTTCGAGTACATCGACCCGGCCATCGGCGTTACGCACGAGTACGGTTGGCCCCTTGTCGATGAACAGACTGGTCAGCTCGGTGGCTTCCTGCAGGGAACCGCCGCCGTTGTTGCGCAGGTCGATGACCACGCCGTCGACCTTGTCTTTCTGCAACTCGGTCAGCAGTTTCTTGACGTCGCGCGTGGTGCTCTTGTAGTCCGGATCGCCAGCACGGAACGCCTTGAAGTCGAGGTAGAAAGCCGGGATCTCGATGACGCCGAGCTTGTAGTCCTTGCCATCCTGTTTCAGGTTGAGGACCGACTTTTTCACCGCCTGATCTTCAAGCTTCACCGCTTCACGAGTGATCGGCACGATCTTGGTGGTCTGGTCGTTCGGCGCATTGTTGGCCGGGATGACTTCCAGACGCACCACGGTGCCTTTCGGACCACGGATCAGCTTGACCACTTCGTCGAGGCGCCAGCCGACTACGTCGACCATCTCTTTGTTGCCCTGGGCAACGCCGATGATCTTGTCGGCCGGTGCGACCTGCTTGGTCTTGTCGGCCGGGCCGGCAGGCACCAGGCGCACGATTTTTACCTGATCGTTGTCGCTCTGCAACACGGCGCCAATGCCTTCGAGGGACAGGCTCATGTTGATGTCGAAATTCTCCGCGTTATCCGGCGACAGGTAATTGGTGTGCGGGTCGTAGGACATGGCGAAGGTGTTGATGTACGCCTGGAAGATGTCTTCTGGACGGGTCTGATCCAGGCGCGTCAATTGGTTCTTGTAGCGCTTGGTCAGGGTTTCCTGAATCTGCTTGGAGTCCTTGCCGGCAATCTTCATCCGCAGGACTTCGTCCTTGACGCGTTTGCGCCACAGCTCATCGAGTTCTGCGGTGGATTTGAGCCAAGGTGCGTCCTTGCGATCTATCAGCAAGGTTTCCTTGGTGTTGAAGTCGATTTTGTCGACGCCTTTGTTCAGCTCCGCAAGGGCAAAGTCCAGACGCGCTTTTACGCGGTCCAGGTAGCGCTTGTAGATGGTGAACCCGGCGTTGAGGTCGCCGCTTTTGAGGAAGTCGTCGAACTGGGTTTTCCACTTGTCGAATTCGGCAATGTCGCTGGCCATGAAGTAGCTGCGCGACGGGTCCAGCAGCTTGAGGTAGCTGTCGTAGATAATTACGGAGCGCGCGTCGTCGAGTGGCGGCTTGCTGTAATGGTGACGCTTGAGCAACTCGACGACATTCAGACTGGCGATCACTTCGTCACGATCTGGCTGAAGCTTGTCCCAGCTATTGGCTGCGAACGTATTGCTCGACATCGGCATCAGGCCGATACCAATAAATAGGGCGAGGGCGGTGCTGGGGAACAGATGCTTCATGCTGATTCGACGCGGGGACAATTGATAACGCATATTAGGCCGTCTTTGAAGTCGCCGGTTCCACAAGGGCCGGTCGCATAATGCAAAAAGCCCGGCGCTACAGCTTCGGGCTCAGTCCAGACTCACTATGGAGGCACTGTGAAAGCATTGCAAGGCGTTGACGGTCAGGTGGAGTGGGTTGAAGAGCCCGGTCCCACGTGCGATGTAGGACAAGTTCGCATTCGTGTGGCGGCAGCGGGCCTCAATCGCGCCGATTTGTTACAGAAGGCGGGCCTTTATCCGCCACCGCCGGGGGCCAGTCAGGTGTTGGGTCTTGAGTGTTCCGGGGTGATCAGTGAGGTCGGCCCGGGCTCGTCCTGGCAGGTCGGTGATCGGGTATGCGCCTTGCTGGCCGGGGGCGGGATGGCCGAAGAGGTGGTTGTCGACGGACGGCATGTACTGCCGGTCCCCGAAGGGTTGTCCCTGGCCGAAGCGGCAGCGCTACCCGAAGTCTATGCGACCGTTTGGCTGAATTTGTTTCAACTGGCTGCGCTCAAACCGGGTGAGAAAGTTCTTCTGCACGCCGGAGCAAGTGGAATCGGTTCAGCTGCCATTCAGCTGTGCAAGGCGTTTGGCAACCCGTGCTGGGTCAGCGTCGGTTCTGCCGAGCGTCTGGTCTATTGCGAAGCGCTGGGCGCACAGGGTGGCGTGGTGCGCACCGACGATCTGGACAGCTTGAGCGACCTGGGGCCGTTCGATGTGATTCTCGACCCGGTCGGCGGTCACTACGCCGCGCTGAATCTGAAGCTGCTGGCCCGTGATGGGCGTTGGGTGCTGATCGGCCTGATGGGCGGCCGTGAGGCAAAACTGGATCTGGCACAGGTACTGGCCAAACGCGTGCAGTTGCTGGGTTCGACCTTGCGCAGCCGGGACGATCAGTTCAAGGCGGATCTGTTCAGTGATCTGAGCCAGCATGTCTGGCCGTTGTTTGCCGAGGGGCGATTGAGCCCCCAGTTGGCGAAGACTTTTCCGATCAAGGATGCCGAAGCGGCGTTTGCCGAGTTGGCGACGAACAAGGTGGCGGGGAAGTTGGTGTTGGTGATCGATGAAAGCCTGACCTGACCTTTGTAGGAACGAGCTTGCTCGCGATGAACCTGATAACGCCGTGGTGTGTCGGGTTTGCCGCGTTATCGTGCACGCCCATCGCGAGCAAGCTCGCTCCTGCAGGGTTCTGCGTTATTTCCAGGTATGGATTGGCCAGCCGGCTTTTTCGGCGTGTTCGAGCAACACCGGATCCGGGTTCACCACGTGTGGGAAATCTACCTTCAGCAGCAGCGGCAAATCGTTACGCGAGTCGGAATAGAAACTTGCGCCCTCCAGGTTTTCCTCTTCTGCATCCATCCACTCCAGCAAACGTGTGATCTTGCCTTCACGGTAAGTCAGCGTGCCGACGGTGTGGCCGCTATAAACCCCATGCAACACTTCCAGCTCGATGCCCAGAATCTCGTCGATGCCCAAACGGTCAGCAATCGGCCTGACCAAGTGCGTACCCGACGCCGAAATCACCAGAATCCGGTCACCGGCCTTGCGATGGGCCGCGATGGTTTTGGTCGCGTCGCTGAAGATGATCGGCTCGATGAAGTCTTCCACCCACGGCCCTACCAGATGCTCGACCTCTTCGGGTGTGCGCCCGATCATCGGCTCCAGGCTGAAGGTCATGTAGTCCTCCATGCGCAACTTGCCGTGGCTGTAAGCGTCCATCAGTTCGTTGTTCTGACGCATGAACGATTCGGGGTCGACCCAGCCCAGCCGGCCCATCTGTTCGCTCCAGAGGGTGGCGCAGTCGCCGTGGATCAGGGTTTCGTCCAGATCAAAAATTGCCAGGGCCATCAGTGCAGTTCTCTCTTCAACATCAGCAAAGTCATCAGGCTACCTCACACAGGGCCGACGGATCGATGGAAAGCGCCAAGCGCTGACCATCGGGGTGCAGATCGGCCGCCGAGCGGTTGAGCACATCCACCACCAATTCCACGCCGCGAGCTTCAACCCGATAGCGAATCACGTTGCCCAGCAGGCTATGGCTGCGCACTTGTGCGTCGAGCTCGCCATTCAGGCTCAGTTCGATGGCTTCCGGGCGAATCGCCAGGCGATGGGTGATCGGTCGTTGCAGCAGTTTCGTGGCGCTGTCGGCGTCCAGCAGGTTGTAGTTGCCGATGAAGCCGGCGGCAAAAACATCCACGGGCGCGGTGTACAGGGTTTCGGCGTCGCCGCTCTGTACGATTTTTCCCTGATTCATCAGGAAAATCCGGTCAGACATAGTCAGCGCTTCTTCCTGATCGTGTGTGACGAAGATCGTAGTCAGGCCGAGCTCACGCTGGATC
Source organism: Pseudomonas sp. O230 (assembly GCF_045447035.1). NCBI lineage: Bacteria > Pseudomonadati > Pseudomonadota > Gammaproteobacteria > Pseudomonadales > Pseudomonadaceae > Pseudomonas > Pseudomonas sp. O230. The sequence continues at coordinate 102,485 of NZ_JBJGXN010000006.1, read as the reverse complement.
TGGCGGATCTGTTCGCGCAAGTGCTTGCGAATCCGCGCATCGAGGGCCGACAGCGGTTCGTCCAGCAATAACAGACGTGGACGAGTCACCAATGAGCGGGCGAGGGCGACTCGCTGGCATTGGCCGCCGGACAGTTGGTGCGGATAACGGGCGGCGAAATCGTTGAGCTCCACCAGTTTCAACACTTCGGCAACGCGCTTCTGGCTGTCGTCGCTGTTGACCTTCTGCATGCGCAAACCGAAGGCGACGTTCTGCTCCACGGTCATGTTGGGGAACAGCGCATAGCTTTGGAACACCATGCCGATCCCGCGTTTCTGCGGGCTCAGTGGTACGAGATCGTGTCCATCGAGCAGGATCTTGCCGCCATCCACCGATGTGAGCCCGGCGATGCAACGCAATAGCGTGGATTTTCCGCAACCGGACGGGCCGAGGAGGGTGACGAATTCACCCTTCCGGATTTCGCAGTTGATGTCGCTGAACACCGTGGTGCCGGCGTAGTTTTTCTGCAGATGTTGGACGCTGACATAGCTCATTCGCTTTTGTCCTTGTTCAAGATATTGGCCGCCCAGGTCAGAACCAGCACAAAGAAGAAATAGGAAATCACCAGCGCACTGGTGAAATGGCCGCTGCTGTTGCGCATGTTGTTGAGGAAGACCTGCAGGGTTTCGTAACGGGTGCCGACGAGGATGTTGGCGAATACGAACTCACCGAACAGGAAGGAGAACGACAGCAGCAGCGCCACCATCAAACCCTTGCGCAGGTTCGGCAATACCACCAGGAACGCCGCTTGCCAGGTGCTGGCACCGAGCAGTTGGGCGGCGTCCATCAGGTCGCGCAGGTTAATCGCTTGCAGGTTGTTGGTGATCGCGCGGTACATGAACGGCAGCGCCACAGTGAAATAGCAGCCGATCAGAATCCAAGGCGTGCCGACCATCGCGAACGGCCCCGACCCGTAGAGCTGCAACAACCCCACCGACGACACCACTGGCGGCACCGCGAAGGGCAGCAGGATCAGAATGTTCATCAGCGCATCGAGTTTCGGGAAGTGGTAATGCACCACGAACAGCAGCGGCAGAATCAACACCACCGCCAGGATCAGCGAGCCGACGCAGACCAGCAGCGATTGGCCGAAAGCACTCAAGAAACGCGGATCGCTCCACAGCTGCACGTACCATTTGATGCTGAAACCGCTGGGCAGAATGGTTGCCGACCAACTGCTGGAAATCGAGTAGATAAAGGTGCCGACCAGCGGAAGTAACAGAATGGCAAACAGCAGGTACACCACGACGCGGTGGTACACACCTGCGGGGCCCAATTCAGCGCGAGACATGGTAACTCCTCTTCAACAGCAGCTGATGCACGACGGTCACCAGGGTCATCAACGCCACCAGCACCACGGCCAGGGCACTGGCCAGGTTCGGGTCCAGGGAAATGTCGCCGGAGACCATCGCTGCAATACGGATCGTCAGCACGTTGAAGTTGCCGGTGGTCAGGGCGTACACCGTGGCGTAGGCGCCGAGGGCGTTGGCCAGCAGGATCACAAACGTGCCGAGCAGCGCAGGCGTCAGCACCGGCAAACCGATGTGTCGCCAGAATTGCCAGCCGCTGGCGCCGAGCAGTTCGGCGGACTCACGCCAGTCTTCGCGCAGGGCGTCGAAGGCCGGGTAGAGCAGCAGCACGCCCAGGGGAATCTGGAAGTAGGTGTAGAGAATGATCAGCCCGGTTTTCGAGTACAGGTTGAAGTCCTGAATGATCCCGGCCTGCTTGAGCATGATGGTAATGCTGCCGTTGAAACCCAGCAGGATGATGAACGCGAAAGCCAAAGGGACGCCGGAGAAGTTGCTGGTCATGTTGGCGAAGGCGTTGACGAAGTTGCGCAGCTTCGAGTCGACCCGACGCAGGGAGTAGGCGCCGAGTACGGCGATGATGATCCCGAACACACTGGACCAGAAACTGATCTCGAGGCTGTACTGGATCGCCTGCAGATAGAACTTCGAATTGAAGATCTTGGTGAAGTTGGCCAGGCCCCAGCCGAACTCTTCCGATTGCAGGCTGTTGATCATCACCCATACCAGTGGGGCGATCTCGAACACGATAAAGAACAGCGCGAAGGGCACCAGGCACAAGGCCGCCAGCCATTTGCCGCGAGTCATGGCATTCACTTGAGCAACTCCCGGCACACTGGTTTGTCGTGGGCTACGCCCAGCAGTTCGCAGACGGTGCCGCAGATGTCTGTCTGTTTCGGTGCAGCGTTGGCGTTGAAGCTGAAGGCGTCACCGAGCACGAACAGCGGCACTTCGCGCTCTTCCGGCAGCAGGCCGTTGTGGGAGCGGTCATTGTTCATGCCGTGGTCAGCGGTCACCAGCACCTGGTAACCGGCGTCGAGCCAGCCTTGCAGGTAGTCGGCGAGGATGATGTCCGCCGAGCGGGCGCTGTTGCGGTATTGCGGTGTGTCGAGGCCGTGCTTGTGCCCGGCGTCGTCGATGTTCATGGGGTGCACCAGCAGGAAATTCGGTGCGTGGCGCAGGCGCAGGTTTTCCGCGTCGGCGAACAGATGCGAATCCGGGTAATGGTCGCTCCAGTAGAAATGTCCGTGCTGGATCGGCAAATCGGGGGAGTCGGTGTGACGGTCCCGGGCGGGCACAAACGGCGCACGGTTATACAGCTCGCTGACCCAGTGATAGGCCGCAGCGGCAGTCTTCAGTCCGGCGTCAGTAGCGTAGTGATAGATGCTGCGCTGATTGGACAGGCGCGAGACGTTGTTGTGGACGATGCCACTGTCGATCGGCGGGACGCCGGTCAGGATGCATTCATACAGCGGGCGGGACAGGGCTGGCAATTCGCACTCCAGTTTGTAGAGCGCCGCGCGTCCTGCGCCAACATAAGCCTGCAGGTGCCCCATGGCGTGGCGCGCAACCGCGTAATTGAGACCGTCGAGCACGACCAGGATGACGTTGTGCTTCATAGGGGCGGAACTCCGCGAAACAGGTGGATCGATAACATTTGTAGGAGCCTGCTTGCTGTCGATCCATACGCCGCGGTTTGTCCGAGCACCGCGGTGATGCAATCGCCAGCAAGCCGGCTCCTACACGGGTGTTACTTCATCTCGACGATGACTTCTTCGTTCCACTTCTGAGGAAGGGCCTTGGAAGTTTTTTCCCACGCATCCGCGTCCTTGATCGGCGTCACACCCTTGTACTGCTCGTTAGGCAGTAACTGAGCCTGAACATCGGCTGGCAACTTCAGGTGCTCGGCGCGAATCGGACGCGCGTTGCCGCGCGCCAGGTTGATCTGGCCGGCGTCGCTGAAGATGTATTCGCGTGCCAGTTTGGCGGCGTTCGGGTGCTTGGCGTATTTGTTGATGATGGTGGTGTAACCGGAAATCACCGAGCCGTCGGAAGGGATCAGGACGGTGTAGTCATCCGGGTTCGCCATCTTGGCCTTGTAGCTCAGACCGTTGAAGTCCCAGACCACACCGACTTCGATCTCGCCCTTTTCCATGGTGGCAATCGTCGGGTTGGCCATGGACAGGCGACCTTGCTTGGCGATGTCGGCGAACAGCAACAACGCCGGCTGAAGGTTCTTCTCATCGCCACCGTTGGCAAGGGCTGCCGCCAGGACACCGTTGGCGGCTTGTGCGGCGGTGCTGACGTCACCGATGGAAATCTTGTATTTACCGGTCTTCAGATCAGCCCATTTGGTCGGTGCATCCGAACCATGCAGCAGCTTGTTGTTGATGATGAACGCGATGGTGCCGGTGTAGGCCAGTGCCCAGTTGCCATCCTTATCCTTCGCCCAACTCGGGATCTGGTCCCAAGTGCTTGGCTTGTAAGGCTGGACAACGTCCTGCTTGACCGCAATCGGACCGAACGCTGCACCGACGTCGCCGATGTCGGCGGTGGCGTTGTCTTTTTCAGCTTTGAACTTGGCGATTTCCTGGGCCGAGCTCATGTCGGTGTCGATGTGTTTCAGGCCGTAGTTCTTGGCCAGGTCATCCCAGGTGCCTTTCCAGTTGGCCCAGTTGTCGGGCATGCCGACACTGTTGACCTCACCTTCCGCTTTCGCAGCGGCTTCGAGGGTTTTCAAATCATCAGCCGCCATGGCGGCGGTGCACATGGCAATGGTCGAGCCTAACAGTGATGCCAGGAAAAGCTGTTTCATTCCGAAGCTCCTTTGGGCGTTTTCAACGCTGCGATTGCGGTGGTGTTGGTCTAGGTCAGCAATACCTGAGCCAATTTAGGCGCCGCTGATGACATTTTGATGTCGACCAGTGGTCCTCCTCTATTTTTTGTGCAACAACGCTCAGGGTTCGGGATAAGCGTAGACCATGGCTAACGAGCTGATAAGAAAGGACTTGGCCATGAAATTGCAGGCACCTGACCGAACCGTTCGGCGCCTTTGTCATCTGCCAGTCATCTGCAGTGCCTAGGCTTGCAGAAAGCTGATGGAGCCGTTTCAAATGACGGTTTCGCCCCGAAACAGTGCTGGTCTAGTCCAGATAGGTAACGTTGATGCGCATCGAGACAACCAAAGCGGTGACAGCCATCGGGCAGGTTCTTCAGGAGCAGCTCGATCACGGGCTGCTGGCGCCCGGTAGCAAGTTGCCGGCGGAGCGCAAGCTCAGTGAGTTGTTTGGTACCACGCGCATTACCGTGCGCGAAGCGTTGCTGCAGTTGGAGGCCCAAGGGCAGATTTATCGCGAAGAACGCCGAGGCTGGTTCGTGTCGCCACCGCGCCTGGCTTACAACCTGATGCAACGCAGCCACTTTCACGCGATGGTCAGCGCTCAGGGGCGGGTGCCGTCCACGGAGGTGATTTCGGCACGCTTGCAACCTGCTTCGGCGGCGGTCTGTGCCTGGTTGCAGTTGCCGGCGTTGTCGAGCGTGATTCAGATCTGCCGCGCGCGGCGAATTGATGAGCGACTGGTGCTGTACGTGGAGCACTACCTCAACCCGCAGTATTTCCCGGGGATTCTCGAGTTTGATCTGAATCAGTCGATCACCGAGCTGTACGCGCGGCATTACGACTTGCACTACGGGCGAGTGCGTTTCGAGATCGTGCCGACAGCCTTGTCGGTGGATGCGGCGGCGGCGTTACGGGTGTCGGTCGGGAGCCCGGGATTGCGCATTGCCAGGGTCAATTACGATCAACATGAGCGGTTGATCGATTGTGACCTGGAGTTTTGGCGACATGATGCGATTCATGTCGGCGTTGATGTGGTCTGAGCCTGGCCGCCGCCGGTCTCGATTTTTTCATTATCCGAAGCGGTAAATGTCCATGCCCAGGGCGCCCATGGTGAATCCCTGGTGGCTGACACTGAAGGCGCCGCCGGCACCGCGGGCAAAGTACAGTGGCAACAGATGTTCATCGCTCGGGTGGTTGCGCACGGCGTTCGGTGCTTGCTGGCGATAGTCATGAAGCGCGGCTTCGTCGTTGGCTTCAAGTTTCTCGATCATCCAGTCGCGAAACACCTTTGCCCACGGTTCGACGCTTTCCGGGCCGGCGTGCCAGTCCAGTTCGCGCAGGTTGTGGGTGATGCTGCCCGAGCCGATCAACAGCACGCCGTGTTCGCGCAAGCTGCTCAGGGCTTGGCCGACGCGGGTTTGCAGCGCAGGACCGCCGCGTGTGGGCAACGACACTTGCACCACCGGGATATCGGCCTGCGGATACATCAACGACAACGGCACCCAGACACCGTGGTCGAATGGTCGCCTGGTGTCGATGCGCGCGGGCAGATCGGCGGCGTTCAGCCGCTCGACAACCTCTGTCGCCAGTTGCGGATCGCCGGGCGCAGGGTATTGCACTTCGAACAACGCCTTTGGAAAGCCGCCGAAGTCATGCCAGGTTTCAGGCTTTGGGTTGCCGCTGACCAACAGCTCATTGCTTTCCCAATGCGCGGAAACAATCACGATGGCCCGGGGCTTAGGCAACTCGGCGGCCAGGCGTGCGAGGGCCGGCCCGCTCGCGCCGGGTTCGAGTGCCAGCATGGGTGAGCCATGAGAGATATAAAGGCTGGGGAACATGAATGAGCTCCTGAGAGTAAGATGGGTCCATCTTCAGTCAGATCATTGATCTAAATCTAATATAAGTTTTAGGGTGTTTTGATCGAATTTTCGGGGTTATTTATGCAGCCGGAGTTTTGGCACAAGCGGTGGACGTCGAATCAGATAGGCTTTCATCTGCCGGAAGTGAATCCATATCTGCAACGGTACTGGCCTCAGTTGGGCCTAGAGGAAGGGGCGCGCGTACTGGTGCCGTTATGTGGGAAAAGCCTGGATTTGCTATGGCTGGCGAAATGCGGTCACGAAGTGTTGGGTGTCGAGTTGTCGGAAAAAGCAGTGGAAGACTTTTTCCATGAGCACCAATTTGACCCGGATGTCAGCGATCAAGGGCCTTTTACCGTGTATCGGGCGGGTTCGATCGAGATCTGGTGTGGTGATTTCTTCGCCTTGACTGCCGGCGATGTTGCCGATTGCAGCGCACTGTACGACCGCGCAGCGTTGATTGCCTTGCCACCGAAGATGCGAGAGCAATATGCGGCTCACCTGATCCGGATTCTGCCGAAAGACTCTTTGGGGCTTTTGATCACGCTGGATTACGACCAGGCGCAAAAAGACGGGCCGCCGTTTGCCGTGCTTGATGATGAAGTGCAACGGTTGTTCGGCGCGGTGTGGTCGCTGAAGATTCTGGAAGACCAGGATGTCCTGGGTGAGAGCTGGAAGTTTATCGAGAGCGGCGTGACGCGACTTGAGGAGCGGGTTTATCGGGTTTCCAGCCGATAAACGTGTGTTGTTTGTACTGTCAGAGTAAGCACCACACAATTCAGACAGACAAAAAAAGGCCCGCATCGCTGCGGGCCTTTTCTTTAGTGCGGAACCTCTCAGCCCCGACGACGCAATGCGTCGATGCGCTCTTCCAGCGGCGGGTGGCTCATGAACATGCGGGCGAACCCCTGTTTGATGCCACCGTTGATGCCGAAAGCGTTCAGGGTGTCCGGCATATGCACCGGCAGCCCTTGTTCCGCGCGCAAGCGTTGCAGTGCGCCAATCATCGCGTTGGTGCCCGCCAGGCGTGCACCGGCTTCGTCAGCACGGAATTCGCGTTTGCGCGAGAACCACATGACGATGGAGCTGGCCAGGATACCCAGCACCAGTTCGGCGAAGATGGTCGCGATGTAGTAGGCGATGCCCTGGCCTTCTTCGTTCTTGAAGATCACTTTGTCGACAAAGTTGCCGATGATCCGCGCGAAGAACATGACGAAGGTGTTCACCACGCCCTGGATCAGCGCCAGAGTGACCATGTCGCCATTGGCCACGTGGCCGATTTCGTGGGCCAGAACGGCTTTTACTTCATCCGGTGAGAATCGCTCGAGCAAGCCCTGGCTGACCGCGACCAGCGCGTCGTTCTTGTTCCAGCCAGTGGCGAAGGCGTTCGCCTCGTAGGCCGGGAAAATCCCGACTTCCGGCATCTTGATCCCGGCTTCGCGAGACAGTTGCTCGACCGTTTGCAGCAGCCATTGCTCGTGGCGTGTGCGCGGCTGGGTGATGATTTGGGTGCTGGTGCTCATCTTCGCCATCCACTTGGAGATGAACAGCGAGAACAGGGAACCGGCGAAACCAAAGACCGCACAGAAAATCAGCAGCTGATTGAGGTTGAGATCAACCCCATTGGCCGTCATGAACCCGTTGAAGCCGAAAAGGCTCAGGGTGATGCTGGCAATCAGCACGACCGCCAGGTTAGTGGCCAAAAACAGCAGGATGCGCATCATGGTTGTAAAAATCTCCTTTTGCTAAAGATGTAGCGTACTGCGGGGTATATAAGGTGCCGCAACGGGCTATTCAACCGGGTGACTATTTCAAACTGTGTCCTACAGCAATAGTCTAGCCGCTTGCAGGGCATTTCCGACGTGGACAGGGGAAGCGTTTGTCAGCCGATTCGCGTCGCGGGGCCCGTCATTGTTGGACGCGCTCACGAAACCTGCTCCCGCTCAGCGATTGCAGTGGGGATGCCCGGCGAGGCTTAAAGAAATGTTGCTGAATTAATCCGCGTGCGACTTTCGTAGGAAAGTCGCACGCGGCCAGACCGATTACTGGCGATAGGATTTGAGGAAGTTGCCGATTCGTCCGATGGCCATGTCCAGGTCGTCGACGCGCGGCAGGGTCACGACGCGGAAGTGGTCCGGCCATGGCCAGTTGAAAGCGGTGCCTTGAACCACCAGCAGCTTTTCCGACAGCAGCAGGTCGAGCACGAATTTCTCGTCATTGTGAATCGGGCAGACCTTCGGGTCGATGCGCGGGAACGCATACAGCGCGCCCATCGGCTTGACGCAGCTCACACCGGGAATGTCGTTGAGCAATTCCCAGGTGCGGTTGCGTTGTTCCAGCAGGCGACCTTGCGGCAATACCAGATCGTTGATGCTCTGATAACCCCCGAGCGCGGTCTGGATCGCATGCTGGCTCGGCACGTTGGCACACAGGCGCATGTTCGCCAGCATGTCGATGCCTTCGATGTAGCTTTGCGCGTGGTGTTTCGGACCGGAAATGGCGATCCATCCGGAACGGAAACCGGCCACGCGATAAGATTTGGATAGACCATTGAAGGTCAGGCACAGCAGGTCTGGCGCCAGGGAGGCGGTGCAGATGTGCACGGCATCGTCGTACAGGATCTTGTCGTAGATCTCGTCGGAAAAAACCACCAGGTTGTGCTGACGGGCCAGTTCCAGCATGCCCAGCAGGACTTCTTTCGAGTACACCGCACCGGTCGGGTTGTTCGGGTTGATGATCACCAGCGCTTTGGTATTCGGGGTGATCTTGGCCTTGATGTCGGCCAGGTCCGGCCACCAGTTGGCCTGCTCGTCGCACAGGTAATGCACCGGATTGCCGCCCGACAGGCTCACGGCAGCGGTCCACAGCGGATAGTCGGGAGCCGGGACCAACACTTCGTCGCCGTTGTTGAGCAGCGCTTGCATCGACATCACGATCAGCTCGGAAACGCCATTGCCCAGGTAAATGTCTTCAATGCCGACGCCTTCCACCTGCTTTTGCTGGTAGTACTGCATGACGGCTTTACGCGCACTGAACAGGCCTTTGGAATCGCTGTAGCCCTGAGCGGTCGGCAGGTTGCGGATCACGTCCTGGAGGATTTCATCCGGCGCTTCGAAACCAAAAGGCGCCGGGTTGCCGATGTTCAGCTTGAGGATGCGATGGCCTTCCTCTTCCAGGCGTTTGGCGTGCTTGAGCACTGGGCCGCGAATGTCGTAGCAGACGTTGGCGAGCTTGTTCGATTTGCTGACCTGCATGGCGATGTGTTCCCGAAAATGAACGATCCAGGCGGTGTAAGAACTACCGTACTGGGAATCCTGCGTATTCGCACAGGCCTGGCGCCTTGAGAGGCGGCACCCATAAATCCGTTTGAATGCGCGTGGTCTGGCTGCCAGACTGGCGTTTGACGAGGCGCAATCATACGTGCCGCCCGATCCGTGGAAAAGGTACAGATCGGGCTTTTTCAGCTGCTGAGGTGTGATGATGGATAAGTTGGAAAGAACCCTGGAAGAATGGCGGGCGATGCTCGATCCGGAGCAGTACAACGTTTGCCGTCTCAAGGGCACCGAACGGCCGTTCTCCGGCAAATACAACGACAGCAAGGTCGACGGTGTTTACCACTGCATCTGCTGCAAAGAGCCGCTGTTCGACGCCAAGACCAAGTTCGATTCCGGCTGCGGCTGGCCTAGCTTCTACGCGCCGATCGGCGACAGCGCCATGGTCGAGATTCGAGACGTCAGCCACGGCATGATCCGCACCGAAGTGGTCTGCGCCAAATGCGATGCACACCTGGGGCATGTGTTCCCCGATGGCCCGCCGCCGACCGGCCTGCGGTATTGCATCAATTCGGTGTGCCTGGACCTGGTGCCACGTTCGTAACCTGCGCATTGGTCGGTTCACCGCAATCCTTGTAGGAGCTGGCTTGCCAGCGATGAGGCCTTCGAATATTTCGATGCGCTTGAGGACGTCATCGCTGGCAAGCCAGCTCCTACACTTCACGTGGCGTGATGAACGATCGATTAATTAAATTGCACGCAATTCAATTGCTCGCTATGTTTACCTCATCTTTTTTCATTCAAGAGTCCAGATCATGAGTGACAACCTGCTGAGCATCCCCTGCACCACCATCAAGGGTGAGCAAAAGACCCTGGCGGATTACGCCGGCAAAGCCGTTCTGGTGGTCAATACTGCGAGTAAATGCGGCTTCACCCCGCAGTACAAAGGTCTGGAAGAACTGTGGCAGACCTACAAGGATCAAGGGCTGGTGGTGCTCGGCTTCCCGTGCAACCAGTTCGGCAAGCAGGAGCCGGGCAATGAAGGCGCGATTTCCGAGTTCTGTGAACTGAACTTCGGGGTCAGCTTTCCGTTGTTCAAAAAGATCGACGTCAACGGTGCCAGCGCCCATCCGCTGTTCGTGCAGCTGAAAAAACGTGCGCCGGGTGTCCTGGGTTCTCAGGGCATCAAATGGAACTTCACCAAGTTCCTGATCGGCAAGGACGGCCAATTGGTCAAGCGCTTCGCTCCGGCGACCAAACCGCAGGACCTCAGCCGCGAGATCGAAGCCCTGCTCAAATGAATACCTTGTCCGTCGATTCCCTGAAACTCGACAGCCAGCTCTGCTTCAAGCTGTACGCCGCTTCCCGAGCGGTGATCCGCGCTTACAAGCCGATGCTCGATCAACTTGGCCTGACGTACCCGCAATACCTGGCGATGCTGGTCTTGTGGGAATGGCAGGAGGCAGCACCGGAGCAGCCGACGGTCAAGGCGTTGGGCGAGCGCCTGGCGCTGGATTCCGGCACGTTGACGCCGCTGCTCAAGCGTCTTGAGCAACTGCAACTGGTGCAGCGCCAGCGTTCAGCGCGGGATGAGCGTGAAGTGCACCTGAGCCTGTCGCCAGCGGGCAAGGCTTTGCGCGATCAGGTCGGGCCGCTCAAAGCCCGACTGTTGTGTGACAGCGGAGTCGATCTGGATCGTTTGAATGATCTGCGCGAGGGGCTTGATCACTTGTTGGGACAAATCAAGGCACTGTCGTAGCAGGCATCCACACATCCAGCAGGGCGGCCAGTTCTTCCCGACGGAAAGGTTTGGCCAGGTAATCGCTCATGCCCGCCGCACGGCAGCGTTCGCGTTCTTCGGACATGGCGTTGGCGGTCAGGGCGACGATGGGCAATTGCGGCCAGCGCCCGCTGCGACGGATTTGCCGACTGGCCTCGTAGCCGTCCATCACCGGCATGTTGCAGTCCATCAGCACCAGATCGAACTCGCTTTGCTCCAACTGATCCAGGGCCTCGCCGCCGTGAGCGGCGACAATCACCTCGCAGCCGAGTTTTCCGAGCATGCCCTTGGCCACCAATTGATTGACCGGATTGTCCTCCACCAGCAACACCCGTCCGCGCCGTTGGGGAGTGAGCGCCTCCAGTCGTGCATCATTGATGGTGTTGATTTCCGGCTGCAACACTCGCCGCAGTGTCTGGTACAGCGCATTGCGCGCCAGAGGCCGGGCCTGTTGTTGTAACGGTGCCAGGGCGCTGGCCTGTTCGCTGGGCATGAAACTGCCATAAGCGGTTACCAGCAGAATCGGTACGGGACAAAGGGGGCGCAGGCGAAACAGGCATTCCGGACAATCGGTGATGACCACGTCGGGCTTCAAACCGATCATCGCGTCATCGATCGAACGCTGCTGATAATCGAGCCCCCAACCCGTTAACAGATTCTTCAACAGTTCCGCGAGGCCGCTGGTGGCGGCGGTGATCGCGATCACCTTGCCGCGCAACGTGGCCGGGGCAAAGGCGCGGGTGTGGCACGGCAGCGGCAGATCGGCGCAGAACTGGCTGCCGAAACCCGCTTCCGAGCTGATGGTGAGCCGCCCCTGCATGGCTTCGCACAGGTTGTACGTCAGCGCCAGCCCCAGCCCGGTGCCGCCAAACTGGCGGGTAATACCGGCGCCAGCCTGGGTGAATGGCTGGAAAATCTTGACCTGAGCGTCCTGGGCGATGCCGATGCCGGTGTCGCAGACTTCGATTCTGACGCCGTCTTCGAACGTCGACAGGCGCACATCGACCCGACCGAAACGGGTGAATTTGAGGGCATTGGACAACAGGTTACTGACGATCTGCCGGACCCGGGTCGGGTCACCGAGCACCAGCGCCGGGAATGTCGGTTCGATCAGGCACGTCAGTTCGACGCTTGGCGCCGCGTTCTGCGACAGCAGGTTGGCGGTGTCCTCGATCAGCGAGCCGAGGTCGAACGGAATGTGTTCAAGTTCGAGCTGACCGGCGTCGAATTTCGACAGGTCGAGAATATCGTTGAGCAGCTCCACCAGCACTTTGCCCGAGTCATGGGCGATGGACAGTTGTTGCTGTTGCTCGGCATTGAGCGGGCCGTCGAGGGACAGCGCGATCATGCCCAGCAAACCATTAAGGGGCGTGCGGATTTCGTGGCTCATGTTGGCGAGGAATACCGAGCGTGCCTCGGCCATGTCCAGGGCGGTGCTGCGCGCAACTTCCAGTTCCTGGTTGGACTGGCTGAGCCGGTTGTTGATCGCCTTGAGTTCGGCGGTGCGGGCCGACACGATGTTTTCCAGTTGCCCGAGGTAGTCGGTCAGACGGTTTTCGGCGTTGCGCCGCTGTTGGATTTCGGTGGCAATGTTCTCGAATTGCTGGTTGGCAACCTTGACCAGCACGCCGATCTCATCGTTTTCATGCCCGCTCGGGTACTCCAGCCAGGTCGGTTCGACGCTGCGCGGATCGCGGCTGCTGAGTTCGCGGATAACCCGCACCAGCGGTTTGGTCAGCATGACGTAGAACAGCGCCAGCAGGATGCCGGTCAGAATCAGGCTGCGGGCAAAGCCATTGAGCAAGGTCACTTCAGCCCGGCGCAGGAAGCGGTTGCCGAAAGAATAGGTGTCGACTTCCAGGCGCAAGGTGCCGAGGGATTCGTTCGGCAAGTGATCCAGATACAACCGGTCCTCGAACGCTCGGTTGGCTCCGAACAGGGAGTCGCTGATGACCCGATAGCCGCTCTGCGATGGCGGGCGCTTGACACTGGCCAGCACCGTACCGTTGTTGTCGGTCAATTGCGCCGCGATGATCGCCGGCGAGCGCAGCAGGCCCAGGGTCAGTTCCTGGGCGAGTTCGGCGTCGATGTTGTAGGCGATGCGCGAAGCGGGGTTATGGCTGATTTCCAGCAAAGACACTATTTCACGGTTGATGGAGGCGTCTTCACTGGCATAATCGATGCCTATTTGCAGCAGGCTGAGCAGCGTGCCCAGAATGAAACCGACCAGCACGGTAAGCCGGGCTTGCTTGTAGGACAGCCGGTTGGTGAATTTGATATCCATGGGGTGTCGAACCACTTCCGTTTCCCTTCGCTGCTCAAGCATAGTCGATCATGCATGGATACCGATGTTCTCGCGAGCCCTTGTGCACGGGATGAACAGGTCACTGAATGCTGTCTTTCGTCGCTGTAGTGCCATCATTACTGTGAACGTGCCCGAGGAGAAGACGTGGATTCCCGATTGAATGCTTTTCTTGAACGCGCCGATGCCGTTCTGGCCCGTATCGAACCGCTCTTGCCCGCACCTCGGCAAGCCATCGACTGGACCCATTGCCTGGCCGCGCGCTGGCAGCGTGAGGGGCGCAGCGGTTTTCTGCTGCCGCTGCAGGTCAGCCTTGACACGCGGTTGTCCGACCTGATCGGTGTGGACCGTCAGGTTGAGCAACTGGGGCGAAACACTCAACAATTCCTCGACGGCATGCCGGCCAACCACGCGTTGCTCTGGGGTTCGCGTGGCACCGGTAAATCGTCGCTGGTGCGCGCATTATTATCCGAACACGCCAAGACCGGTCTGCGCCTGATCGAGATTGAACGCGATCACCTGGCCGACTTGCCGCGAGTGGTCGAGCAAATCGCCAAACTGCCCCAGCGTTTCGTGCTGTTCTGCGATGACCTGTCGTTCGAGGCGGGCGAGGGCGACTATCGCGTGCTCAAGAGCGTGCTCGACGGGTCCCTCGAACAGGCGCCGGACAACGTCTTGCTGTACGCCACCTCCAACCGTCGCCACCTGGTGCCGGAAAAGGAAAGCGATAACGAAAACTGGAAAAGGGTCGACGGCGAGCTGCATCCCAGCGAGGCCGTGGAAGACAAGATCGCGTTGTCGGACCGTTTCGGCCTGTGGCTGTCGTTCTATCCGTTTACGCAGGAACACTTCCTCAATGTGGTCGAGCACTGGATCAGTCAACTGGCCGACAAGGCCGGCCTGAAGTGGCAGCGTGACGAAGAACTGGACATCCTCGCGGTGCGCTGGGCCACCGGCCGGGGTAATCGCAACGGGCGTTGCGCCTATCAATTTGCCCGCTACTGGGTCGGGCTGAAGCTGTTGGAGCACAAGGCATGATCGATTTACAACAAAGCGGCCAAGGCCTCGAAGGCTACGGCATGTTGCACGCACAGCTGGAATCCTTGCTGGCGGACGAGCGCGATTTCATCGCCAACGCCGCGCAGTTTTCGGCGTTCCTGTACAACCAGCTCGATGATTTGAATTGGGCTGGTTTCTACCTCAACCGCAACGAAGAGCTGGTGCTGGGCCCGTTCCAGGGGCAGATCGCCTGCGTGCGCATTCCGTTCGGTCGTGGTGTGTGCGGGGCAGCGGCGGCGACGTTGCAGACTCAGTTGGTCGAAGACGTGCATGCCTTTCCCGGGCACATCGCCTGCGACAGCGCGTCGAACAGCGAGCTGGTCGTGCCGCTGGTCAAGGACGGCCGCCTGATCGGCGTGCTGGACCTCGACAGCCCGAAACTGGCGCGCTTCACCGAACATGATCAAGCCGGGATTGAAAAACTGGCGGCCATCTTCCTGCGCCTGACCGATTGCTGATTACGCCCGCAAGCCTGCCTTGGCCAGCAGGCCCGGCGGGTCTACGGCATCGATCTGTTGTGGGTCGAGAAATCGCTCGGCGTATTGCCGGTAGATTTCGGCGTTGATGAACAGTCCGAACAGTTCCGGGTCGATGTGGGCGTCACGGCACATGGTGGCCATGATGCCCAGCGCTTCGCTCAATGACTTGGCTTTCTTGTAGGGGCGATCGGCGGCGGTCAGCGCTTCGAAAATATCGGCAATCGCCATCATCCGCGCCGGCAGGCTCATTTCCTCGCGCTTCAACTGTTTGGGATAACCGGTGCCGTCCATTTTTTCGTGGTGGCCGCCAGCAATCTCCGCGACGTTGTTGAGGTGGCTGGGGAACGGCAGGTGGCTGAGCATCAGGATCGTCTGCACCATGTGGTGATTGATGATGTAACGCTCCTCGCGCGTCAGCGTGCCTCGGGCGATGCTCAAATTGTAGAGCTCGCCCCGGTTGTACTTGTAGCGGGGCACATCGAGTTTGAAACCCCAGGGATTGTCTTCGGGAATCAGCTCGCCTTCGGCGCGTTCGAACAGGTGCTCCGGTTTGTCCGCCAGTAGCGGCTCGCTCACCGGCAGGGTCGGCGCCGATGTTTGCGCCTGTCGCCGGTTCTCTTCCCAGGAAACGCCCAGCCGGTCATCGAGGGTTCGGGTCCAGGTAAGCTGGGCCAGGTTACGCAGGCGTTGCAGGTCGGACTCGGCCATCGCCTCGCCGCCCAGATTGCAGCGGGCAACAAACGCGAAATCATCGTCCAGCGCCGCCAGGGTCGCATTGCGCAGTTCCGCCAGAGGTCGCTCGTCACCGCCCAGAGCAATGGCTTGCCAGTAATTGATCCAGGCATCGCGCTTGAGCACTTCAAAGCGGGTGCGGATTTCGTGGATGCGGTCGTTCAGGGTTTCCAGCTTGGTGGCTTTATCGACCACGTATTCCGGGGTGGTGACCTTGCCGCAGTCATGTAGCCAGGCGGCGATATGCAGCGCCTCCCACTCGTCCTCGGTTGGTTGATAACCGCTGAAGGCCGGGTCTTGGCTGGCCGCGGCAGCCTGGGCGAGCATCAATGTCAGCGCTGGCACTCGCTGGCAATGGCCGCCGGTGTAGGGGCTTTTCGCGTCTATTGCGCCGGCCAGCAGTTGAATGAACGCGTCCAGCAGCTGTTTCTGTTTGGTTTGCAGGCGCTGACTTTCAATACTCACTGCGGCCGCGCCGGACACGGCTTGAAGGAACGCGATACGATCCGGACGAAGCTTCTCCAGATCACGTTGATCGCCACTGTCCGCCAATAGCAAGATCAGCAGGCCCACGGTTTCGTTATGGCGATTGTGCAGGCGGATGCCGATCAGATGCACCCGTGGGCATTCCATCGCCAGCAACACTTTCTGCAAATCCCCCACCTGTTCGAAACCGAGACTGATGACCACATTGTCGGCATGCGACAGTTTCTGCAGCCAGGCAGGGCTCTGCGGATCCTGGAGTTCGTGGCCGCGAATGTCGAACGGGGGCAATGCCTGTGAAATGTCGTTGATGACCAGACCGTGGGGCTCCATGCGATCGCCGTCATTGTGCCGTAGATAGATCAGGCCTGCCTGGGCCTGGCCGATTTTTACGGTTTCGAACAACACCCGTTCCAGCAAGGGCGCAAACCGGGTTTCGGCGCTCAGGCTGTCGGTGATCTGGAAAAAACTGGCCAGGGTGTCTTTCATGCGCACCATCGACACGCTCAGTTGGTCGACTTCGAGCACCGGAGAGTGACGGGAGGCCGGAAAATTGAAATTGAAACTGCGAATCGCATCGGCTTCCTGCACCAGTGCACGCAGGGGCTTGACCAGAATTCTCGAGGTCAACCAGCCCAAGGGCAGGCACAGCAGCAACGTGGCCAGCGTAATCAGCGCGCCTTGCCAGCGCATGCGGTAAGCATCGGCAAGCAATTCGTCTTCCGGCACCAGCAGCGCCAGCTGCAGTCCCTGCGGACCCCCTTCCTGCAGGCTGCTGCGGGCGACGATCCACTGCCGACCGGCGGCCTTCAGCCGGTTGCCAGTGGGTGGATTGTTCAGCAATGCGCCGAGGCCGGGACTCAGGTCGGCGGCCTTGCTCAGGCGCGCGGTCTGATCGTCGACGATCAGTTTGCTGCTGTCGGGATAAGCGATGGCGTTGCCCTGGGCATCGAACAGCACGATTTCGGTACTGGGGGTGACAACGTGTTTGGCCAGCGTCGCGGACAGCTCCGCCAGGGTCAGGTCGGCGCCCATGATGGCGTGCTCGCCGCTGCGCCGGGCGAGGGTGGTGCCAACATGGTGGGTGGAGAAAAAGAGGTAGGGCTCGGTGGTGATCTGATCACTGTCGTGGCGAGCGCTGGAGAACCAGGCGCGGGTACGCGGATCGTAGGTGTCGTCGAGGTTTTCCTGACGGCTGACGAGGTTCAGGTCCTGATCGAAAAACAATGATTGGGAATGCAGCGGGCCGCCGTTTTGCTCAATGCTCCAGACTTGATAAGCCGCAGTCTCCGGGGCCTCAAGCAGCGATTTCAGGGCGGCGGTTCGCAGGGGGCGAACCATGAAGAAATCCCCGTTGTCGTAGCCCAGATACAGCGAGGCCAGGTCAGGATTGTCCTTGAGCGACTGGCTGAAGGGTTTGAGCAATGCCAGGCGCTGCTCCAGGTCAGGCGCCTGGGCGGCGGGGTTGTACACCAACAGGCTCAACAGATGGCGAATAGGCTCATAAGTGGCGTGCAGGTCCTGGCGGACGTCCTGCTCGATGCGTTCGAAGAGCTTTTCACTGCTGGAAAGAATGATTCGCGTGGTTTGCCGATAATTGAAAATGCCCAGCACCACGCCAGTCAGTAGCAAGAGGAGGGTGAACATCACGCTGATATGGACGTGCAGGGGCAATCGCCGTTGGTCCGGGCGCAGTGGGCTGGGCATTGCGGCGTCTCTCCATGATGTTTAACACACTGCTCAGCGACCAAGCATAGTTAAGGCTCCGTCATTCTGCTTTTGTCGTTTTGCCCAATTTGTTGCTGCAATGCCTGCTCCAGTTCGAGCATGGTGCGCTCCATGGCTTTGCTGCATTCAGCCACTTCGTCGTGATGGAAGGCGCCATGGCAGACCTGTTCGAGCGCCTCACAGCTGTCCATCAAGCGGGTGGCCTGGACGATGCGCGCGGCGCCCTTGATTTTGTGGGCAACATCGAGAAATGCCTGCGGGTCTTTTGACCGCGACAGCGCCCGGAGCGCTTGCAGGTCCTGGCGGTTACTGCTCAGCAGCTCGGTCAACAATCGCCGGTCCATCAGCGGATTGCCACCGGTCAACAGGTGCAGCCCTTGCAGACTGAAGGCGGGATCGCGAGCGGGCGGTTTGATACCTGCCACCCATTCGCTCAACGCGGTCAGCGTCAATGGCTTGAACAGGCAGTCGTCCATCCCGGCTTGTTTGCAGCGCAGAATTTCTTCGGGTTGTGCGTTGGCGGTAAAACCGAGAATGGTGCAGGGCGGTGGCATCGAGTGCTGTTCATGGCGGCGAATGGCGCGGGTCAGCTCGTAGCCGTTCATGATAGGCATGTTGCAATCGACAATCACCAGATCGAACAGCCCGGTTTTCCATGCCTCCAGTCCTGCTTCGCCCTCTTCTGCGACGCTGAATCGATGCCCCATAAATTCCAGTTGCTGACACATCAGCAAGCGATTGGCCGGGTGATCGTCGACCACCAGGACGTTCAACGGCGTCGTCGTGTGGATGGGCACTTCGGCGGCTTTCGGCACCTGTTCAACGGGCAGGGTGGCCAGGTGCAACGAAACCTGAACCTGCGTGCCTACCCCGGGTTGACTGCTCAAATGCAGACTGCCGCCCATCATTTCGCATAGGCTCCGGCTGATCACCAGACCCAGCCCGGCGCCTCTGCCAGACTGCCCGTTGTCATTGGCCTGGGCGAAAGGTTCGAACAGCCGTTGCTGATCCTCTTCGCTGATGCCGATGCCGCTGTCCTCCACTTGCAACAACATCCGGATGTGCTCGGGTTCGGTGCTCGGGAGCAACTCAACGGTGATTCTGACCTCGCCTTGCTCCGTGAACTTGATAGCGTTGCTGACCAGATTCGACAGCACCTGTTTGAAGCGCATCGGGTCCAGCAGGACTCCGACGGGCGGGTTGGCTGGGTTGAACTCCAGCCGCAGATCGAGGTTTTTCTGGCGAGCCAGCCCATCGAAGATCCGTACCACCGAGCTTACGATTTCACTCGGATTGACACGTTCCGGGCTCAGGCTCAGGCGCCCGGATTCGATACGGGCGATGTCGAGAATGTCCCCGATCAGTGCCAGCAGGTCCTTCGCCGAGTTGTACGCGACGTCAATGGCCGGGCGGTCCGGGTGGTTGCGATCAATGCGCTTCAGCGTCAGTTCGAGCATGCCGATGACTGCATTCATCGGGGTGCGGATCTCATGGCTCATGGTCGCCAGGAACGTGCTTTTGGCCCGATTGGCTTCATCGGCGCGATCTTTCGCACAGCGCAGCTCGTCGAACAGTTGCCGCCGTTCGCGCAATTGATCGTTCAACGCACGCTCGGCCACCTGACGTTGTTTGATCTGGCGACGCATATAAGCGTTCCAGGCAGCGGAAATCAGCAGCAGCACGCCGGCACCGATAAGGATCTGATAGAACAATCGTTGGTAGTTGCGCCAGGTACTTTGCGACGACGCCGAATAGCCACGCCAGCGGCTGTTGATGATGCCAAGCTCTTCCGGTGCGATGCTCAGCAGCGCCTTGTTGAGGATGGCGTTGAGTTCTTTGGCATCTTTCCCGGTCGCCAGGGAGAACGCGGCCTGCCGGGTGCCGATGGTGGTGCTGATCTGAAGAGTGTGCTCGAAGAGCCGCGATGACATGAAGTAGTTGGCGATCACCAGTGAGTTCACCGCACCTTCTGCTTTGCCGTCGGCGAGCAATTCTACCGCGCTGAATGTGTCCGGCGTTTCAATCAGCTTGATCCGCGGGAACTCACGGCGCAGGTAATCGAGCAGTGGGTTGCCTTGGGCGATGGTCAGGCGCTTGTCTTGGAGTTGCTCAAGGTTGGTCGGGCTGTCGGCGGCTTTGCGCGTCAGCAGCACGAAGGAATTTTGCAGATAGGGGCGGGTGAAGTTCAGGGTCGTTTCACGTTCGGCGCTGGGGAGCAGTGCGGCGATTACGTCGGCTTGATGGTCTTTGATCTGTTTGATCATCTCGTCGTCGCTTCGGCTGCGACGGATGTCGAAGCGCAGACCGGTACGCAATCTGATTAGTTCGAGGAGGTCTGCGGTAACGCCGCGAAAGTTGCCATCACTGTCGAAAAACGTCAGCGGCGCATAGGCTTCATTGACCACCACGCGCACTAAAGGATGTTGCGCCAGCCAGCGTTCTTCGAGGTGGGTGAGCTGCAGTTTCTGGTCGGTGAGCAGAATGTCGCTGCCGGCACTCCAGCGTTCGGCGATGTTTACCCGCTCGCCGGCCGGGATGGCCATGAGCATGGCGTTGATGATTGCGAGCAGTTCCGGGTTGTTTTTGTGCACGGCAAAACTGAAACCATGGGCTTCGTGTTTGCCGAAGTTGGCCATGCGGATATTGTTCAGGTAACCCTTGTTGATCATGTAATGGGTCGAGATGGTGTCTCCGAGGAAGACGTCGGCCTGGTCGAAAGCCACGGCATTGATTGCATTCTGGTAGGACGGGTAAGACGTGATGATGGCTTTGGGATACAGGGCCCTGACTTCCTCCAGCGGCAAATAGTGATACACCATGCTCAGCCGCAGGCCGGCGAGGCCATCGGTCAGGGGTCGGGTTTCTCCTTCTCGCGTCACCAGAACCGGTTGGTCCACGGCATAGGGGGTGGAAAGCACAATGTCGGCGTTGTGAGCCTCGAAGCCATTGGCGGTGCCGAGCAAATCGACCTCGCCTTTTTCGAGTGCCTTGATCGCAGCCCCCCGGGACGCGAAGCGCTGCACCTTGATCGGCAAACCGATGGTCTTGCCGAGGATACCCGCGTAGTCGGCGGTGAAACCTTCGTAGTCCTGGCCGCTGACGGTCAGGTCGAAAGGCGGGTAGTCCGGCGCTGACGTGCCGAGAATCAGTTGCCGTTTACTCGTTATCCATTGTTGTTGTGATTGATCCAGTTGGACGTCCAGATGTCCGGCCGTTGAACGACTGAGCAGATTGTAGTGCTCGCTGGCAGGCTGTGCGGCAGGCACTGAGGTGGTCAGGCATAAACCGGTGGCCATGAGTAGCAGATAATCCTTTATGCGACTTGGCATCCTGTGTCTCACACTAGTGCGTTACGTTTTGCCATCTCGATGAGTTCAACCAGGGATTTGGCTTTGAGTTTTTGCATGAGTCGTTTTTTTGTAGGTGCTGACAGTCTTGTTGCTGAGAAACATGCCCTTGGCAATTTCCTTGTTGGTGCGGCCTTGGGCAAAAAGTTGCAATACCATCAGCTCTCGGTCGTTGACTGACTTGAAAAGTTCCAGTTCCGCGCAACGCACCTCATCACCGCGGACAGGGTTCAAGGCCTGACTCGGGAAGTAGTTGTATCCGGACAATACTGCTTTGATAGCACTTACCAGTTCACTCAGGTCTTCTTGTTTGCATACATAACCTGAAGCACCGGATTGCATGCAGCGAATGCCGAAAAGTGTCGGGCACTGTGCAGTTAATACCAGTGTTTTCAGCGGTGTACTCATTGCGTTGAAACGGGCGAGAACTTCGAGACCGTCCAGTTTCGGAATGCTGATGTCGAGAATGACCAGGTCGGGCATGCATTCGCGAACCATCTGCATGGCATCGACCCCATTGTCGGTTTCGCCGACGACTTTGTAGCCTTCGTGCTCCAGCAACATTCGGACGGCGAGGCGGATGACGGGGTGATCGTCGACAATAAAAACGGAGTTCATAATCAAATCCCATGCGAGCTCAAATAAAGCGCGCACCTTAGCTCAGATAGTTAAGGGGACGCATGAACTGACGGACCTCAAGCAGCAATATAGGAATAGTCCTACAAATGAAGAGGAAAGAGGCTACGAATCAACTAGGTTTTTGATGAGGATGGCTGGAAGTTGCGTGTGGTTAGTCAGGCTGTTGGAAGTTTTTTGTTTGTTGTTTTCAAGTTGCGTATAGATAAACAGGTTTTGCAGTTTTGCAATTTTTTACAATGGTGCCAAGGTCAATAAATTTCTGAATTCTGATTGTTTCAACGGTTTAATCAAATAGCCAAGTAAGGGCAGTCGCTGTTCGTTGGCTGTTTTCTCAAGTTCATCAAGTTCTGTGCAACTCAGGCTGCTTAGCAGTATGGCCTGCCTGATCATCCCGCGATGACTGGCGAACTGGACAAGATCAAGTCCGAGAAGGTCGGGCAAACATTGATCGCACAATAGAATATCGAACGGTTGTGTGGCCTTGAGCATTAGTTGCAACGCGCCTTTGGCACTGTCGGTGGTGGTGAGTTGGGTGAAGCCATAACTTTCAAGCAGAAACTGAGTCGCCCTGAGTTGAAAGGGGTGGTCTTCCACCAGCAGGATGCGCAGGTCGTCTTTGAACATGGGATTACTCACGCTTCGTCTCTGGACGCGTGATTATTTCGTGAGTAGGACGAGCAATCGATCAGCTTGCTCGACGTGAGGTGTAGGGCGATTCAGCGGAGGTTGAGTGCCTTTGGACGTTTTGAGGCTGATCAGCCATTTCAGACTGAGTAATAGCTGATCAACCTGCTCTCATCAGTGGCTCGATCGACCGGTCATCTCCAGGGCCATTTCGCTGGCATAGCTGTCGGTCATGCCGGCGATGAAGTCAATCATGCGCAGGAACGACGTGTGCAACGGCCCGTGAGGGTCTGGCGCGTTGTTACCCAGCAGATCGAGGATGCGACGGCTCTTGAATGAAGGCGTGCGCCCGTTGTGCTGCTCCAGCGCTGCGCCGCAGAAGGCGTTGAGGAGGATTTCCAGCGTGGTATAGGCACCGATTTCGTGCAGGGTCTTGCGCTTGTCCTGAAAGATTTTCTTGCGCGCCATGTCCTTGGCATTCAGTACGCAGCGCTTGGCCGGACCGTGCATGTGCTCCACCAGATCTCCGGGCAATGTGCCGGCCAGCAACGCGTCCTGTTGCTCGACAAAGGCCCGGGCAGCGGCGTTGGTCAGGTGCTCGATGGCTTTGCCGCGCAGGATCGCCAGTTTGCGTCGCCGCGAATCCCGCGGGCCGAGTTGGCGATAGGTTTCCGGCAGATCGTCGCCGACCAGGTCCAGTAACAGGGACTCGACTTCCGCGTACTCCAGCAACTCCATTTCCAGGCCGTCTTCCAGATCGATCAGCGCGTAGCAGATGTCATCGGCGGCCTCCATCAGATAGACCAGCGGATGACGGGCCCAGCGCTGCTCTTCGAGTTGCGGCAGGCCGAGTTTATGAGCGATCTGCTCCAGCAGCGGCAGTTCACTCTGGTAGCAGCCGAACTTGTGCTTCTTGTAACCCAGCGAGTCGGCGTGCATGGCCGTCCATGGGTATTTCAGGTAAGTACCCAGCGTGGCGTAGGTCAGCCGGGTACCGCCATCGAACTGATGGTACTCAAGCTGGGTGAGCACCCGGAAACCTTGGGCATTGCCCTCGAAGTTGAGGAAGTCATTGCGTTCGGCTTCGCTCATCGCATCCAGCCAACCGCGGCCGGCAGCCTGTTGGAACCAGTGGCGGATCGCGTCTTCGCCGGAGTGACCGAAGGGCGGGTTGCCGATGTCGTGGGCCAGGCAAGCCGATTGCACCACCATGCCCAGGTCACTGGGTTCGCACCAGTCGGGCAGCGCGCTGCGGATGGTTTCGCCGACGCGCATGCCCAGCGAGCGGCCGACACAACTGACCTCCAGCGAGTGGGTCAGGCGTGTGTGGATGTGATCGTTGCTGGTGACCGGATGGACTTGGGTCTTGCGTCCGAGGCGGCGAAACGCTCCCGAGAAAATGATGCGGTCGTGGTCTTTGTGGAAAGGGCTACGGCCGAGTTCTTCCGGGCTGTGCAGAGGCTTTCCGAGGCGTTCGCGGGTGAGCAGGGTTTGCCAATCCAAGGCTGTATCTCTCCGTCAAGTGACTGATGCCTTAAGCTTCCCGGTTCGCGTCATGGCCTGCAAGGGAAAAACATACACACAGCTGTAGGATCACGGCTTGCCGGTGATGACGGCGTGTCAGGCATTGCAATATCGAATGAACTGCCGGCATCGCGAGCAAGCGCGGCTCCTACAGCCCCGCGGCGTCGATATCGATGAGCAGCAGTCGCTCGCCGTTGGCGAAAAACTGCCCGGCGGTGAGGCAGTACTGGTTGCTGGTGGCGTCGCGGTAAGTATTGGACAGCGTCAGCCGGCGCTCACCCCAACCCTCCGCCAGCAGATGATAGAAGTACGGGCGCCATGACCAGTTGTGGCCCAGGTAGCGATTGTCGGCTTCCCAGCCGTTGTTGCGCCACTCAAGGTTGGGTGTCAGTTGGGTGCCATGGCGATCGCATTGATAGAAACGCAATAGCCAGGGAAAGGCGTCCAGTTGTGGCAAGGCGCTTAGCGGCGCGTGGGCCTGGGCCCAGGCTTGCAGAATCGCCATCAACTCGCACAGTTGCTGGCGCATGATCATCAGGCGACCGCGCTCAGCCAGTTTTTGCTGTACGTAGCGCTGACGCAACTGGGCGAAGCGCTCGACGAAGGCGTCTGCGGCGAAGAAGTCCGCTTGCGCGCGGGCGAACAGAAAACCCTGCACATAGCGCGATCCGCACTCCAGGGCAAAATTCAGTTGGGCATCGGTTTCCACGCCTTCGGCGATGATCCAGCAGCCGGTTTTCTCTGCCATTTGCGCCAGTGCCTTGACCACGTCGCTGCTGGGACCACCCAACGCAGCGGCCTGGAACAGGCGCATGTCGAGCTTGAGAATGTCCGGTTGCAGGGCCAGTACGCGATCGAGCTGCGAGTAACCGGCACCGAAATCATCGATGGCAATTCGCGCGCCGGCGAGCCGGTATCTCGCTACCACGTCGGCCAGACGCTGGATGTCGCCGCCCAGTTCGGTGATTTCGAAAACGATTCGCTGCGGGTCGACGCCATGCCGGCTCAGTTGCTTGAGGCTCGGCAAGGCTTGGTCCGGGCGCAAGCGGCTGATCCAGCGTGGTGACATGTTCAGGCTGAGAAACCACTCTGAGGGCGCGTCATGCAAACGGCTCAGGGCGTTATCGCGGATCTGGCGATCCAGACGACGCAGGGCGATGGCGGGAGTCCTCGGGTCGGCGAACAGTGGGCCCACCGACGCCAATTGACCGTCGGCCTGACGCAGTCGGCCCAGTGCTTCGACGCCGGCGATACGGCCGGTGGCGGTATCGATGAACGGCTGAAAGCAGGCGAGCGGTTGCCCGTCGATCACGAGGCCTCCTTAGTAAGGTCTTGTTCTGGATGAAACCTGATGGCCCGATAGACGCGCAGGTTTGAACCCCTCGATAAAGAGGTTCATCCCGGCGATGTTGCAAGAATGCAGCCAGATAGTGGCTTCAGTGTTTGCGCGAGTTGCCTTGCAGAACCAGCTTGATCAGCGGCCCCAGCGTGGTGCCTAGACGAACCAGGCGAGTCAGGCTGCTTGCGCCACCGCTCTTGGCGCCCTTGCCAGTCAAAAAGCCCAGCAGGGTCACGGCCGCCACGCCCCAGAGTGGGGCATGTTTGATGCCGAAGCCGTCTTGCAGGTTTTGCGTCATCCCGCGCACACGTTGCAAGGGTTGCAGCAGTTGCGCGGATTCGTGACGGATTTCCTGGCGATGCATTTCCATGCGCAGGCGGATCAGCGCCTTGCGCATTTCCGTGCGTGAGCTGTTGTGAGGCAGTTCAGGCAGGCTCATGGCAGCAGGCGCTCCCGATCGTTGGCGAGTTCTTCCAGGGTGCCATGGAAGGGCGAGGACTCATCGAAAATCGCTGCTCGCAAACGCATCGCACAGAAGATGGCTGCGAGGGTGTAGAACACGCAGAGACCGATGATGGCGGGCAGACGATAGGTGTCCCAAAACAGGATCAACACCAGCGTCGACAACCCCACCAGCAACAACAAGGCAAACACCAGCGCCAGGCCTGCGAACAGCAACAGGCTGACGGTGCGGGCTTTTTGCTCTTGCAATTCGATGCCGAACAATTCGACATGGCTGTGCAGCAGGCCGAGGAAAGCGGCACCCAGGCGCCGCGGTGAGGAGCTTGGGCCCGTCGCGGACGAGCCGGATTCGCCGATCGCCATAATCAGCGCCGGGTTGCCAGCAGACCAATCAGGAAACCCACGCCGGCCGCGATCCCGACCGATTGCCATGGGTTGGCCTGAACATAGTCTTCAGTGGCGGTGACGGCGGCCTTGCCGCGTTCGCGCAGAGAGTCTTCAGTCAGTTTCAAGGTTTCGCGTGCACGCAGCAGGCTGTCGTGGATCTGTTCGCGCAACTCATCCGCCTGATCGCCGGCCAATGTGGCGGTGTGTTCCAGTAACCGCTCGGTGTCGCTGACCAAAGTCTGAAAGTCGTTCATCAGGATTTCTTGAGCAGTCTTTGCCTTGATGCTGGCCATTGGTGATCTCCGTAAGTGGCTTCTGTTGCGTTCGAGTATGAGCCTTGCGCGAAGGTTCAGTACAAATGACTGGTACAACTTTTGCTATGTCGTGGTGCGTCAGCCCGCGTGTTTGCGCTGTTGCTGGGCAAGAATCGAGCGAAACCTTATCTCAAATAATTAAAACTCGCGCAAAGGTTCCAACCTTGTGCGCCAAAGTGGCTCATCGGGATCAATGGATTGATCTGGCGAAGTTGCAACTTGGTGCATGAATTGTCTGCGCGAACTGCTTTGGTGCTTTTTTAGCCTTCAGGTCTGCCAATTCCATGGAAAATCTGCAAAGCGCTGTGGACAGTCTGGTCCATAGCTCCAACACGTTGTTCATTCTGATCGGCGCCGTCATGGTCTTGGCCATGCACGCCGGTTTCGCCTTTCTCGAAGTCGGCACGGTTCGACAAAAGAACCAGGTCAACGCCTTGTCGAAGATCCTCAGCGACTTCGCCATTTCGACCCTTGCCTACTTCTTTATAGGCTACTGGATTTCCTACGGGGTCACCTTCATGCAACCGGCGGCGGTGATCAATGCCGATCATGGCTATGGCCTGGTTAAGTTTTTCTTTCTGCTGACGTTTGCCGCAGCGATACCGGCGATCATTTCCGGCGGCATCGCCGAACGCGCCCGGTTCGTTCCGCAGTTGTGTGCGACGGCGTTGATCGTGGCGTTCATCTATCCCTTTTTCGAGGGCATGATCTGGAACGGCAACTTTGGCTTGCAGGCCTGGTTGCTGGCGCACTTTGGCGCCAGTTTCCATGATTTCGCCGGCTCGGTGGTGGTCCATGCCATGGGTGGCTGGCTGGCGCTGGCGGCAGTGTTGTTGCTCGGGCCGAGGCAAGGTCGCTATCGCGATGGACGCCTGGTGGCGTTCGCACCTTCGAGCATTCCCTTCCTGGCCCTGGGGTCGTGGATTCTCATTGTGGGCTGGTTCGGTTTTAACGTGATGAGCGCGCAAACCTTGCAGGGCGTCAGCGGGTTGGTCGCGGTGAACTCGTTGATGGCCATGGTTGGCGGCACCGTGGCGGCACTGATCGCCGGACGCAATGACCCGGGCTTTCTGCATAACGGCCCACTGGCCGGGCTGGTGGCGATCTGCGCCGGTTCCGATCTGATGCACCCGGTTGGCGCGCTGGCCACCGGCGCCATCGCCGGGGCGCTGTTTGTCTGGTGCTTTACCGCCGCCCAGGGCAAATGGCACATCGATGACGTATTGGGTGTGTGGCCATTGCATGGTCTGTGCGGTGTCTGGGGCGGAATCGCCTGCGGCATTTTCGGTCAGAGTGCATTGGGTGGTCTGGGTGGGGTGAGCCTGATCAGTCAGTTGATCGGAACCACGCTGGGAGTCGTCGTGGCGCTGGCCGGTGGCTTCACGGTGTATGGCGTGATCAAGGCGTTCCATGGTCTGCGCCTGAGTCAGGAAGAAGAGTATTACGGTGCGGACTTGTCGGTGCACAAGATCGGCGCCGTGAGTCAGGACTGAGTCAGGTTTCCTCATCGTCGGCACCGGGATAAAAACCGTGCAGCATACGATAACGGTCACGTCGGACCAGATCGACCCGGTCCTGCACCTGCTGCCCGGGCAAGCCCAGCATGATCAGCGCGTGGGAGGCGAGCATCAGGCTGGATTCCAGCAACTCGGGCACAACCTCGCTCGCGCCGGCCTCTTTCAACTCGGTCAGTTGGCTGTCGTCCCGCGTGCGGACCAGGATCGGCACGCTCGGGTTAAACCGGCGAGCCTCTTTGAGGATCAGCAGCGCGATGTCGGTCTGGTCCACGGCGATCACCAGCAGCCTGGCGCGCTCCAGGCCGACGGCGACCAGCAACTCACCACGACGCGAGTCGCCATAGTGCACGCAGCTTTCACCAACGGCCGCCTCCTGAACACGTACCGGATCGTTGTCCAGCGCGATGTAGGGTTGTTGCGCATGCCGAAGAAAACGGCCGATAGACTGACCGACCCGGCCGTAGCCACAAATCACCACATGGCCGTTCAGCCCGGCATTGAGCGCACTGATTTCCTCGAGTTTTGCCTCTTCGTTGGGCTTGCGATGCAGACGTGTTGCGATGCGAGGCGCCGCGCGCAGCAGCACCGGCGTGACCAGCATCGAACAAAAGGTCGCGGCCAGCAGCAAGCCACCAAAATCTGCGGGCATCAGTTTGTTTTGTTGCATCAGCGCCATCAGCGCAAAACAGAACTCGCCGCCCTGGGCCAAAGCCAGACCGCTGCGCCAGGCGGTCTCGCCATCGCTGCCGTGCCATTTGGCCAACAGCGCGACCACGCAGCCTTTGATCAGCAGCAGACCAAGGGTCAGACCAAGGATCAGCAGGCCGTGGCTGGCGAATAACTGCAAGTCGATCAACATGCCGATGCTGACGAAAAACACCCCGAGCAGAATGTCGCGAAACGGACGGATATCGGCTTCGATTTGATGGCGATAATGGCTTTCCCCCAGCAGCATGCCGGCGAGAAACGCCCCCAGGGCAGGGGAGAGACCGAGCAGGTGAGTCAGCCAGGCGGTCAGCAACACAATGACCAGCGCGAGCAGCACAAACAGCTCGGCGGAGCGCGCCGCCGCCACTTCATGGAACAGGCGCGGCAGCAACCAGCGACTGGTCAGCAACAGCCCGACGAATAGCACAACGGTCTTGCCCAGCGTCAGAGGCAGCGCCCAATACCAAGGCTGATCGCTATTGCCGGCGAACGCCGGCACCAGGGTCAGCAGCAACACCGCCACGACGTCCTGAAACAGCAGCACCGCAATGGCATTCTGGCCGTGACTGCTGAAAATCTCACCGAGACTGCCCAGCTCCTTGCTGACAATAGCGGTGGAAGACAGTGACAGACCGGCGCCGAGCAGCAGCGCAGGGGTTACCGACATTCCGAGCAACATCAGTAACCCCCCGAGCAGTAGCGCCGTGACCAGTACTTGCAGGCCGCCCAGCCGGAACACGACGTGGCGCAACGCGAGCATTTTTGTCAGGGAAAACTCCAGCCCGAGGGAGAACAGCAGGAACACCACGCCCAGCTCGGCGAGGTCAGGCAACTCCTCGCTTTCATGGACCCAGTTGAATGCGGTCGGTCCGATCATCAACCCCACGCACAGGTAACCCAGCACCGGTGGCAGGCGCAGGCGCTGGAACAGTGCAATGACCACCAGGGAGGAGGCGAGGATGATCAACAGGTTGGCGAACACAAAAAACTCCGGTCAGGGCGCGAGTTACTCAAGCGTAGAGGCAAAAAAGCCGCGAGCATCGCGTAAACGACATTGTGCTTGAATGATTTAAGTCAGGGAGTTGCCGAAAAACTTTGAAATGCGCCGTTGCCTGGGCGTCTGAGTCATTGGCTCGACTGCTCCTGATAGCGGGCCTAGAATAAGCGTTCACATTACCGGGTCTAGTGATCATGCTTCCTGAATGTCAGCTTTTCGGCACCCTTGGGTGCCATCTCTGCGAAGTGGCCGAAGCTATGCTGATGGAGTTTGTCGAGCGCGGTCTGCTGGTCGAACTGGTGGATATCGCTGACGATGAATCATGGTTCGAAGCTTACAGCCTGCGTATTCCAGTGTTACGGCGAGTCGATACCGGCGCTGATCTGGGCTGGCCATTCAGTGCCGACCAGGTCGTGGCGTTTCTGCGCTGACCTCGACAGGTTTCGAGATTCCCACCCGTCGCTGTTCCCGTTTCGGTCATTGGCGCAATTGAGGTTATTCGGTTACTGTATGTGCATACAGTTATGCCGATCTCCTGTCGTGTTCTCTTTGTTGCGGATTCAGGCAGGCGATCCCGGAAGTCAGAGGGATGAATCTTGGTCAATGTCGAACAATTGAAGAACAGCGTGAACCGGATGTCGGTGGACGTAGTGCGTGAGGCCGTCATCGAATTGCGTCTGGATGGCCTGGTCACGGAAGGTAAGACCCCGTTCAACAAGCTGCATTTCAATACCTGTTTCGCCGAAATCGAAGCGCTGTTCCAGCGCGCGGGTTATCACCGGCAGCTGGATGTCGTGGGCTATCAGGGCTTGTTGTACGCGATTTATGATCCGGGGCGCTGGGAAGCGGTCGATGTGTTGCGCTGGCTCAAGGAGTTCACCGAAGCGGCGGCGCGCACGCAGTCGATCCCGGCCTGAGGATTCTCTGCTAGGTTCGGTTCGGCCACTGTTGGATAATGCCGCCCTGCAATGAGGGTCAGAACTTCCGTATGTCCACTTCAACTTTTTCTGCTGCACACAGCCAGGCCAGTACGCTCTACTTGCCGCCTGGCCCGTGGCAGACCGTACTCGATTGCCTGTGCGAACACTTCAGCGCCATCGGTCGCGAGCAATGGCTGGATCGAATCGCCCGGGGTCGTGTCCTCGATGGGCACGGTGCGCCAATCGCCCTTGATCTTCCTTACAAGGAAGGCCTGCGGATTCACTATTTTCGGGAAGTGCCGGACGAAAAGCCGATCCCTGTAATCGAGTCGATTCTGTACGCGGACGAGCACCTGGTGGTGGCAGACAAGCCGCATTTCCTGCCTGTGACGCCGGCCGGTGAATATGTCGAGCAGACGCTGTTGCGGCGGTTGATCCGTCGGCTGGATAACCCGCATCTGGTGCCGTTGCATCGCATTGATCGGCATACGGCGGGGCTTGTGCTGTTTTCAGCCAACCCTCAGAGCCGCTCCGCGTATCAGTCGTTGTTTCCAACGCGGCAGATTGAAAAGCGCTACGAGGCCATTGCCAAGGGATTGCCGGAACTGGCCTTTCCCTTGGTCCATAAGAGTCGGCTCGTTGATGGCGAGCCTTTCTTCCGCATGCAGGAGGGGCCGGGCGCCTGCAACACCGAGACGGCTGTCGAGGTCAGGGAGAAGAACGGTGATCTCTGGCGATATGCGCTTTACCCGGTGACAGGCAAGAAGCATCAGTTGCGAGTGCACATGACGGCTTTGGGTGCCAGCATCTGCAATGATCCGTTCTACCCGCAGGTGCTCAAGGACGTCGAAGATGACTATGCCAATCCCTTGAAGTTGCTCGCACAAGGGCTACGGTTTGTGGACCCGGTAACGGGAGAGGAAAGAAACTTCGAAAGCGCTATCACCCTGCAATGGTGATGGCCGATCTTCAGCCATGAAAAAGCCCGCATAAAGCGGGCTTTTCTGTATCCGGTGGGTGGCGCAAAAATTACAGCTCTTTGACGGTACGAACTTGGTCCTTATTGACGCGGGTTTGTTTACCGTCCAACTGTTCAAATTCGTAGAAACCCGATTCTTCATCGTATTTTGGCGCGTCGACAGCCTGGATTTCGCGACCATCATTCAAGGTGATCACTGCAGGCGATGCGCAACCGGCAAGGGTAGCGAGGCCGAGTGCGAGCATGAAAGCGGCGAGGGTCCGTTGAGTCATGAGTGTGTCTCCGAATGTGAATTCTTTTAGTAACTGAGCTTGAGACGTTGGCGACACGCGCAAGTTCATTCTCGTGTCAGTCTGACACAGTGTTGTGGGCACTTAACAGTTCCGGTGTATTGAGGTTGGCCAGGCGCGGATCGTTGTCGGGGCACTGCAGCGCCGTAGCACCCAGTTTGCGCATGAGACGCCCCGGGCTGCGTTCGCCTTCATTCCAGGCACTGTCGAACGCTTCGCGCAGGGTCGCCGGAATGATGCACAGCAAGGGTTCCCAGTGTTCGCCATGGCGCAGCATCAGCGGTTTGTCCGGATGCTGGCTGGCGGTTTCGCGCATGCTGTGGAGCAGCGCGGCATCGATGCGGGGTACGTCACAAGGCAATACCAGCAGATGTGCATGACGAGCAGCCCTCAGGCCAGCACGCATGCCGGCCAACGGACCGGGGAAATCGCCTGCGTCGTCATGGACCAACTGGTCGGCGTAGGGCGCATACTTTTCCAGGTTCCTGTTGCAGGAGATGATCAGGTCATCGCTCAACGGTCGGGTCTTGCGATGCAGATACGCGATCAGGGGTTCGCCGTGCCACTCTATCAGCCCTTTGTCCTGACCGCCCATGCGTTGGCCGCGCCCCCCCGCCAGGAGCAGAATGGAGCAGGGTGGCAAATGTGTATTCGAGGTCATGGCAGGTCTCCATGGGGGCGGCGAAAAAAGGAGGCGCTGTGATATAACACCGGGCTGTTTCTCCTACAACTGGACGAGCCTATGAAAGCCAAGGCTGATGTACCTTTCGCACCGCTCAACATCGCGGTGCTGACTGTCAGCGATACCCGTACTCTGGAAACTGACACGTCAGGCCAGGTCTTCGTTGACCGCTTGAGCGCTGCTGGCCATAACCTGGCCTCTCGGGTCCTGCTCAAAGATGACCTCTACAAAATCCGCGCGCAAGTCGCCAACTGGATTGCCGATGATGTGGTGCAAGTTGTTCTGATCACGGGCGGCACGGGATTCACCGGGCGCGACAGCACGCCTGAAGCGGTGAGCTGCCTGCTGGACAAACAGGTCGATGGTTTTGGCGAGCTTTTTCGGCAGATATCGGTGGCGGATATTGGCACCTCCACTGTTCAGTCCCGCGCCTTGGCCGGCTTGGCCAATGGCACGCTGGTCTGCTGCTTGCCCGGCTCGACCAACGCAGTGCGAACCGGTTGGGACGGTATTCTTGCCGAGCAACTGGATTCGCGGCATCGCCCATGCAATTTCGTCCCTCATCTGAAACAGGCGGCACCCTGTGAATCCCGTGGGTAAGCCAGGCAAGACGGGCAGCCTCTTGGCTGTCGAAGCGGCACTGGCGCGCTTGCTGGAAATGGCGGAAGCCACGCCGATTCGTGAGCGTGAGCGCTTGCCCCTGGCGCAGGTTGAGGGCCGTGTTCTGGCCGACGACCTGGTCTCGACGCTTGATCTTCCTCCATGGCCCAACAGTGCAATGGATGGTTATGCCTTGCGCACGGCCGACTGGACGGGAGTGCCGTTGGTGGTCAGCCAAAAGATTTTTGCAGGCAACGCTCCGGAGCCTTTGACGCCCGGCACCTGCGCGCGAATCTTCACCGGTGCGCCGGTTCCTGCTGGGGCCGACTGCGTCGAGATGCAGGAAAACGCCGAAGTCCAGGCGGATGAACGAGTCCGTTTCACCGAAGGCTTGGCGCCAGGACAAAACATCCGCCCACAAGGCCAGGAAACCACCGTCGGTGAATTGATTCTGCCAGCGGGTACCCGCCTTGGGTCGATTGAGCTGGGCTTGGCTGCATCACTGGGATGCGCAGAGCTGGAGGTGATTCGCAAAGTTCGTGTCGCCGTATTGTCCACCGGTGATGAATTGGTTGAACCGGGTCAGGCGCTGGGGCCTGGCCAGATCTACAACAGCAATCGTGTGTTGCTCTGTAGCTGGTTGCAGCGTTTGGGTTGTGAAGTGATCGACGCCGGTATTCTTCCAGATAACCTCGAGACCACTCGTGCCCGTCTTGCCAGTTTGACAGACGTCGACCTGATTCTCTCGACCGGTGGCGTGTCGGTGGGTGAGGCTGATTTTCTGGGCATTGCCTTACGGGAAGAGGGCGAGCTGACATTGTGGAAACTCGCTATCAAACCGGGAAAACCGCTGACCTTCGGACATTTTCGTGGGGTTCCAGTGATCGGATTGCCCGGCAACCCGGCGTCGACCCTGGTGACCTTTGCCTTGTTGGCAAGGCCCTATCTTTTGCGCCGCCAGGGCGTGAAAGTGGTTGAACCGCTGAAATTTCAGGTGCCGGCAGGGTTTGCCTGGCCCAAAGCCGGCAGTCGGCGCGAGTACTTGCGTGGACGTCTGGAAAACGGCCGGGCAATCATTTACAAAAATCAGAGTTCAGGTGTACTGCGCAGTGCAGCCTGGGCCGATGGTCTGGTTGAAGTGCTGGAGGATCGCACGCTGATCGAAGGTGACAGTGTGTATTTCATCCCGCTGAGCGAAGTATTGGGCTGATACCCGCTTCACGCGGGCCACGCGAACCCGGTTGATCAAGCCTGGTTTTGCCTTCATGGCTGACGCTTAATGTACGACGAGTGCTACGAGCTGGTCGAAACGACTGTTGGCGATCCAGCCCAGAAGGCCGAGTATCACGGCTGTTCCACCCGCTGAATAGGCAAGCCTGTGTTTGATCGATTTGACGTCACTACGGATTTCATCCATGTCTCTTCGGATGTATTCGAGGTGCGTTTCCAGTTCAACGACGCGAGATTCCATTTCAATTTCTCCAGTGGATTTTGCGTTGTCATTGAATTCGGCTCGCTGTTTGGCCCGCCTTTCTGCGAGCGGTGCAACCGCAATGCCCGGTAGCCTGATGTCATGGGTTTGCATGGTACGTCCCTGTAGTTCCTGCTGATGACTGATAAACCGCAGGCACCAAGGTGTACCAATCAAACGGGTCGGTCAATTGAGCCGATTCCTCAGGTTTTGTAAGAAAAAATCCCACCTTGTAGGACCTCAATCTGCGGCTCCTTGAAATAATTCAGTTTCCTGCGACTTTTATGGTGTGCATCGCGGTCAACATCCCCCATACGGAATGCAAACATGGGAGTGATCACAATGAGCGAACGCAAGGCGCTGTTGATTCTGCATGGCAAGCAGGCGGTCAATGAGGAGGTCCGTGCGGCGGTCGAAGGTAAGCGCGCACAAGGTTGGGAGTTGGCTGTTCGATTGACTTGGGAGGCCGGTGACGCACAGCGCCTGGTGGATGAGGCGCTGGCGGCGGGTTACAGGCAGGTCATCGCTGGGGGCGGTGACGGAACGTTGCGTGATATTGCCGAGGCCATGGCTGCGCAGTCGACACAGGCCAGTCTGGTGCTGATGCCGTTGGGAACCGCCAATGATTTCGCACGTGCTGCCGGCGTGCCTCTGGAACCCGCCCAAGCTTTGAATCTTCTGGACACTGAACCGCGGGCCATCGATCTGGGGGAGGTCGGTGGGCAGGTGTTTCTGAACATGGCCACGGGCGGCTTCGGCAGTCAGGTCACGGCAAATACCTCCGAGGACTTGAAGAAAGTGCTCGGTGGCGCGGCCTACCTGTTCACGGGTTTATCACGTTTCAGTGAATTGCATGCGGCCTATGGCGAGCTGCATGGCCCGGATTTTCAGTGGAGTGGCGAGCTGTTGGCTCTGGGCATCGGCAATGGCCGCCAAGCGGGCGGTGGTCACGTGCTGTGCCCGCAGGCGCTGGCGGACGACGGTCTGCTGGATATCAGCATTCTGCCTGCACCGCAGGAAGTGGTCGGTACGTTGAAAAGCTTGCTCGCCGATGGCTTCGGGATCGACAGCATGTTTGTGCGTGCCCGTTTGCCATGGGTCGAAATCAAGGTCTCGGAAGGTCTTTACATCAATCTCGATGGTGAACCACTGCAAGGCGACAGCCTTCGCTTCTCGGCGCGCCCGGCAGCACTGTGGGTGCATTTGCCTGAGGGCTCGCCGCTGCTGAGCGTTCCGGCAACGATCAATCGTCCAGGCTGATGATCTGCTCGCGCACGGCGAATAATACCAGGCCTGCCACGTCGTAAATCTGCAAACGCTTCATGATTTGCGAGCGGTGGGTTTCGACCGTCTTGATGCTCAAGCCCAGTCCGTTGGCGATTTCCCGGGTGGATTTTCCGCGAACAATCAGCCGCAGGATTTCCAACTGACGTGCCGTCAGGTTGTGCGAGTCGGCGGGTTCAGGCTGATGTTTCTGGTTCCGGGTCAGTGCCTGGTTGATGACCGTATGGGCAATGGCCGGGCTCAGGTAACGCTCGTTATTACGCAAGGCATCCAGGGCATGTTCGAGTTCGGTGGCCGTGGTGTCCTTGAGCAGGTAACCATGGGCGCCGGATTCCAGAGCCTGCATGATGAGCGCCGGATCGGTGTGCATCGACAGAATCAGCACCTTGCTTTGCGGGCGTACGCGCTTGAGGCGTTGCAAGGCTTCAAGGCCACCGGTTTCCTTCATGGAAATATCCAGCAGCACGATGTCTGGAGACAGCTGCTCAACCATTTCGAGCAGCTGCGAACCGTCATTGGCCTCGCCGATGACGGCATAGCCCGGAATATCCAGCACCAGAGCGCGCACGCCAGCCCTGATAAGCGAGTGGTCATCCACCAGAAGTAAGTTACAAGTCAACGCATAACCTTATTCGTACTGGCCCGTTCGAGCGCACGTGGCGCCCAGGGGAAGAGAGCTTCGATTTGAGTGCCTTTGCCCGGTTCGCTGGTGACGCTGAGTGTGCCGCCCAACTGATCGATACGTTCCAACATCCCGGCCATTCCGCGCTGGCCCTCACGACCCGGATCCGTCGCCGGCGCGAAACCCAGGCCGTCATCGCTGATCAACAGCGTCAAGCCTTGAGGCTGGCGTTGCAGGCGGACCAACAGGTTTTTCGCCTCGGCGTGACGCAGTATGTTGGTCACCGCTTCCTGAGTGATTCGGAAGGCGGCCACCGCCATTTCTTCGGGGATGCCGGTCAAGCGTGAATGGCATTCCAGGCTCCAGTGCACCGGCGTGTTGCCCAGTGTCTTGAGCAAATGTGCACGCAGACTGGCTTCCAGCCCGAGACTGGTCAGCTGTCTGGGGTTGAGGATGGCCGATACGTCACGCACTTTGGTCAGTGTTTCTTCCAAGGTGTCGCAGAGCGCTACGCATTGCTCTTGCAGTTCTTCAGGCATTCGGCGTTTAAGCCATTCACTTTGAAGTTTTGCCGCCGTCAATAACTGACCAATATCGTCATGCAGTTCACGACTCAGCCGGTGGCGTTCGTTCTCCTGAACCTTCAATAAGCGGTCGGCAAGCTCTTGAGGCTCGAACTTTATCGACTTGCGCGAGAGGCGATGTTGCACCCAGACGCATGTCAGCGCTGCAAAATTGAGCACCAGCAGACTTAGCGGCAACCGCGTGGACAGGCCATAGATCAGCAGACTGCCGAGCGCCGAGCAGGTACACAGCAAAAGCGTGAACCGACGTGCGTTTACTCGGGAAGGGGGCCACATGGTGATTGACTTGAGGCTGGCGTACATAGCGGATGGAGCCAATGGATGTTCGCTGCGGGCAGACCGGTCCAATTGACTGACGGGTCTCTGTCTGAGTCACTCTGCCATTAATTGACGTCAACTAATGGTCGGCATAATACCACTTAACATACCGTTGGTCGCGTTCGGTATATATGTCTATACAGTCAGGAAAAAGAGATTTTGGACGGTTGTTCCACAATGAAAAGTTCGGCGGGAAATAGTTATTTGTATCGGGCTGTCGCTGGCAGGTATGAAGTATTCAATTGCGACATGAGCGTGCTCAAGTTACAAAATGGCACCTTGGCAATATGAATACGAACCACGGTGTAGTTGGCGGGTGAAATTAAGCTTGTCGATCCGAAAAGGAAACGAGTCGGAACGGTTTTGAATTAACCGGTGGCTGAAACTGGTTTTGACCGACCTGGTAGGCAAAGGCTGCGATCAACGAGGACTGTTCAGTGTCATCGAGACTGAGTTGGCCAGTGGTCTGATCGATCAGTTCGAGTTGCCAGGCTATCAATGTGAAGCAGTCTTTCAAGGCATCCAGCGCCTGAGCGTGCAGGTCGACATGGTTTTGGGCATGGTTCAGCAAGCCGTGAATGTGCAGCGAAAACTCCGAAACGGCGACCAGGGCGAGGGCATCGGCCTTGCTGGCCAACTTGAGCAGAGTACTGAGCATGCATTCGATGGCGTCGTTGTCATTGCTGATCAGTTGCAAATGACTCAGGCATTCCTCGGATTTGGCCAGGAGCGTTTCAGCTTCGACGAGAAACTCCGGAAGCCGTTGGGCCCACTCTTTACGGTCGTTCGGCATGCTTATCTCCACAACGTCATGTCAAGTGAGGGAATGTTGTGTGTGTCGGCGAAGATGATCAGCGCCATGGCGTTGCCGTGGCGTCGTGAGATCGCGCTCCAGCCCGGCTGTCTGCAGGCTGACGAGTTCGAGAGGGTGGATGGCCACTGACCTGCGATCGCACACAAAAGCCTGACTCCGTTCATGCAATGAGAATGGCGTCACATTAATGGCTATTGGATATTGCGAATATCAGGTTGGGCCTGATTGTTACTAGGGGAATCCCTTACGCGCGGGAACCTAACGGACGAAACGTGGTCTCGCCGCAGGGAATGAAGCAGATGAGGTGATGGCGTCAGTAAAGCATGATGTTAATGTGACATCAATGCCTGAGCATGGCATTTTGCATCGGGGTCAAGGTCCGGAAAAAACAGCCGATAACCCTCTTTAGTGAATTCATCAGAACAAGACCAGGAGTCATTGATGGCCGGCATTCTCGACACGGTAGACCAACGCACGCAACTGGTGGGTGAGAATCGCCTGGAAATTCTCATGTTCCGCTTGGCCGGGCGGCAATTGTTCGCGATCAACGTTTTCAAAGTGCAGGAAGTGCTGCAACTGCCGAAACTGACCCTGATGCCCCAGCGCCATCCGTTTGTCTGCGGCGTGGTCAACTTGCGCGGGCAGACGTTGCCGGTGATCGACCTGTCCCAGGCGATCGGCATGCGTCCGCTGGTGCCAAGCCCTACCAGCACGATCATCGTCACCGAATACAACCGTTCGGTGCAGGCGTTCCTCGTCGGTGGTGTGGACCGCATCGTCAACATGAACTGGGAAGCCATCCTGCCGCCGCCGACCAGCGCCGGCCGCCAGCACTACCTGACGGCCATCAGCAAGGTCGATGACCAGTTGGTGGAGATTATCGACGTCGAAAAAGTCCTCGCCGAAATCGTTCCGTACAACGCCAAGGTGTCCCGCGACAAGCTCGACGATCCGGTGCTGGAGCGCGCCCGTGGCCGTGAGGTGCTGCTGGTGGACGACTCCAACGTGGCGCTCTCGCAGTTGCGCGACACCCTCGGCCAGTTGGGCGTGAAGATGCACATTGCCAGCGATGGCTTGAAAGCGCTGAACATGCTCAAAGGCTGGGCGGATACCGGCGTGAACATGACCGACAAACTGCTGATGATCTTCACCGACGCCGAGATGCCGGAAATGGACGGCTATCGCCTGACCACCGAGATCCGCAACGATCCGCGTCTGCGCGGACTCTATGTGGTATTGCACACCTCGTTGTCCGGCAGTTTCAACGACTCGATGGTCAAGAAGGTTGGCTGCGATAACTTCCTCTCCAAGTTCCAGCCGGACAAACTGGTCGACGTGGTGCGTCAGCGCCTGATGCTCGACGAAGTGCCTGCGTGAATACACAGCACTCCTTGCAGGAGCGAGCAAGCTTTCTCCTACAAGGGATTTTGATCTTTGATTCGCCGATCAAGCTCGTATAGGGTGGCGTTTTTGTCCTCCAGGGAGCTGGTCATGCTGCGTCTGAGCGCGCTTTATCGTTATCCGTTGAAATCCGGCAAAGGCGAGCCCCTGCAACAGGTCAGTCTCGACAAACTGGGGCTGGACGGGGATCGACGCTGGATGCTGGTGGACGAGGCCAGCGGGCGCTTCCTGACTCAGCGTGCGGTGGCGCAGATGAGTCAGCTATCGGCGTTGTGGAATACCCAAGGCGGCTTGACTCTCAGCGCTCCCGGTCATACGCCGATCGATATTGCCTTGCCTGCCAGCGACGCTGAACTGCGTGGCGTGACTATCTGGCGCGACACCTTGCGTGTGCCTGATGCCGGCGATGCGGCCGGGGCCTGGGTCAGTGAGTTCATTGGCAAGCCGACTCGCCTGGTGCAAGTGCCGGTTGATCGCGCACGGACCACTCAGTCAGGGTATGGCAAGGACGACGACAAGGTGGCCTTTGCCGATGGCTTCCCGTTGCTGCTGATCGGGCAGGCGTCCCTTGAAGATCTTTCGCAAAGAGTCGGGCGTTCGTTGGAGATGCTGCGTTTTCGACCGAATCTGGTGATCGAGGGCAGCGAAGCCTATGCCGAGGATGGCTGGAAGCGCATCCGTATCGGCGACGTCGAGTTCCGCGTGGTCAAGTCGTGCTCGCGTTGCATTCTTACCACCATCGATCCGCAAACCGGCGAACGTAGCGATGATCGTGAGCCGCTCGCAACCTTGCAGAAGTATCGTGCCCAGGAAGACGGTGCGATGTTTGGCCAGAATCTGGTCAATGACGGCAACGGCCAACTCGAAGTCGGCATGCCGGTCACGATCCTGGAGTAAGCGCCCTGGAATGAAAAATGCCCGTATCCAAAAGGACACGGGCATTTTTTTGCGCTATGAAAACCCGCGGTTTTAGCCGCGGTATTCGCACAGGTAAGCGGTGTCGCCGGCCACTTTCAGTTGGAACTTGCTGTTGGCTGGCACGTTGAACTGGCTGCCGGCGGCGAAAGTTTCCCAGTCGGTGCTGTCTGGCAGTTTCACGGTCAGGGCGCCGGTCACCACGTGCATGATTTCACGCTGGCTGGTGCCGAATTCGTATTCGCCCGGAGCCATGACGCCAATGGTCGCCGGACCTTCAGCGGTGCCAAAGGCGATCGACTTGACGGTGCCGTCGAAGTACTCGTTGACTTTAAACATGGGCGATTCCTCGAAAAGGGCTAAAAAGGGCCGGCCAGTATGCACAAGGCCCTTGGCGCCGTCACCTCTCTAGAGCGGGAGAATCAGCGGTAACAGACGCGCTGTATTGCGCGCATCCTCCAGCGCCCGGTGCTGCTGGCCGGTGAACTGCATGCCGGCCAGTTGCAGGGCGCCGTTGAGCCCCAGCGGGCGTTCCAGCCGCCGGGCCTTGGCAAAGCGTTGCTTGAGGTTCATGTGTGGAACGCGGCTCAGTTGGCTGTCGAGTTGCAACTTCTGCCATTCCTGCAACAGTTGTTTGCGGTCGTAATCGCCCCAACTGGCCCAGCCTTCCAGGCGTGAGTGATGCTGCGCGAGCCAGCGTTCGAAGGCCGTCCAGACTTCGGTCAACGGCTGCGCGGAGTCGATATTGGCCTGGGTGATGTGGGTCAGCTCGCGACAAAACGACGTGAGCAGGGGCCGTCGCAACGGTCGCACGAAGCGCTGGAAATGGTCCTGCTCACGCCCTTTTCGGTCCACCAGCGTGGCGCCGATTTCGATGATTTCCATTTCCGTAACTGGCCAGCCACCCTCATCGGTGGTGGCTTCCAGATCAATCACCAGCCAGTGAGGCATTGAAGGTTTCCCGGTATCCGCATCCTGATAGGGCTTGAGCGTAGCCAAACCCGACGGATCCGCCTAGCGGCTTATTCGACCTCCAACAAAATCTGCCGATTTTTTACCTGATCGCCGACCCTGACTTGCAAGCGTTTGAGCACGCCGTCGATGCCGGACTTGAGCGGATGCTCCATTTTCATTGCTTCCAGCACTACCAGCAGTTGGCCTTTACGGACCGGGCTGCCTTCCGCGACCAGCACGTCGACGATGGCGCCGTCCATCGGCGCCTTCAGCGTGCCGGAGCTGATGCTGGCCTGTCCGTTGACCAGCGCTTGCGTGCGGTCCTCCAGACGCAGGCTGCCGGGGCGGGTGAACAGGCAGAGTTGTCCGGCCTCCAGACGATAGGCCTGACGCTGGCGGATGCCGTCGATCTCCAGAGTGACCCAGCGTCCGTCGCACTGGATGAGGTTCAGTACGAGGGCCTGAGTCGCGACTTCAATCCGGTACGGTTCGCCTGGTACCGCGTTCAATTGCACCGGCCAGTCCCGATCCTCCAGGCCG
Source organism: Pseudomonas sp. O230 (assembly GCF_045447035.1). Lineage (NCBI taxonomy): Bacteria > Pseudomonadati > Pseudomonadota > Gammaproteobacteria > Pseudomonadales > Pseudomonadaceae > Pseudomonas > Pseudomonas sp. O230. Next base: position 60,374 of record NZ_JBJGXN010000006.1, on the reverse strand, counting down.
ATGCGATAGTGCAGCGGCACACTGGCGTTGTTGCGCCAACCGGCCAGCGCGGCGGGATGAACCTGTGCTGAAGCCTGATAGAACAGCGCCGCCGCAATCGCCAGTTCTTCAGCGCTCGGGTTATGCGGATGCAAACAAGGATGGTCGGCGAAATGCGTCGGGATGAACCCGGTGCTGAACTCACCACTGATGAAGCGTGGATGTTCCAGCAGGCTGGCGAGCAAGCGCTGATTGCTCGGCAGGCCCAGCAGCACACTGTCCTGCACCGCGCGCAACAACTTGCGCCGGGCTTCTTCACGGGTGGCGCCGTGGGCGATGATCTTGCCCAGCATCGGGTCATAGAACGGGCTGACGTGTTGACCTTCGATCAGCCCATGGTCGATCCGCGCTCCGCTCTGCATGGCCGGTTCCCAGGTGGTGATGCGTCCGGTCTGCGGGAGAAATTCCTGGGTCGGGTCTTCGGCATACAGGCGCACTTCCATGGCGTGGCCGTTGAGGTGCACCTGTTCCTGACGCAGCGGCAACGGCAGACCTTCGGCAACGTGCAACTGCCACGCCACCAGGTCGAGGCCGGTGATCAGTTCGGTCACCGGGTGTTCCACCTGCAACCGCGTGTTCATTTCCAGAAAGTAGAATTTTCCGTGTGCATCCAGCAGAAACTCCACAGTGCCAGCACCCACATAATTCACTGCGCGACCGGCCTTGAGCGCCGCTTCGCCCATTGCCTGACGCAGTTCGGCGGTCATCACCGGGCAGGGCGCTTCTTCGATGACTTTCTGATGGCGGCGCTGGATCGAACAGTCGCGTTCGCCGAGGTAGATCAGGTTGCCGTGTTGGTCGCCGAACAGCTGAACCTCAACGTGACGCGGGTCGATCAGCGCTTGTTCGAGGATCAGTTCGTCACTGCCAAACCCGTGCAATGCCTCGGAGCGCGCGGTGCGAATCTGCGCGAGCAATTCCCCGGCGTCGTGCACCAGACGCATACCGCGCCCACCACCGCCGGCACTGGCCTTGATCATCAGCGGAAAGCCGATGCGCTCGGCTTCGCGGCTCAGGGTCGCGTCGTCCTGCGCGGTGCCTTGATAGCCTTTGATGCAGGGCACATTGGCCTCGAGCATGGCGAGTTTCGACAGGCGTTTGCTGCCCATCAATTCGATGGCTTCGGGGCTGGGGCCGATGAAGGTGAGGCCGGCGTGGTGGCAGGCGCGGGCGAATTCGGCGTTTTCCGAAAGGAAGCCGTAGCCGGGGTGGATCGAATCGGCACCGGTGCGTCGGGCGGCGTCGAGGATGGCCGGGATGTTCAGGTACGACTGCTGCACCGGGGGCGGGCCGATGTTGACGGCTTCGTCGGCCATTTGCACGTGCAGGGCGTTGGCGTCTGCATCGCTGAAGACGGCGACGGTGCGATAGCCCAACGCTTGGGCGGTGCTCTGGATACGGCAGGCGATTTCACCGCGATTGGCGATCAGGATTTTTTTCAGGGCGGGCATGGTTTATTCCCTTGGGATTGCGGTGAAAGTGATGGCCTCATCGCTGGCAAGCCAGCTCCTACAGGGGTTGTGAACGACGCAGACCCTTGTAGGCGCTGGCTTGCCAGCGATGCTTTTAAATGGCCCACCCCGGTTTACGCTTTTGCACAAAAGCCATCGTGCCCTCAATGCCTTCCGTCCCGGTCACCGCTTCGCTGAACCACTCGGCCGCTTCATCCAGCAGCGCCCCCGAAGGCTGTCCGGCACTTGCCAGCAACAACTTTTTGGTCGTCGCATTGGCCCCCGGTGCGCAGCACAGCACATGGGCCAGAATTTCACCGAGACGCTCGGCCAAGGCTTGCGCGTCATGCTCGACAAAATGCACCAGCCCCATGCGCCGCGCCTGGGTGCCATCGAACCGCGCCGCCGTCAGCGCCAAGCGCCGGGCCTGAGTCAAACCGATGCGTTGAACCACAAACGGCGCAATCTGCGCGGGCAGCACGCCGAGGCTGGTTTCCGGCAGGCCGAATTGCGCCTGGTGATCCGCCAGGGCGACATCGCTGACGCAGGCCAGCCCCAAACCGCCGCCCAGCACCGCGCCGTGCAGCACGGTGATCACCACTTGCGGCGCATGTTGCACCTCTTGCAGCAGCGCGCCGAACGCGCGGTTCAGATCGCGATAGGCGCCCGCGCCCTGAGCACGGGCGTTGGCCATGTCCTTGATGTCGCCACCGGCACAGAAATGTCCACCGGCACCGCCGATCACCAAGGCCCGAATCGCACGGTCGTCGCGCACAGCCAACAACACCGCGCGCAGTTCGGCGACCATCAGCAGGCTCATGGCGTTGCGGCTTTCCGGGCGGTTGAGGGTAATGTGCAGCACGCCGTTATGCGATTCGAGCAGTAACGTCTGACAAACCGGCAGGGTGCTCATTTCTTTTTCCCCGGCAGGATGCCCATGAGTTTGCAAATGATCCCCAGCATGATTTCGTCGGCGCCGCCGCCAATCGACACCAGCCGCACATCGCGGTAAGCGCGGGCCACCGGGTTGTCCCACATGAAGCCCATGCCGCCCCAATATTGCAGGCAACTGTCGCTGACTTCGCGGCCCAGCCGCCCGGCCTTGAGTTTGGCCATCGACGCCAGACGCGTGACGTCCTGACCTTTGATGTATTGCTCGGTGGCCTGATAGACCAGCGCCCGCAGGCATTCGATTTCGGTTTGCAATTCGGCGAGGCGGAAGTGGATCACCTGATTGTCGATCAGCGCATTGCCGAAGGTTTTGCGTTCCTTGCAATATTCGATGGTGCTGTCGATGCAGTATTCCAGGCCCTTGATCATGTTCGCCGCGCCGAACAGGCGTTCTTCCTGAAACTGCAGCATTTGCATCATGAACCCGGCGCCTTCATGGCCGATGCGGTTGCGTTGCGGCACGCGCACGTTGTCGAAAAACACCTGGGCGGTTTCCGAACTGCGCATGCCGAGCTTGTCCAGGTGCGAACTGAGGCTGATCCCCGGCGTGGTCATCGGCACCATGATCAGCGACTTGTTGATGTGCGGTTTGTCGTCCGAGGTGTTGGCCAGCAGACAAATGAAATCGGCGCTTGGCGAGTTGGTGATCCACATCTTGCTGCCGTTGACCACGTAGTCGTCGCCGTCCTTGCGGGCGGTGGTTTTCAGCCCGGCCACGTCGGAACCGGCGCCGACTTCGGAAACGCCGATGCAGCCGACCTGTTCGCCGGTAATGGCCGGGCGCAGAAATTCTTCACGCAGTTCATCGGAACCGAAACGCGCCAGCGCCGGGGTGCACATGTCGGTCTGCACGCCGATGGACATCGGAATGCCGCCGCAATGAATGGTGCCGAACTCTTCGGCGGCGACAATCGAATAGCTGTAGTCGAGCCCCATGCCGCCAAACTTTTCCGGTTTGGAAATCCCCAGCAAGCCGAGCTCACCCGCCTTGCGGAAGATCTCGTGGATGGGAAATCGCCCGGCCTTTTCCCATTCCTCGACGTGCGGGTTGATCTCGTGCTCGACGAATTGGCGAACGGTGCGGCGCAGTGCTTCGTGTTCCTGGGTGAAGATCATTTTTATTGTTCTCCTCTGGCCGGCTCAGAACCGGGCTACGCCAAAACTGTTGGTTTGCAGCGGCCGCACGTCGGCCTCATGACAGATGTCCAGCAAGTAACCGAGCAGGGTCCGGGTGTCCCGTGGATCGATGAGACCGTCGTCCCACAGGCTGGCGCTGCCATAAAGCGCGGTGGACTGGCTGTCGAGTTTCTGCGCGGTGACCTGCTCCAGCATGTCGAGCATTTTCGGGTCGGGCACCAAACCGTCCTTGAGCTGCTTGGCCTCGGTGACGATGCGCAGCACCTTGCCGGCCTGCGCGCCGCCCATCACCGCCGTGCGGCTGTTGGGCCAGGCGAAGATGAACCGCGGGTCGAGGCCACGGCCGCACATCGCGTAGTTGCCGGCGCCATAGGAGCCGCCGACGACGATGGTCAGTTTCGGTACGCGGGCGTTGGCCACCGCCTGAATCATCTTCGCGCCGTGCTTGATCACGCCTTGCTGTTCCGATTCGGTGCCGACCATGAACCCGGTGGTGTTGTGAAAGAACAGCAGCGGCGTCTGGCTCTGATCGCACAGCTGGATGAATTGCGCGGCTTTACTCGCGCCTTTGGGCGTAATCGGGCCATTGTTGCCGATGAATCCGCAGGCGCGGCCCTGAATGTGCAAGTGGCCGCAAATGGTTTGCTGATCGAATTCCCCCTTGAACTCAAGGAAGTTCGAGCCGTCTGCGATTCGTGCAATGATTTCGCGAACGTCATAGGGTTTTTTCGGGTCGTCGGGGATCAGCCCGAGCAGTTCTTCGATGGGGTAGAGCGGTTCTTGATAGCGGCGTTCGGGGACCCACTGCAACTGATCATTCCATGACAACAGGCTGACTATCTCGCGCACCAGGCGCACGCCATCGGCATCGTTTTCGGCCAGGTATTCAGCGGTGCCGGCGGTTTGCGCGTGCATTTCGGCACCCCCCAGTTCTTCGTCGGTGGCCACTTCTCCGGTCGCGGCTTTCAGCAATGGCGGGCCGGCGAGAAACAGTTTGGCTTTGCCACGCACCACCACCACGTAATCGGACAGCCCTGGCTGATAAGCGCCGCCCGCCGTGGCCGAACCGTGGACCACGGTGATCTGCGGCAAACCCATGGCCGACATCCGCGCCTGATTGGCAAAGCTGCGCGCGCCTTCGACAAAAATCTCTGCGGCGTAATTGAGGTTGGCGCCGCCGCTTTCAGCGAGGGTGATCACCGGCAGTTTGTTCTCCAGGGCGATCTGTTGCAGGCGCAGGGATTTTTTCAGCCCGCTGGGGGAGATCGTCCCGCCCTTGATCGCGCTGTTGTTCGCCACCACCAGAACCCGCACGCCGGAAACATAGCCGATCCCGGCGATCAAGCCGCCGCCCGCCGAACTGCCGTCCTTGTCGTCATGCAGTTTGTAGCCGGCCAGGCTCGCCAGTTCGAGGAACGGCGCGCCGGGGTCGAGCAACAGATTGAGGCGTTCACGGGGGAGTAATTGCCCGCGCTTGTCGAACTTCGGTTTGGCTTCGGCCGCTTTGTTCAGCAGGTTCTGTTCGAGCTGACGGACCTGCTCGATCCCGGCCAGCATCGCTGCACGGTTTTGGGCGAACTGTTCGCTGTTCGGGTCGACTTGCGACTGAATCACCGGCATGACTTATTCCTTGTCCTTGAGCACGTCTGGCAAGTAAGCGCGGTGGAAACCGTTGTACGACTCACTGTTCGTCGCCTTGTGAATTGGCCACGCCCGACCGCCCAGGCTCGCCGCGCCGTCGATGCGCAAGGTGCTGCCGCTGACAAACGCCGCGGCCGGGCTGAGCAGGAACACGATCGCCGCGCTGACTTCCGACTCGGTGCCGATGCGTTTCAGTGGCACGTGTTCGCGCAGGGTTGGAATCACGGCTTTGAACGCGCCTTCGTACGTGTCCATACCGCTGGAGGCGATCCAGCCCGGCGCGACGGCGTTGACCCGCACCCCGGCATAACCCCACTCGAATGCAGCCGTTTTGGTCAGGTTGTCCATGCCCGAACGCGCGGCGCCCGAGTGACCCATGCCGGGCATGCCGCCCCACATGTCGGCGAGCATGTTGACGATGGCGCCGCCGTGTTTGCTCATGGACTGGTTGAACACTTCGCGCGCCATCAGGAAGCCGCCGACCAGGTTGGTGCGCATCACGGTTTCGAAACCTTTCTGATTGATCGAGGCCAGCGGCGACGGGTATTGCCCGCCGGCATTGTTGACCAAACCGTGAATCGGCCCGTGTTGGCGGATCAGCTCGCTGACCAGATGCGTGACCGCTTCTTCCTCGCGGATATCGCAGGTCATCCAGTCAGCCTTGCCGCCGTCTTCGGCAATCTCGGCGGCGACACTTTTCAGTTTGTCGGCCTTGCGCCCGATCAACAGCACATGGGCGCCGAGGGCCGCCAGTTCATGGGCGGTGCAACGACCAATGCCGCTGCCGCCGCCGGTGACGATGATGGTTTGGCCGGCAAACAGATCGGCTTTGAAAATCGAATCGTAGGCCACGGCGGCAGTCCTCTAGTTGACCTGGTCGGCGATGCGCTGCGGCACCGGAATCTGGATGTCCAGCAGTTGTTGGGCGAAGGCTTTGCCTTGCGGGTCGATCCGCAGACTGGCCACGCCACCGCCGCCAAGGGCGTTTTCCAGCAAAAAATTCAGACTGTGGGTGGCCGGCAAATACCAGCGCTCGACGCGGCCGTGCACCGGGTCGAGCACGTGACGCATCCAGTCGACGAGCACGGCCGGGGTCAGGGCCTCGGCGATCCATGGCAGGTATTCGGGCTCGCGGGCCATGACGCCGATGTTGCTGTGATTGCCCTTGTCACCGGAGCGGGCGATCGCCAGTTTGATCAGGGCCACGCTGGCATCGGCGCGACCGGTGGGTTTCGGTGGGTCAATCGGCACCGGCAAGTCCGCGGTGGCAAGCGCGTCGAGGGTGGGCAGGGCGCATGGATGGCGTTCCCCGTCGAGATCAATGTCCAGCGTGCAGGCGCTTTTGTCGATGAGGAACGAGAACAGCCGGATCAGCGGATACACCGTCGGCCGTCCGCCGACGATCCCGGTCAGCCCCGGTGCCATGCCGGTGGCGGCCTGGGCGATTTCCCGGGAGAACACGATCAGCGCCTGTTTGCTCGGATGGCGCACGGCGAGTTTGATCACCACTTCGCGGCTGTCCTGACGCTGGCCATGCGGGCCGTACGTGGCCTCGCTGCCGAGCAGTTCAATGTTGACTTCGCTGTAGGGCGACCAGCCGCGTTGGCTAAAGATTTCCGAGGTCTTGTTGATGATCGCTTCGCTGACGCGCCGCGCCTTGTCCACCGCATCGATCCCGGCAATCAGGCAACTGGCGGTGCAACGAAACCCGTCCGGATACGTCGCGCTGACCTTGTAGTGGGCGGTCGGCGGCAAGCCTTTGGCGCCATGCACCTGAACCGCGTTTTTGCCTTGTTGCTGAAGTTTGACCTGGGTGAAATCGCAGACCACGTCGGGCAGGAAGTAGGTCTGTGGGTTGCCGATTTCATAGAGCATCTGCTCGCCGACGGTCAGTGGCGTGACCAGGCCACCGGAGCCTTCGGGTTTGCTGACAATGAACTGGCTGTCGGCGCTGACTTCGACGATAGGGAAGCCGATGTGTTCGTAGTCGGGCACGTCGCGCCAATCGGTGAAGTTGCCGCCGGTGCACTGGGCGCCGCATTCAATGATGTGACCGGCCAATGCGGCTTGCGCGAGTTTGTCGTAGTCGTGCCAGGACCAGCCGAATTCATGCACCAGCGCGGCGCTGACCACGGCGCTGTCGACCACGCGCCCGGTGATGACGATGTCCGCGCCCAGGCGCAAGGCTTCGACAATGCCCGGCGCGCCGAGGTAGGCGTTGGTGGAAACGCACATCGGCGGCAGGGGCGCACCGCTGAACATTTCGCGCAGGCCGCGGGTGCTCAGTTGTTTGAACTGCGGTTGCAGGTCATCGCCCAGCAACACGGCAATTTTCAGCGCCACGCCGGCCTTGTCGCAGGCTGCTTGCAGGGCCGCGGCGCAGGCTTGTGGGTTGACGCCGCCGGCGTTGCTGATGACGCGAATGTTCTGCGCGGCGAGCTTAGTGAGCAGCGGGCTGAGGACTTCGATGAAGTCGCTGGCGTAGCCGGTCTGGGGATCTTTCATCCGCGCCCCGGCCATGATCGACAGGGTGATTTCGGCCAGATAATCGAATACCAGGTAATCCAGACGCCCGCCTTCCACCAGTTGCGCGGCGGCGGTTGAAGTGTCACCCCAGAAGGCGCTGGCGCAACCGATGCGAACAGTTTCAGGCACAGCCCTTTCCATAGCCACCTCCCACAAACGTGCAACGAGACTACCAAGCAAGCGCTTGGTTTGTAAATGCCTTAAATTACTTCTGCCCGAGCGCTTGCTTGGTTGCCTTCGTCAGCTTAAATTGCCCGCGCAACCCCGCTGTTTTAGCGGTGAATACGACTGTAGGAGAGAACGGGTGGATGAGCAAAAAGCCCTGAGGGTAATGCGCGAACTGGTCGACAGCGGCCAGTTGACCGACCCGGACAGCGCCCGTGGCAAACTGCTGCAAGTGGCGGCTCACCTGTTCCGCAATAAAGGCTATGAGCGCACCACGGTGCGCGATCTGGCTGGCGCGGTGGGCATTCAGTCGGGGAGTATTTTTCATCACTTCAAAAGCAAGGACGAGATCCTGCGGGCGGTGATGGAAGAAACCATTCGCTACAACACCGCGTTGATGCGTGCCGCGATCGCCGAAGCCGAAAATGTGCGCGAGCGCGTGCTGGCGCTGATTCGCTGTGAGTTGCAGTCGATCATGGGCGGCAGCGGTGAGGCCATGGCGGTGTTGGTGTATGAATGGCGTTCGCTGTCCGAAGACGGGCAGGCGAAGGTGTTGGCGCTGCGCGACATCTATGAAGACCTCTGGCTGCAGGTGCTGGGGGAGGCCAAGGACGCGGGATTTATCCGCGGCGACGTGTTCATCACCCGGCGTTTTCTGACCGGTGCGCTGTCCTGGACCACGACCTGGTACCGCGCAGATGGTAGCGTGAACCTCGATCAACTGGCCGATGAGGCGCTGATTCTGGTGCTGAAAGAAAAACAATAGTAGTGCCCGGGGCCGCAGGAAACTGGCTAAGTGGCCGAAACCGCCTAGCTTGAATAAATTGATGCGTACTTTTTTGGGGAGTGGGTTGTTTTGATGTCTTCGCCAATTCGGACGGCCTCGCGGCTTTTTCTGGCGGCGCTTGCAGCGCTTTGGGTGTTGCCGTCCCCGGCGGCGCAACTGGTGCGGGTCGGTGCCGCGCATTTTCCGCCCTACACCGTACGCCCCGAATCCGGTGCCGACACCGGCCTGCTGCCGCAATTGGTCGAGGCGCTCAATGCCTTGCAAACCGACTATCAATTTGTGCTGGTGCCGACGTCCATACCGCGGCGCTTCGGTGACTTCAAGCAAGGCCGGGTGGACATGGCCATTTTCGAGAACCCGAACTGGGGCTGGAAAGACATTCCGCACACCAGCGTCGACATGGGCCTGGAAGACGCCGAGATTTTTGTCGCGCAACGTATACCGAATCGTCAGCAGAACTATTTCGCCGACCTCGCTGGCAAGCGTCTGGCACTGTTCAGCGGCTATCACTACGAATTCGCCAACTTCAATGCCGACCCCAAGGTCCTCGCGCAAAACTACAACGCCACGCTCACCTATTCCCACGACAGCAACCTGCTGATGGTGCTGCGCGGGCGTGCCGACATTGCCCTGGTGACGCGCTCCTACCTGAGCGATTACCTGTTGCGTAATGAGAAAGTCGCTGATCAGCTGCTGGTGTCCGAGCGTGTCGATCAGATCTATCACCACTACGCCATTCTTCGCCCTTCAGCGCCAATCAGCGGCGAGGCCTTCGGCAAGTTGCTGCAAGGGTTGCGGGACAACGGCCAGATGCTGAAGATTTTCGATCCGTACAAGATCGCCGTGGTGCCGGTTCCGGGCAGCTGAGATCGCGTCGCCTAGCGGCGTTTTTGCCGACTTCCCTTAAATTTCCCGCGCTGGCTCACGTCACTTCGTTGAACTGTCGACGATTATCGTGAGCCCGACCCATGCCCAATCTGAATGACCTGACTGCCCTGGCCTTGCCGACAGGCAGTCGCCTTGTCGCGGATGAAACCGAAGACCGCCTGAGCCTGAGCCTGGACGAGCAGCCGCTGATTAGCCTGCGGCTGACCCGTGAGCCCGAGTTGCAGGTGCGCGTCGAGACAGGGGTCGATACTCAGGCCGTGTGGGCCGCCGGCTATTGGCTGTTTGCCCGCGACCCGGCTTGCCAGCGCCTGACCTGGCACCTTGATGACGTCCCTGCCGACGCCTTGCTCAGCGGTTTGCTGATCCCGACCGAACTCGCTGGCCAGTATCGCTGCGAGCGCACGCTGTTCTGGCAATTGCCGCAGCCTTGGCTGGGCACGTCTCTGACCAGTAGCTACCCACAGCAAATGGTGATCAGCGGCGGCAAACGTCACCCGTTGCGCCCGGTGAAACCGCGCGGTGAGGTCTATCGGCGCTTTGATGCGCGACTGGGAGCGTGGATTTCCCTGCGAACGCTGGACATCGACCTGGACCTGGCGCGATTCAATCGCTGGCAGAACAGTGCGCGGGTGGCGAGTTTCTGGCAGGAGGAGGGCAGCCTCGAGCAGCATCGCGAATACCTGAGCAAACTCGACGCCGATCCGCACACTGTGACGTTGATCGGCTGTTTCGATGATCAGCCGTTTGCCTATTTCGAAGCCTACTGGGCCAAGGAAGACCGCATTGCGCCGTTCTACGATGCTGGCGATTACGACCGTGGCATTCACATGCTGGTCGGCGAGGAAAACCATCGGGGTCCGCACAAGGTGGCGAGCTGGTTATCGGCGTTGGCGCATTACCTGTTGCTCGACGATCCACGCACCCAGCGAGTGGTCGCCGAGCCGCGTGCCGACAACGCGAAGATGATCGGGTACATGCAGGGGCAGCGGTTTCATTGCGAGAAAGAGTTCGACTTCCCGCACAAGCGCGCGGCGTTGATGGTCTTGGGGCGGGAGCGGTTTTTTGAGCGGTGTGGGTTGGTTTGATAAATAAGGCTCAAGACCTGCGTCGGTCCTGAGTCCGTCATCGCGGGCAAGTCCGCTCCCACAGGTTAAGCGCTAACCCTGTGGGCGCGGGCTTGCCCGCGATGGGGGAGACGCAAATGTCGGACCTTACCGACGGGCGAAGGTATCCGCGCGACTGCCCGACACCTTGCGGCAATGCACCAACGCATCACGAATCATGAAGTTCACCAGGGTCGGCGAAACACCCAGTTCCTTGGCGATGTCCTTTTGCGGCACACCGTGCAGGCGGTACATCTCGAAGGCGTAACGGGTGCGGCTGGGCAGCTCCGTCAGCGCATCGGCGATGTTTTCCAGGGTCGAGAAGTTGATGTGCGAGGTTTCCGGCGAGGCACCTTGAATCACCACGTTCAGCCCTTCCTCTTCAGGCCCCGAATACTTCTGTTCCAGCGCCTGTTTGCGGTAGTGGTCGATCGCCAGGTTACGCACGATCTGGAACAGGTAACTGAGCTGAGCCTTGATCGAGGACGTGATCTGCGGCGCCGATTGCAGACGGAAGAACGCATCCTGAACCACATCTTCGGCACGTGACCGACAGCCGGTAATACGCGCGGCAATCTTGACCAGAATCAGTCGATTGTCCACGAATGCCTGAAGTAGCGGTGAATCGCACCTGCTTGTGGATACTTGTTCCGTCATGGAAATCACCTTGCTGCAAATGGGGTCGTGGGACGACAAGAGAATCGGAGCCGTCCTGCACATCGAGCGACAAATTATTCTTAATGATAATGATTGTCAATTGAGAAAGAGAAGTAATGCTCTTAAAAGGTGCGCAGTGAGAACTGCGACACGCTGTCGCGCCCGCTTGCCGCAGCCGTGCCCCCGTTGACGATCCAGCCCGCCGACTAATTATTTCAAGACGTCATCCGTTCTCATTGGTGAATGGCTCCGGGCGCAAGCCCCGGCCAAAACAGCATTCCCAATGCCTCGCGTGGTCGGCGAAGACCGCGTCCTGCATGCCCTCGAAGGGCGTGACAATAGAAAACCGATTCCACTTGCAAGCCGAATTCAGGCAGGAAACCTCATGACCGACGCGTTCGAAATACCTGGCACACTGGTCCAAGCCCTTCAGCGCCGCGCGGCCCTGACGCCGGATCGGGTGGCCTTGCGTTTTCTCGCCGAACCCCCGGATCAGTCGGTGGTGCTCAGCTATCGCGAACTGGATCAACGGGCGCGCACCATTGCCGGCGCGTTGCAGGCCGAAAGTGATTTCGGCGATCGCGCGGTGCTGCTGTTTCCCAGCGGACCGGATTACGTCGCGGCGTTTTTTGGTTGCCTGTATGCGGGCGTGATCGCGGTGCCGGCCTATCCGCCGGAATCGGCCAAGCGCCACCATCAGGAGCGCCTGCTGTCGATCATCCGCGACGCCGAACCGCGCCTGCTATTGACCAGCGCCGGCCTGCGCGACGCGTTGCTGCACATCGAAGGCGCGCCACCGCTGCTGTGCGTCGACACCCTCGACGGTGCACTGGCGACAAAGTGGATCGAACCGAATCTCGAAGGCGATCACATCGCCTTCCTGCAATACACCTCCGGCTCGACCGCGTTGCCAAAAGGCGTGCAAGTCACCCACAGCAACCTGGTCGCCAACGAGCGGCTGATCCGCCACGGTTTCGGCATCGACCTGAACCCTGACGACGTGATCGTCAGCTGGCTGCCGCTGTACCACGACATGGGCCTGATCGGCGGTTTGTTGCAGCCGATTTTCAGCGGCGTGCCGTGCGTGTTGATGTCGCCGGCCTATTTCCTCGGCCGGCCGTTGCGCTGGCTCGAAGCGATCAGCGAGTACGGCGGCACCATCAGCGGCGGGCCGGATTTTGCCTATCGCCTGTGCAGCGAGCGCGTCAGCGAGTCGGCGCTGGAACGCCTCGACCTCAGCGGCTGGCGCGTGGCGTATTCCGGTTCCGAACCGATTCGCCTTGATACCCTCGACCGCTTCGCCGAGAAGTTCGCGACCTGCGGTTTCACCCCAGACAGTTTCATGGCGTCCTACGGCTTGGCCGAGGCCACGTTGTTCGTCGCCGGCACACCCCGTGGCAAAGGCATCGGCAACCAGCGCGTGGACGATCAGGCGTTGGCGCAAAACCGCGCCGAACCGGGCGAAGGCAGCGCGATCATGAGTTGCGGCATCAGCCAGCCGGATCACGCGGTGTTGATTGTCGAACCGTCGGCGCTTACCGAGCTGGCCGACAACGCGGTCGGCGAAGTCTGGGCCAGCGGGCCGAGCATCGCCCATGGCTACTGGCGAAACCCCGAGGCCAGCGCCAAGACTTTCGTTCAACACAATGGAAAAACCTGGCTGCGCACCGGTGACCTGGGTTTCATGCGCGACGGTGAACTGTTCATCACCGGTCGCCTGAAGGACATGCTGATCGTTCGCGGGCACAACCTGTACCCGCAAGACATCGAGCAGACCATCGAGCGAGAAGTGGAAGTGGTGCGCAAAGGTCGCGTCGCCGCGTTCGCCGTGAACATCGACGATCAGGAAGGCATCGGCATCGCCGCGGAAATCAGCCGCAGCGTGCAGAAAATCCTCCCGCCCGAAGCGCTGATCAAAGCCATTCGCCAGGCCGTCGCCGAGGCGTATCAGCAAGCGCCAAGCGTGGTGGTGTTGCTCAATCCGGGGGCATTGCCCAAGACTTCCAGCGGCAAACTGCAACGCTCGGCATGCCGTAGTCGCCTGGCGGAGGGCAGTCTCGACAGCTACGCGCTGTTCCCGTCGGCGACCCCTGAAAACGAGGCAACAACCGAGTCGGCTTCCGAGTTGCAAACCCTGATCGGCCAGATCTGGTCCGAGCAGTTGCAGGTCAAGCAGGTCAACGCCGATGACCACTTCTTCCTGCTCGGCGGCAACTCCATCGCCGCCACTCAGGTGGTTGCGCGTTTGCGCGAAGAACTCGGTCTGGAGCTGAACCTGCGCCTGTTGTTCGAAGCGCCAACGCTCGGCGCCTTTACCGCCGTGGTCGCGCAACAACAGGACGGCGGCTTGGCCCAAGGCGCGATCGGCACGTTGTCGCGCAGCGAAGCGCTGCCGCAATCCCTCGCGCAAAACCGTCTGTGGATCACTTGGCAGCTCGACCCGCACAGCAGCGCCTACAACATTCCCGGCGCCTTGCGTTTGCGCGGTGAGCTGGACGAAGACGCCTTGCGCGCCAGTTTCCAGCAACTGATCGAACGCCACGAATCCCTGCGCACACGTTTCTTCGAACGTGACGGCGTGGCGCTGCAACAGGTCGATGCCGCTGGCGAATTCAACCTGCAACGGATCGACATCAGCGATTTGCCCGTCGCCGAGCGTGAAGCCCGTGCGCAAAAAATCCGCGAGGACGAAGCGCGTACCCAGTTCGATCTGGAAAAAGGTCCGTTGCTGTGGCTGACGCTGGTGCGCCTCGATGATGAAGATCACCAGTTGCTGGTGTCGCTGCACCACATCATTGCCGACGGCTGGTCGCTGAACGTGCTGATCGACGAATTCTCGCGCCTGTATGCCGCTGCGTCCCAAGGGCAAACGGCAACCCTCACGCCATTGCCGACCCAGTACGCCGACTACGGCAGTTGGCAGCGTCAATGGCTGGCGCAAGGCGAGGGCGAACGGCAACTGGCCTACTGGAAAGCGCAGTTGGGCGATGAGCATCCGACCCTGAGCCTGGCCACCGATCATCCGCGTTCGGCGCATCACCTGCACAGCGCCGCACGCCATACCGTCCGGCTGGGCGCGACCCTCAGCGATGCCATTCGACAGACTGCCCAGGCCCACGATTCCACCTCATTCATGCTGTTGCTCGCGGCGTTCCAGAGCCTGCTGCATCGCTACAGCGGCCAAACCGACATTCGCATCGGCGTGCCAAACGCCAACCGTCCGCGCCTGGAAACCCAGGGCCTGATCGGCTTCTTCATCAACACCCAGGTGCTGCGCGCCGAAGTGGATTCGCGGTTGCCGTTCGTTGAACTGTTGGCGCGAACCCGCGAAAACGCATTGGGCGCACAAACGCATCAGGACTTGCCGTTCGAGCAACTGCTGGAAGCGTTCCCCCAGGCTCGCGAACAAGGCTTGTTCCAGGTCATGTTCAACCATCAGCAACGGGATTTGAGCGCACTGCGTCGCTTGCCCGGGCTGCTCGCCGAAGAATTGCCGTGGCACAGCCGCGAAGCCAAGTTCGATCTGCAACTGCACAGCGAGGAAGACCGTAACGGTCGGCTGAGTCTGTCGTTCGACTACGCCAGCGAACTGTTTGACGTCAGCACCATCGAGCGGTTGGCCGAGCATTTCAGCAACCTGCTGCGCGCCATCTGCGAGCAACCGAAGACGGCCGTCGGCGACCTGCAATTGTTGGCGCCCAGCGAGCACGATCAGCAGGAAAACTGGAGCGCCGCACCGTGCACATCGGCCAGCCAATGGCTGCCGGAACTGCTCGGCGAACAGGCCCGCCGGACCCCGGAACGTACGGCGTTGATGTGGGACGGCGGCAGCCTCGACTTCGCCGAACTCCACGCCCAGGCCAACCGCCTCGCGCATTACTTGCGCGACAAAGGTGTCGGCCCGGACGTGTGCGTGGCCATCGCTGCCGAGCGTTCGCCGCAACTGTTGATCGGTCTGTTGGCGATCATCAAGGCCGGCGGTGCTTACGTGCCGCTGGACCCGGATTACCCGGCCGAACGCCTGGCGTACATGCTCAGCGACAGCGGCGTCGAATTGCTCCTGACGCAAAGCCAATTGCTCGACCGGCTGCCGGCCACCGATGGCGTCAGCGTGATCGCCATGGATGCGCTGCACCTGGAGAACTGGCCGAGCCAGGCGCCGGGCCTGCATCTGCACGGCGACAACCTCGCTTACGTGATTTACACCTCCGGTTCCACCGGCCAGCCCAAGGGCGTCGGCAACACCCACGCGGCCCTCGCCGAACGCCTGCAATGGATGCAGAACACCTATCGCCTGAACGACACCGACGTGCTGATGCAAAAGGCACCGATCAGTTTCGACGTGTCGGTGTGGGAATGCTTCTGGCCGCTGATCACAGGCGCACGTTTGCTGATTGCTGCGCCCGGCGAACACCGCGATCCGCATCGCATTGCCCAGCTTGTTCAGCAATACGGCGTGACCACGCTGCACTTTGTGCTGACACTGCTTTCGTTGTTCATCGACGAACCGCTCACCGCCGAATGCGCCAGCCTGCGCCGCGTATTTTCTGGCGGCGAAGCCCTGCCGGCGGAACTGCGCAACCGCGTTTTGGAACAACTGCCGGCCGTACAACTGCACAACCGCTATGGCCCGACCGAAACCGCGATCAACGTCACTCATTGGCAGTGCAGCGCGGCCGATGGCGAGCGCTCGCCGATTGGCCGTCCGTTGGGCAACGTGATCTGCCGCGTGCTCGACAGCGATCTCAACCCTGTGCCGGCCGGTGTGCCCGGTGAGTTGTGCATCAGTGGCATCGGTCTGGCCCGGGGTTATCTGGGGCGTCCGGGGCTGACGGCTGAACGCTTTGTCGTCGATCCACTGGGCGAGCAGGGCGCACGCCTTTATCGTACCGGCGACCGCGCACGTTGGACCGCCGAGGGCGTGATCGAATACCTCGGTCGTCTCGATCAGCAGGTCAAGCTGCGTGGCTTCCGCGTCGAACCGGAAGAAATCGAAGCGCGTCTGCTGGCGCAGGAAGGTGTTGCACAAGCGGTGGTGCTGGTGCGCGAAACTGCCGCTGGCGGGCAATTGATCGGCTACTACACCGCCACCGATACCCGCGAATCCGAAGACACTCAAACCGCACGCCTGAACACCGCGCTGGCGGCCGAGCTGCCGGAATACATGGTCCCGGCGCAACTGATGCGCCTCGACGAAATGCCCCTCAGCCCAAGCGGCAAACTCGACCGCCGCGCCTTGCCGGAACCGCAATGGCAGGTATGCGAACACGTTGAGCCGGTGACTGAACTTGAACAGCAGATCGCCGCGATCTGGCGTGAAGTGCTGGGCCTGAAGCAGATCGGTCTGCGCGACGACTTCTTCGCCCTCGGCGGTCATTCGCTGCTGGCCACGCAAATCATCTCCCGCACCCGTCAGGCCTGTGACGTCGAATTGCCGCTGCGCGCGTTGTTCGAAAACAGTGAACTGGGCGCGTTCGCCGAGCAGGTGCAACGGATTCAGGCCAGCGGCCACACCAACAAACAACCACCGATTGAAAAGGTCGACCGCAGCCATCCGGTGCCGCTGTCCTATTCCCAGCAGCGCATGTGGTTCCTCTGGCAGATGGAGCCGGACAGCCCGGCCTACAACGTCGGTGGTATGGCGCGGTTGCGCGGGGTGCTGGACGTCGGGCGCTTCGAGATGGCTTTGCAAGCGCTGATCATGCGTCACGAAACCCTGCGCACCACGTTCCCGAGCATCGACGGCGTGGCGCAACAGCGGGTGCACGCGGAAACCGGGATGCGTATGGAGTGGAAGGATTTCTCCGCGCTGGACGAAGACGTGCGTGAACAGCAGGTTCAGGCACTGGCCGACAGCGAAGCGCATCAGCCCTTCGACCTGGAAACCGGCCCGCTGCTGCGCGCCTGCCTGGTCAAGACCGCCGAGCAGGAACATTACCTGGTGCTGACCCTGCACCACATCGTCACCGAAGGCTGGGCGATGGACATTTTCGCCCGGGAGCTCAGTGCGCTTTACGAAGCATTCGTCGATGACCGCGAATCGCCACTGGCGCCGCTGCCGGTGCAGTACCTCGATTACAGCGTCTGGCAGCGTCAGTGGCTGGAATCCGGCGAGCGTCAGCGTCAACTCGACTACTGGACCGCGCAACTTGGGCGCGAACATCCACTGCTGGAATTGCCCGCCGACCGTCCACGTCCAGCGGTGCAAAGTCACCAGGGTGAGCTGTTCCGTTTCGACTTGAGCGATGACCTCGCCGCACGGGTCCGCGCCTTCAACGCGCAAAACGGCCTGACCCTGTTCATGACCATGACCGCCGCGCTGGCCGTGCTGCTTTACCGCTACAGCGGCCAGACCGACCTGCGTATCGGCGCACCGGTGGCCAACCGTATTCGCCCGGAAAGCGAAGGACTGATCGGTGCGTTCCTCAATACTCAAGTGCTGCGTTGCCAGCTCGACGGGCAGATGTCGGTCGGCGAGTTGTTCGAGCAGGTGCGTCACACCGTGATCGAAGGCCAGTCCCATCAGGACCTGCCGTTCGACCATTTGGTTGAAGCGTTGCAGCCACCGCGCAGCGCCGCTTACAACCCGCTGTTCCAGGTGATGTGCAACGTGCAGCGCTGGGAATTCCAGCAACGCCGCACGCTCGCCGGCATGACCGTCGAGTACCTGGCGAACGATGCGCGGGCGACCAAATTCGACCTCAACCTGGAAGTCACCGACCTCGATCATCGGTTGGGTTGCTGCCTGACTTACAGCACCGATCTGTTCGATGAACCGCGCATTGCGCGCATGGCCGGGCACTGGCGCAATCTGCTGGAGGCGCTGTTGGCCAATCCGCAACAGCGCCTCAGTGAACTGCCGTTGCTCGAAGCCATGGAGCAGCAAAACCTGCTCGACAGCCTCGGCATTGAACCGGGCGAACATCGACTGGATCAGTGCATTCATCACCTGTTCAGCGAACAGGCACTGGTGCGCAAGGATGCGCCCGCGCTGACGTTCGCCGGTGAAACCCTGAGTTACGCCGAACTCGACAGCCGCGCCAATCGCCTGGCCTGGATGCTGCGCGAACGGGGTGTTGGCCCACAGGTTCGCGTCGGTCTGGCGCTTGAGCGTTCGCTGGAAATGGTCATCGGCCTGCTGGCGATCCTCAAGGCCGGGGGCGCCTACGTGCCGCTCGATCCGGAATACCCGCTCGATCGCCTGCATTACATGATCGAAGACAGCGGTGTCGGTTTGCTGCTCAGCGATGCGGCGATGTTCAACGCCCTCGGTAATCTGCCATCCACCGTCGCCCGTTGGTGCCTGGAAGATGACGCCGCGGAACTGGCCAACTACCCGGCCACCGAGCTGCCGTTTATCAGTCTGCCGCAGCATCAGGCGTACCTGATTTACACCTCCGGCTCCACGGGCAAGCCGAAAGGTGTGGTGGTGTCTCACGGTGAAATCGCCATGCACTGCCGTGCCGTGATCGAGCGTTTCGGCATGCGCCCGGACGACTGTGAGCTGCACTTCTATTCGATCAATTTCGACGCCGCGACCGAACGTCTGCTGGTGCCATTGCTGAGCGGTGCGCAAGTGGTCCTGCGTGCTCAGGGCCAGTGGGACGCGGAAGAAATCTGCGGGTTGATCCGTCGCCATCACATCAACATCCTCGGTTTCACCCCGAGCTACGGCAGCCAATTGGCGCAGTGGCTGGCGACGCAGGGCGAAACCCTGCCGGTGCGCATGTGCATCACCGGCGGCGAAGCCTTGACTGGCGAACATCTGCAGCGAATTCGCGCCGCGTTCAAACCGAGCCTGTTCTTCAACGCCTACGGCCCGACCGAAACCGTGGTCATGCCGTTGGCCAGTCTCGCGCCCGAGCAGCTTGAAGAGGGCTTGGGCAGCGTGCCGATCGGCAGCGTGATCGGTGCGCGTGTGGCGTACATTCTCGACGCCGATCTGGCGTTGGTACCACAAGGTGCGACCGGCGAGTTGTACGTCGGTGGTGCCGGTCTGGCCCAGGGTTATCACGAGCGTCCGGGCATCACGGCGGAGCGTTTCGTGGCCAACCCGTTCGTGGTCGGTGGCGGGCGGATTTATCGCACCGGCGACCTGGTGCGGCAGCGCGCCGACGGGCTGGTGGAATACCTCGGGCGCATCGACCATCAGGTGAAAATTCGCGGTTTCCGCATTGAGCTGGGCGAGATCGAGACCCGTCTTCTGGACCATGAATCTGTGCGTGAAGCGGTGGTGCTGGCGCTCGATGCCCCGAGCGGCAAACAGCTGGTTGGCTATCTGGTCACCGAAGTGGCCGAGCAGGACGAAGCACAACAAGCCGAATTGCGCGAAGCCCTCAAGGCTCACCTGAAATCGCAACTGCCGGACTACATGGTGCCGACGCACCTGATCCTGCTGGCAAGCATGCCGCTGACCGCCAACGGCAAACTTGACCGCCGCGCACTGCCGGCGCCGGACCCAGAGCTGAACCGTCAGCACTACGTGGCGCCGAGCAACGAGCTGGAACTGACGCTGGCGCAGATCTGGTGCGATGTGCTGAACGTCGCGCAGGTCGGCCTCAATGACAACTTCTTCGAACTGGGCGGCGACTCGATCCTGTCGATCCAGGTGGTCAGCCGTGCGCGGCAGCAGGGCATTCACTTCAGCCCGCGTGACCTGTTCCAGCACCAGACCGTGCAGACCCTCGCGGCGGTGGCCAGCCGTACAGAGCAGGTCACGGCCGAGCAGGGCTTGCTCACCGGTGAATCTCGTCTGACGCCGATCCAGCACTGGTTCTTCGACACTGACATGCCCGAGCGCCAGCACTGGAATCAGGCGTTGTTGCTGGAACCGACCGTTGCACTGGAACCTCATCGTCTGGAGCAAGCGCTGCTGGCGGTGATCGAACAGCACGACGCCTTGCGCTTGCGTTTCACCCAGACTGCGAGTCAATGGTCGGCCACACACCAGAAGGTTTCCGATGCCCCGGTGTTGTGGCAAGTGCGTGTGGCGGCGATGGAAAAATGCCCAGCCCTGTTTGCCGATGCCCAACGCAGCCTCGACCTCGAACAGGGGCCGTTGATGCGGGTGCTGCTGGTCGATGGTCCCGAGGGCCAGCAACGGCTGTTCTTCGCGATCCATCACTTGGTGGTGGATGGCGTTTCCTGGCGTGTGTTGCTAGACGATTTGCAAACGGTGTACCGCCAACTGGCGGCGGGGCAGTCGGTGAAACTGCCGGCGAAAACCAGCGCCTTCAAGGACTGGGCGGCCCGCTTGCAGGCGTATGCCGGCAGCGAATCCCTGCGCGAAGAGCTGAACTGGTGGCAGTCGCAACTGGCCGGGCCGAGCGCCGGGCTACCGTGTGAGCGGCCTGAGGGCGGTCGGCAGAATCGCCATGCTGAAACCGTCAGCGTGCGCCTCGACGCCGAGTACACCCGGCAACTGCTGCAACAGGCACCGAGCGCCTATCGCACGCAGGTCAACGACCTGTTGCTGACGGCGTTGGCCCGCGTGCTGTGCCGCTGGAGCGGTGATGAGTCGGCACTGATCCAACTCGAAGGCCACGGTCGCGAGGCGCTGTTCGACGAGATCGACCTGACCCGCACCGTCGGCTGGTTCACCAGCGCTTATCCGTTGCGCCTGACGCCGCTGAACATCGAAGAAGCCGCCGGCCAGGGCGCCTCGATCAAGGCGATCAAGGAACAACTGCGCGGCGTGCCGCACAAAGGGCTGGGTTATGGGGTGTTGCGTTACCTCGCCGACGATCTGTGCCGTGAGGCCATGACCGCATTGCCGGTGGCGCCGATCACCTTCAACTACCTCGGTCAGTTCGACCAGAGCTTCGGCGCGGATGCGTTGTTCCGTCCGCTCGATGAAGCGCTCGGCGCTGCCCACGGTCCGAACGCGCTGCTGCCCAACGAGCTGAGTGTCGACAGTCAGGTCTATGGTGGTGAGCTGGTGCTGCGCTGGACCTTCAGCGCCGAACGCTACGACGCGCAAACCATCTGCGAACTGGCGGACGCCTACCTCGGCGAATTGCAGAGCCTGATCGAGCATTGCCTGCGTGACGAGGCGGGCGGCCTGACCCCGTCGGACTTTCCGCTGGCGAAACTGACCCAGCCGCAACTGGATGCACTGCCGATCCCGGCCGCCGCCATCGAAGACGTCTACCCACTGACCCCGATGCAGGAAGGCATGCTCCTGCACACCTTGCTCGAACCGGGCACCGGCCTCTATTACATGCAGGACCGCTACCGTATCAACAGCGCGCTCGATCCGCAGCGTTTCGCCGAAGCCTGGCAAGCGGTGATCGCCCGTCATGAAGCCTTGCGTGCATCGTTCTGCTGGAACGTCGGCGAGGACATGCTGCAAGTGATCCACAAGCCGGGCAGCACGCCGATCGAGTATCTGGACTGGACGGCGATTGCTGACGCCGAGCAGGAACCTAAACTGCAAGCGTTGCTGAAAAGCGAACGCGAAGCCGGGTTCGATCTGCTCAACCAGGCCCCGTTCCACCTGCGTTTGATCAAGGTTGGCGAAGCGCGTTACTGGTTCATGATGAGCAACCACCACATCCTCATCGATGCCTGGTGCCGTTCGTTGCTGATGAACGATTTCTTCGAAATCTACACCGCGTTGGGTGAAGGTCGCGAAGCTCAGTTGGCTGTGCCGCCGCGCTACCGCGACTACATCGGCTGGCTGCAACGCCAGAGCCTGGACGAGGCGCGGCAGTGGTGGAAAACCAACCTGCAAGGCTTCGAACGGACCACGCCGATTCCGAGCGACCGACCGTTCCTGCGTGAACATGCCGGCGACAGCGGCGGCATGATCGTCGGCGACCGCTACACCCGGCTCGATGCCCGCGACGGTGCGCAACTGCGTGAACTGGCGCAAGCCCATCAACTGACCATCAACACCTTCGCCCAAGCGGCGTGGGCCCTGGTGCTGCGGCGTTTGAGCGGTGATCGCGACGTGCTGTTCGGCGTCACTGTGGCCGGACGACCAGTGGAAATGCCGGAGATGCAGCGCACCGTCGGGCTGTTTATCAACAGCATCGCGCTACGGGTGAAAATGCCGGCAGACGACCAGCGTTGCAGCGTTCGCCAGTGGCTGAGCGACTTGCTCGACAGCAACATGCAACTGCGCGAGTACGAATACCTGCCGCTGGTGAGCCTCCAGGAAAACAGCGAATTGCCCAAAGGCCAACCGTTGTTCGACAGCCTGTTCGTGTTCGAAAACGCCCCGGTGGAAGTCTCGGTGCTGGACCGTGCGCAGAGCTTCAACGCGACCTCGGATTCGGGCCGGACCCACACCAATTTCCCGCTGACGGCAGTGTGCTATCCGGGCGATGACCTGGGCTTGCACCTGTCTTACGACCAACGCTATTTCGATGAGTCGACCGTTGAACGCATGCTCGGCGAGTTCAAGCGCTTGTTGCTGGCATTGGTCGAAGGCTTCCATGGCGACATGGCGGACTTGCCGCTGCTGGGGGCCGAGGAACGGGATTTCCTGATCCACGGCTGCAACCAGAGCGAACACCAGTACCCGCTGGAGCAGAGCTACGTGGCGGTGTTTGAAGCGCAGGTGGCGCTGCATCCGCAACGGATCGCCGCCAGTTGCCTCGATCAGCAACACCGTTACGTCGAGCTGAACCAGCGCAGCAACCGTCTCGGCCATGCGTTGATCGCGGCCGGTGTCGGGCTGGATCAGCCGGTGGCGTTGCTGGCCGAACGTAACCTCGATCTGCTCGGGATGATCATCGGCAGCTTCAAGGCTGGCGCGGGTTTTCTGCCGCTGGATCCGGGGTTGCCGAGTCAGCGCCTGAGCCGGATCATCGACCTGAGCCGCACGCCGTTGCTGGTGTGCACGCAGGCCTGTCGTGAACAGGCTGTCGCACTGCTGGAGGAATTCGGTTGCGCCAATCGGCCACGGTTGCTGGTGTGGGAAGAGGTGCAGGCGAGCGATGTGTCGGTGGCGAATCCCGGCATCTACAGCGGTCCGGACAACCTCGCCTACGTCATCTACACCTCGGGTTCGACCGGTCTGCCCAAAGGCGTGATGGTCGAACAGCGCGGGATGCTCAATAACCAGTTGAGCAAGGTCCCGTACCTGGACCTCAGCGACGCCGATGTGATCGCCCAGACCGCTTCGCAAAGCTTCGACATTTCGGTCTGGCAGTTCCTCGCCGCACCGTTGTTTGGCGCGCGGGTGGACATCGTGCCGAACACCATCGCCCACGATCCGCAGGGTTTGCTGGCGCATGTGTCGGCCCAGGGCATCACCGTGCTGGAAAGCGTACCGTCGCTGATTCAGGGCATGCTCGCCCAGGAACGCATGAGCCTCGACGGCCTGCGCTGGATGCTGCCGACCGGCGAAGCGATGCCGCCGGAACTCGCGCATCAATGGCTGTTGCGCTACCCGGACATCGGCCTGGTGAATGCTTACGGGCCGGCGGAATGTTCGGATGACGTGGCGTTCTTCCGCGTCGACATGGCCTCGACCCGCGGCAGCTATTTGCCGATCGGTACGCCGACCGACAACAACCGTTTGTACCTGCTTGATGCCGCGCTGGACCTGGTGCCGTTGGGTGCGGTCGGCGAGTTGTGTGTGGCCGGCACCGGTGTCGGGCGCGGTTATGTCAGCGATCCGCTACGCACGGCGCAGGTGTTTGTGTCGAACCCGTTTGGCGAACCGGGTGATCGTTTGTACCGCACGGGTGACCTGGCGCGCCGTCGCAGTGACGGCGTGCTGGAGTACGTCGGGCGGATTGACCATCAAGTGAAGATTCGCGGTTACCGCATCGAACTGGGTGAAATCGAAGCGCGTCTGCATGAGCAACCTGAAGTGCGCGAAGCGGCGGTCGGGGTGCAGGAAGGCGTGAACGGCAAACACTTGGTTGGTTATCTGGTTGCAGCGGAGTCGGCGTTGAATCCGGGCGAACGACTGGAACGCATCAAGCAACGCCTGCGGGCCGAACTACCGGAATACATGGTGCCTTTGCATTGGTTGTGGCTAGAGCGCATGCCGCTGAATGCCAACGGCAAACTGGACCGCAAGGCCCTGCCAGCGCTGGAAATCGGTCAGTTGCAGAGTCAGGATTATCAGGCGCCGCGCAATGAGCTTGAGCTGACGTTGGCGGATATCTGGGCCGAGGTGTTGAAGGTCGAGAAGGTGGGGGTTCGCGACAACTTCTTCGAACTGGGCGGGCATTCGCTGCTGGCGACGCAGATTGCCTCGCGGGTGCAGAAATCGCTGCAACGGAATGTGCCGCTGCGGGCAATGTTCGAGTGCAGCACGGTGGAGGAATTGGCGGAGTACATCGACGGGTTGGCGGCGAGTGATATCACCGAGGACAAGGTGGATCGGTTGAATGACTTGATGGCGGAGTTGGAGGGCCTGTAATTCTCTAGTGTCTGTGAGGGCCTCTTCGCTGCGGTGCGGCGATCCGACAAGCCAGCTCCTACAGTTTTTGTTGATCGCAATTGTTGTGACCAACCGGGATCTGTAGGAGCTGGCTTGCCAGCGATGGCGCCAGAACTGTCGTCCCGATCATTTGCAAGTCTTTGCCGGCAAGCCTGCTCCTTGGTTCATGTTCCCTGATTACATCTCTATTAAATAATCTCTCATTAATTAACGACGGGCGAATTGATACTCAAGACAAAAAATTAAGTGTTGGCGAGTGCGGAGAGTTGTGCACTATGCAATGTTTGGGTTTTTAGTGGTGTCCTGCAAATGGCTGTTGATGGTGGTCGGAATAAAAGTCGTAAATTTATAGATCTCCAATAGGCGTCGAAAGTTAATTGTTGGAGTGTTCATGTGGGTGATGGAAGTAGGTATGCATTCCACAGCCAACGCTATTAATACACAGTGGATGTGTCATAAAAATTTGTTTCAGTTTGGCGGTTAAATATGCTGTATTGGTTTGGCTGTAGACACGGATTTTGTATGTGAGTTACAAGGTTAACTGAGGCGTTGTTTTGTCGTTATGCTAAATTGAAAAGGAGATCGATATGGCAGAGAAAAATATAATTGTAACTAGAGGTATTCCTCGTACCCCTTCAGTTTCGGGAAGTGGGAAATCTGGTTATAGCAGTTTTAACCCTGGTGGTGCTGGGCACTATGGTGATGATCACCATGCCAACGATAACAGCTTTGCTTATATGGATGAGTGGGAAAGCAGAGAGATTCAAATAAAATCTGCCTATAGAGGGATGTTACAGACTCTCCCCCAGCGTGTTGAAACTGATCTTGCTGTCGTCAGGGCTCTAGCGCCTGCAGCCCCCAATGATCCAATAGCAGCTTTGAGCCATGAACTAGCAGTTCGCGACTCACTCATTGCGGCGAAATCTACTGAAGCTCATGAGCAAGAAAAACTTGCAATGGCTTTTTTTGGCAGTGATCCTAGTAATAAAACAGTTGATGACTGGATGCGTCTATACAATGCCGGTCGAGATCCGGCAAAGTTGTTGGTCGACTGGACGGCATCCATTAGCGCTGCGTATACCGCCAAATTTATCAGAGAGGAGATCAGCCTGCTGACCGGTCATACGGCTAGACTGATCAAAGCGTTGGAAGAGGCGCAGGCTGCTGAGGCTGAATTAAAGCGAAACGCCGATTTGGCATTGAGGGACGCGGAAGAGCGTGCAAGCCGAAAGCAAATCCCCGTGTTTCCTCCTGATGTTTCGCTGGACAGTAATTTGGAAGAGGCTAAATCAAAGAGAGATTTTTTTAGTAATGGTGGTAGTGGTTTTCTCTTTAGCTGGTTCTATAAAAAAGTTCGGAATAAAGGTGATTGGGACTACAAGCAGCTTGGTGGTCAATATCAAGAGTTTGGAAACTTTAATTATGGAGTTGTCGGTACTGCTGCAGGGTTTTCAGAGGAAGTACTGCTGAAGGCTGCTGGAGCCGCACAATCTCTAGCAGGAACATCAAAGAAGGAGTACGGAGAGTGGTGGGCGGATACGCCTTATGGGGATGATCCAGTAGACCAGGTGTGGGTAAGGGCAGGAATCGAATATGCTAAATCCAAAGGTTTTTAAATGGTTTTTTGGAGCGCTGCTGCTAGTTTGTGTTGGGGTGGTGTTTAGCCTTATATCAGGTCCAAGCATGCCAGTGCCGGTGCGAGTGATTTCAGTTACACCATTGGAAGATGGAGTTGCTGTGTATGAAGTGCTTTACGATCCAGGTGGTGCCACTGTTCCTTTTGTTTATCAATATTTTCTATTGCGGCAACAAGAAAATTCGGAGGCGGTGCTGGAGGAGGTGAAGTTGTCTGAGCCTTTTTTAGTAACAACAAGCTCTGGAGTTGTGCGAGATTTTTCTGAAGGAAATTTAAATTTAAAAGTTAAAGGCGCTGTATATAAATTTAAATCGGTCGGTGAATATAGCTCAAATGGAAAAATAAAAAGTATTCGGTTTGTCCTTGATAACTATTGAAATGATGTTTTCTGTAACGCTGGAGTTTATTTTGTAGCTTGTCTCTGGAATTTTCGAACGGCTCGCGGCTGATTAGTCGGTCTCACTGACGCTTTCGCTCGCAAGCCAGCGGAAGCGTCCGTGAACCCAGCACATACATACGGCCAAACTATTTTGCCCCGAGAATCTTCACCAACTTGTCCGGCGAAGGCGCGCCTTGTTGCTGTTGCAACTCACCCTTGTCGTCCATGTAGAAAATCGCTGGCGTGGCCTGCAGTTCCAGGTCTTCCATCAACTGCATGTTCGCCGCCAGTTTTGCCTGAATCGCTGGCGGTACTTCTTTCAGAGCTTTGAGCGTACTGGCCTTGCCAGCCCCTTCGTGGTCTTGCAGGGCTTTTTGCGGATCCTTCGCGGCCAGCAATGCCGCGGATTTGCCCGGACTGTCCTCACGAATGATGCCGACCATGATGTGCCGCAACTGCACCTTGCCGGCCTTCACCCACGGCCGCGCCTGTTCCCAGAACAGGTTGCAGTAAGGGCAGTTGGGATCGCTAAACAGGTACACCACACGCGGTGCGTCCTTGTTGCCATCACCGATCCAGTTGCTGGCTTCCATCTTGCCCCAGATTTCCTTGGCCATCGGCGCGTAAACCAGTTTCTGCAACGGCGCACTGCTCAGGTCATTGCCCTCGGCGTCGTACAAATTGCCCAGCAGCACATGCTTGCCATCCGGCGTCAGGTACAGCGCCATGCCGCGGTTCTGGTACTGCGCCGCGTAACCGCGCAAGCCATCGGGGGCATCGAACTGACCGACGATTTTCGCGCCCTTGGCTTCGATCTTCTTGATCGCCTCGGGCAGTTCTTCGGCAGCCTGCACCGACGGCAGGTGCAGCAGGGCGGCGCCCAGGGTCAGCGTCAGCAGATGGCGGAGGCGGGGCATGGCAGTTTCCTTGAAGAAGTGGAAGATGGGGCCGGATTGGGTGTGTCAAAGTTTTCCAGGGCGCGGGCCAGGCTGGCGTCCGACAGCTCACCCAGATGACTGCCCAGCAGGCGACCGTCAGGGCTATAGAACAGCGTAGTCGGCAATGCCATCGAACCGACCGCCTGACCCAATCGGCCGCCGCCGTCGAACAGCACGTTGGACAGGCTCAGGCCCTGGGTTTCCAGAAAGGTGCTGACGCTTTGCATGCTTTCCGCCTGATTGACGAACAGGAAGGTCAGGTCCGGGCGATGTTGCTGGGCGTTTTCCAGCACCGGCATTTCCCGGCGGCATGGCGGGCACCAGGTGGCCCAGAGATTGATCACCAGCGGTCCGCCCTTGTAATCCGCCAATTGCACCGTTTCACCGGCGGCATTGCGCAGGGCGATGTCCGGCAGGCGCGTGCCTTGTTCGTAAATGCTCAGGGAGAACGTTGCGAGCAGCCAGAAGGCCAAACCACTGGCTACGCCATAGCCCAGCGGACGACGCAAACCCGGGCGACGCCAGCCTCGATACACCGCGGCCAGCAGCAGCGCGATCACGCCCGGCCAGGCGAGGAAGCCACCGTCGCGCAGGTCGATGACTTGCCACGGATCGTCACGATAATGCTTCCAGTAGAGCGCAACGAAACTGATTCGGGCCGCCAGCATACCCAGCAGGAAAAGGCTGAACAGCACCGACTCGGGATTCTCGCCACCCCGTTTGGCCGCCCGCCAGCCGACAAACGTCGCCAGCGCCAGAGCACTGATCAGCAGCAGATGGTTGAGCGCGATGGCAAAGGTGCCGAGGGTAAAAGTCAGCATTAACGGGCGTCTCGGGTGGTGGTCCAGCGTTGCAGGAAGGTGTCGGCATCAACCTCGCCGGTGATGCGCTGGCTGCGACGTTCTTCGCCGTCGGCACCGATCCATAGAAAACTCGGTGGCCCCGGCACTTTGTAACGGCCGAGCAGTTCACGGCTGGCGGAATTGTCGGCGGTGACGTCGAGCCTAAGCAAGCGTACGTCGCTCAAGGCGTCGAGAACACGGGGTTGGCCGAACACCTGTTTTTCCATGACCTTGCACGACACGCACCAGTCGGCGTAGTAGTCCAGCAGCACCCATTGCCCCTGAGCTTTTGCCGCGTCAAGTTCCCGTTGCAGTGCGGCCGGGTCCTTGATCGTGGTGAAGGCATCGTGGCCAACCGGGCGGGCAAGATTGCTCGCATGGGCGGTGCTATAAACCTGCAGCGGTTTCAACAGGTCATCACTGCCGCCCGCCGCACCGATCATCAACAGGCTGCCCCACACGCCGAGCAGCAATGAGCTGGCACCGAACAGATGCGCGACACGCCCGAAACCTTCCGACTGTTTCCAGGCGCTGTAGGCGGCAATCAGCAATAACGCACCGCACAGACCGACCCACAACGATTCATCCAGCACCGGCCGCAGCATCAGCAACGCGGTGGCGAGGAACAGGAAGCCGAACACGCCTTTGAGCAGGTTCATCCAGGCCCCGGGTTTGGGCAGGAAGCGGTTGCCCACGGTCACCAGCAACAGCAGCGGCACCCCGATGCCGATGCCCATGGCGAACAGAATCAACCCGCCGTGCAGCGCATTGCCGCTTTGCGCGATGTAGAGCAGCGCGCCCGCCAGCGGGGCGGTCATGCACGGACCGACCAACAGACCGGACAGCGCGCCCAGCACACCGGCGCCGATCAGGCTGCCACCGCGCTGATTGCGCGAGACGTTTTCCAGCCGATCCCGCACCGCCACCGGCAGTTGCAGCTCGAAGAAACCGAACATCGGCAACGCCAGCAGCACAAACACCGCGGCGAAGCTGCCCAGCAACCAAGGGTTTTGCAGCAATGCCTGCAAATTCGCGCCGAGCAGCGCCGCCAGAACGCCCAGCGCCGCATACACCAGCGCCATGCTCACGACATAGCTGCTAGCCAAGGCGAATCCGCGTTTGGGCTTGGCGCCACTGCCGACGATCAAACCGGCGAGAATCGGCAGCATCGGCAATGTGCAAGGGGTAAAGGCCAGCAGCAGGCCCAGACCGAAGAACACCAGCAGGCTCCAGCCCAGCGCCCGTTGTTGCAGGCCGCTGGCCAGGGCTTGATCCGGCGCTTCATTGGCCGCCGAAGTAACAGCGCTGCCGCCCAGGTCCACGACCTGGGTTTGCGGCGGATAACACAATCCGGCATCGGCACAACCCTGGAAACCGACCTTGATCTGGCCGGTCGCGCCCGCCGGAATCTTCAGTTCCAGGCCTTGGCGATAAACCGGTTGTTCGCCGAAGAATTCATCACTGTGAGACTCGCCTTCGGGTAACACAGGATGCAGCTCGGCGGGCAACCCATCGAACTTCAGGCGTTTCTGATAAAGGTAGTAACCGTCGGTGATCTGCCAATAGAGCTGTGTTTCACCTGATTCGAGGCGCTCGGAGGTGAAGACAAACGCCTTTTCCACCGGCAGGAATTCAGGTTTGGTTTCGAATGGATTCGTCCCTGCCTGGGCCACACCCGAGATCAAGAGAACAAAAAACAAAAACAGACGACGCATGGGTAAGCCTTATCCCTGTGCAAGTGAGGTGCACAATGGGAGGCGGCGATTAACCGATGATTAACCGCGATAACCTTGTGGACGTGGCGCTTGCGGCATAATGTCCGCTTAATCGGCCACCGGCCTAATCAGGTTTTTTCAACAGGGTTGACCATGCACGTACTGGTTTGCGAAGACGACGAGCTGATCGCCAGCGGCATTGTCGCCGGTCTCACCGCTCAAGGCCTGACGGTCGAGCACGTGGCCACGGCTTCGGCTGCCCGCGCCATGCTCAAGGTCGCCGAGTTCGACGTCATGGTGCTCGACCTCGGTCTGCCCGACGAAGACGGGCTGAAGCTGTTGCAGCAGCTTCGCCACAACGGTCTGGAAATCCCGGTGCTGATCCTCACCGCCCGGGATTCGGTCACCGACCGGGTCGACGGCCTGCAAGCGGGCGCCGACGATTACCTGCTCAAGCCGTTCGACCTGCGCGAACTCGCCGCACGTCTGCACACCTTGTTGCGGCGGGTCGCGGGGCGCAGCGTCAACCTGATTGAGCACGGTGCCCTGACCTATGATCCGAGCAGCCGCGAAACCATGCTGGCCGGTCAGCCAGTGGACCTTTCCCGTCGCGAACAGTCGCTTTTACAAGCTTTGTTGCATAACCGTGGTCGGGTGCTCTCCACCGAGCAGTTGAAAGACAGCGTCTACGGGTTCAACGACGAACTGGAAAGCAACGCCCTCAACGTGCATATCCATCACCTGCGGCGCAAACTCGGTAATGGCATTGTCGAGACGGTGCGCGGCCTGGGCTATCGCCTGGGGCCGGCAGATGGTGCAGAGGAATTGAAAAAGTGATGAGCCTGCGTTTGCGCCTGAGCCTGACCTTGGGTGCCGCATTTGCGCTGATCTGGGCACTGGCAGCGGCCTGGATGCTCAGCGACCTGCGCAACCAGATGATGTTTTCCCTCGACCAGCGGCTGGTGGCGTCGGCGCGCATGGTTGCCGGCCTGATGGAGCAATTGCCGGCGTTGCCGACCAAGGGCGAAGGCACCCATTTCAGTGCAGAACAACTGAACATTCCGGGCGGCATGGCGTGTCAAGTCAGCTCGCTGCGCGGCGAAATCCTGGCCCGCAGTCACACCGATCCGCAGCAAACCCTGGAAGCGGAGAAAATGGGCTTCCACGATCAGATGATCGACGGTGCGCCGTGGCGCAGTTTCACCCTGGCCCGGGGCGATCTGCGCATTACCACGGCGGATCGGCAGATCGAGCGCGAAGCGCTGAACATGTCGATTCTGCTGGCGGCATCGGTGCCAGTGGGCGTGGCATTGCTCGGTTGCCTGTGTCTGCTGTGGCTGGGGATCGGCCAAGGCCTGGCGCCGCTGAACCGCATGCGCGATGCCTTGATGCGCCGCAGCGCCGACTCGCTGGAACCCTTGCAGATCCAGCCGCTGCCCAGTGAACTGCAGCCGTTGCTGGACACCCAGAATCAGCTGTTCCAGCGCATCGGCAAGACCATCGAGCGCGAACGTCGATTGACCGGCGACGCGGCCCACGAACTGCGCAGCCCGCTGACGGCGATCAAGACTCACCTGCAAGTGGCGCGCATGACCGAGGGAGCGGCACGGGATCAATCCCTGGCCCGCGCCGAGGAGGGCGCCGACCGTCTGCATCGCACCCTTGAGCAATTGTTGTTGCTGGCGCGGGTCGAGGGCAGCCTGTCGTTCGACGACGGTGTGCAATACAGCGCCGAGCAAGTGGCGAAACTGGCGATTCAGGATGCGGCCAGCGGTGATCGTCAGCGGATCAAATTCAAGTTGCCGTCGAAGATCTCTCACGCACCGGTGCAAATGCCTGCTGTGCTGTCGATTGCCGCGCTGCGCAACCTGCTGGACAACGCCCTGCGCCATACCCCGAACGACGGTCCGGTGGAGCTGAGTCTGGAGACCACCGGCAACCGCGTGCAGTTCATCGTGCGCGACCATGGGCCGGGCATTGCCGAAGATGATCTGCAACACCTGACCCAACGCTTCTGGCGTAACGGCCAGAGCACCGGCTGCGGTCTGGGATTGGCCATCGTTCAGGCAATTGTTCAGCGATGTGGCTGCACCCTGCATTTCGACAGTCGGGCGGATGGCTTGCGGGTTGAGCTGACGATGCCGCTGCAACCGGTCTGACCAACTCCTACAAGAATCTGTGTTGCACATCAAATGTAACGTCTCTGCATTGGCATCCAGACGACCACCAACGCTATCGTCCCCGGCAGCTTTTTCTCAATGGATTGAGGTCACAGCGCCATGGAAACACTCATACACATCTGCAAGGCCAACCCTGCCGACGCCGGTATCATCAGCCGGATCGTCGAACGTTCCATCCGCGTCGGCTGCGTGCTCGATCACCGCAATGACCCGCAAATTGTCGCCACCTGGACCCACAACAAAACTGCCGAACACATTCAACAGTGGCTGACCGACCAACGGCTGTACCTGAACATTGCCCTGCTGCAGGACAAACCGGTCGGCGTCGCGATGGCTGCGATCAGCGGCAAGCTTGCGTTCTGTTACGTGCAACCGGAATGGTTTCGCCGGGGCGCCGGGCAAGCGCTGGTGCGCGACCTTGAAGGCTGGCTGATCGATAACGGTTTGGCTCAGGCAAGACTCAACAGCACCCGGACCAGCGAAGCCTTTTACCGGCATCTGGGTTACCAGCCCTGTGCTGAAACCTTCACCGTAGCCGGGCTCCACGCCATCCCCATGCACAAGGGCCTGACTGCACCTTCATAGAAAGCTGCTCAAGGGTCTAAATCCTTGGCGCGCTGATGCGTTTCCAGAACAGGAAAACCTTATTGAGGGGTCGAGAGATGTCAGTCGCTACCAGCCTTATGGAAGATCAGTCGGCCCGGATCGCTCCGGCGCCGGCCGAAACGCTTTATCAGTTTAACGAATCGCCCTTGCTGGCGCGCCAGAGCCAGCAGGAGTCGAATGCCCGCAGCTACCCGCGCCGCATTCCCCTGGCACTCAAACGCGCCAAGGGCATTTATGTCGAAGACGTCGAAGGCCGCAGTTTCATTGACTGCCTGGCCGGCGCCGGGACGTTGGCGCTGGGGCATAACCATCCGGTGGTGATCGAAGCGATCCAGCAAGTGCTGACCGATGAACTGCCGCTGCACACCCTCGACCTGACCACCCCGGTCAAGGATCAATTCGTCCAGGACCTGTTCGGTCTGTTGCCGCCAGCCCTGGCTGCGGAAGCGAAAATCCAGTTCTGCGGCCCGACCGGCACCGATGCCGTGGAAGCCGCGCTGAAACTGGTGCGCACCGCCACCGGGCGCAGCACCGTGCTGTCGTTCCAGGGTGGTTATCACGGCATGAGCCAGGGCGCGTTGAGCCTGATGGGCAGCCTGGGGCCGAAAAAACCGTTGGGCGCACTGCTCAGCAGTGGCGTGCAGTTTATGCCGTACCCCTACGATTACCGTTGCCCGTTCGGCCTCGGCGGCGCGCAAGGCGTGCGGGTCAACCTCAACTACCTGGAAAACCTGCTGAACGATCCCGAGGCCGGTGTGCAATTGCCGGCCGCCGTGATAGTCGAAGCCGTTCAGGGCGAGGGCGGGGTGATCCCGGCCGATCTCGACTGGCTGCGCGGGTTGCGACGCATCACCGAAAAGGCGGGTGTGGCGCTGATCGTCGACGAAATCCAGAGCGGTTTCGCCCGCACCGGCAAGATGTTCGCCTTCGAGCACGCCGGGATCATCCCGGACGTGGTGGTGATGTCCAAAGCCATCGGTGGCAGCTTGCCGCTGGCGGTGGTGGTGTATCGCGACTGGCTCGACACCTGGTTGCCGGGCGCGCATGCCGGGACCTTCCGTGGCAACCAAATGGCCATGGCGGCGGGCTCCGCAGTGATGCGTTACCTGACCGAACACAAGGTCTGCGAACACGCTGCGGCCATGGGCGAGCGTTTGAGCGAGCACCTGCGAATTCTTCAGCGGGACTTCCCGCAATTGGGCGACATTCGCGGTCGTGGCTTGATGCTTGGCGTCGAACTGGTTGACCCGAACGGCGCGCCGGATGCGCAAGGTCATCCACCGATTTTCGCTCGACTGGCGCCGCTGGTGCAGCGTGAATGCCTCAAGCGTGGACTGATTCTTGAGCTGGGCGGCCGTCATGGCGGCGTGGTGCGCTTCCTGCCGCCGCTGGTGATTACCGCTGCGGAAATCGATCGGGTGGCGGAGATTTTTGGCCGGGCCATGGCCGCTGCCACCCTCAGACCCTAAATTTTCCGGCGGCCGGAACGTTCCTTCTACATAACGGCTGTGCACGCAGTGCAGCCCACCTTACAGCGATGGAGAGACACCATGACTTCAGTATTCGACCGCGAGGACATCCTTTTTCAGGTCGTGGTCAACCACGAAGAGCAGTACTCGATCTGGCCCGATTACAAGGCCGTTCCGGCAGGCTGGCGCACCGTGGGCAAGAGTGGCCTGAAGAAGGACTGCCTGGCATACATCGAAGAAACCTGGACGGACATGCGTCCACTGAGTTTGCGCAAAAAGATGGAAGAGGCGGCTGTGGCTCATTGAGTGACGGCGCAAAAAGAAGCCCGCTGAACCGAGAAGGTCAGCGGGCTTTTTTTTATCTGATGATCGATGCGGAACCTGTAGGAGCCCGCTTGCTGGCGATGGCGTCCGTTCAGGCGATAAACAGGTCGACTGACCCACCGCTATCGCCGGCAGCGGGCTCCTACACCGGTTTGTGTAACACCATTGCAGGAGCCGGCTTGCCGGCGAAGAACGATAACGCGGTCCCAGCGACGTCAGGCGCCACTCAGCCCCTTGATCACCAAATCCACATTCCCCTCCAGCTCGGCCACCGGATCCGCCGCGTCCACACTCAAAACGACTAACCGGCTCCCAGCCTCGGCAAGCACCGCTTTCACCGCGTCAGACGGCTGCCGATGATGCAACACCACCGCCACGTCATTGTCCTTGAGCGTCGCGCCCAATTGCTCGAGCGCTTGCGGTGTCCATTGCGCATCCGGCCGCGCATCGACGCCGATCAGCTCCAGGTTGAGCCCGCCAATCAGGTAGCCGAAGTGATCGCTCAGGCTCATCACACTCAAATTGTCGGCACTGGCCAGCCGCGCTTCGCTGTCGGCGCTGAACTTGAGCAAGCGCTGTTTCAGTGTCGCCAGGTTGGCCTCGATCACAGGCTTTGCAGCAGGGGCCAGGCGCACCAGGTCCGCCGCCATCACGTCCGCCATGCGCCCCATGTTGTTGCTGGAAAACCACGGCTGACTGTTCAAACCATCGACCTTGTTGCCCGGCTGCACGGCGATGCCGGGCAGGGCGCCGTCCACCGGGCGAGCGGCGTCGACTTCGACGATGCGAATGTTGCTGCGCCGGGAGATCGGGTACAGCGGATCATCCGCCCACAACGAACGCAGACCAATCACCGCATCGGCGTCGGTCGCCAGTTTCGCCAGCGCTGGCGCGCCGCGC
Source organism: Pseudomonas sp. O230 (assembly GCF_045447035.1). NCBI lineage: Bacteria > Pseudomonadati > Pseudomonadota > Gammaproteobacteria > Pseudomonadales > Pseudomonadaceae > Pseudomonas > Pseudomonas sp. O230. The sequence goes on along the minus strand of NZ_JBJGXN010000006.1, from coordinate 24,638 downwards.
CCGGTGAAATAAGCCGTCTGACGGCTGCCGGGCAGGTTCGCCGGCGCCGCCCGTTCAAGGATGACGTTGGTGCCCTTGAGCAACACCTCGCCCAAACCATAAGTGATCGGCAAGGACGCCAGCACCTGCAGCGGCTTGGCGCTGTCCGCCGCAAACGAAGTGTTGACCAGCCCGCACAGGGTGACGGCGAGGGTCAGTTGACGCAGAGAAAATGACATTTATCCAAGGTTCCCTTTCAGGCTGGGGACCACACCGCGCGCAATGGCGGCGAGGGCGAAGGCGATACCGGCCACCAGAATGATCGCGGCGCCGGAGGGGATCGGCAGGTCGAAGACAATCGGCGCCAGAATCCCGCATAGCGTGCTGACCGTGGCGATCAGCACCGAGCACCAGAAAAACCCCTTGAGCGACTGACTGAGCAAGCGCGCCGCTGCTGCGGGAATGACCAACAGCGCACCGACCAGAATTGCACCGATGACTTTCACCGCTGCCACGGTGATCAGCGTCACCAGAATCACAAACAGGTAATCCAGGGTCTTCACCGCGACGCCGCGCACCGCCGCCAGTTGCGGGTTGAAGCTGGCGAGCATGATGCGGTTGTACAGCGGCAAGGCCAGCGTCATCACCAGCGAACCGACGATGGCCAGCACCAACAGGTCATTGCCGTTGACGGTCAACACCGAACCGAACAGCACGTTTTCCAGAATGTGCACGTTGATCTTGCCCGCCAGAATCAGCAGCAAACTCGCACCGAGGGCCAACGACACTGACAGGAATACGCCGATCAACGTATCCGGCGCCAGGCCCGTACGATTGCGCAGGTAATTGAGCAGAATGCCGAACAGCAGGCAGTAACCAAACAGGCTGCCATACGGCCCGGTGTAGGGTTCGCCGAGCAGAATGCCGATGGCCACGCCAGTCAGCGCCGCGTGACCCACCGCTTCAGAGAAAAACGCGAAACGCTTGACCACCACCAGCGTGCCCAAGCCACCCAGCACCGGGCCGATCAATAGACCGGCGAGCAGCGCGTTGACCACAAATCCATAGGCCAGCGCCTCGGGCAGATAACCCGAGGACGCCCAGCCCTGAACCATCAAACGAAAGGCTTCGTAACTCATCAGGCGGCGCTCCGTGGATGGGTCGAGAACAGGGTCAGCAAGCGGTCCGGGGTCAGCGCCTGTTTCGGCGTGGCATCGAACAGCACCCGGCGATTGAGGCCGGTGACGCGATCCGCCAATCGACCGACCGCCTCCAGATCATGCTCGATCCACAGCACGGTAATCCCGCTCTGACGCCAGTCATCGAGCAACCGTTCGAACACCTGAATGCCCGCCTCATCGAGGGCCGACATCGGTTCATCGAGCACCAGCAATTGCGGCGCCGGGATCAACCCCTGAGCCAGCAACACGCGCTGACGCTCGCCGCCGGACAGGGCGCCCATGCGCCGTTTGCGCTTATCCTGCATGCCGACCCGCTCCAGCGCTTCACCAATCGCCGCCGCGTAATGCTTGCTCAAACCAAGGAACGCCGGGCGTCGCTGACACATCGCGGCCATGAAGTCGTCGACGGTCATCGGCAAGCCGCGATCAAACTCCAGCGCTTGCGGCACGTAGCCGATGGTGCCGGGTTCGCCGGGCCATTGCAGGCTCAGGCGGCCCTGATGCGGCATTTGCCCGAGCAGGGTCTTGATCAGCGAACTCTTGCCGCCGCCGTTGGGGCCGACCAGCGCATGCACGTTGCCGGGTTGGACCTGGAAGGTCACTTTGTCGAGGATCGTCGTGCGGCCCAGCGTCAGACTGACCTCGGCAAAATCCAGCGTCGGACCCCAAACTTGCAGGCGCTGGCTTGCCAGCGAAGGCGCTGTGTCATTTAACGAATGTGCGGACTGACCTGATGCGTTCGCGAGCAAGCCCGCTCCCATCGGGGATTCGCTGAGGGTTTCTTTCGCCGTCATGCGCCAGACTCCTGTATCGCCCGGACCACGGTGTTGAGGTTGCCGGTCATTTCCTTTTCATATTTGTCGGCGGTGTATTCGCCATAGGAAATGTGCGACAGCGGGTACAGCTTCACCCCGGATTCACGCTGGATGGTCTCGACGTAGGTGGATGGGAAATCCATCTCCGAGAAAATGACTTTCACGTCCAGTTCGCGCAGTTGATCGATGGTCTTTTTCAACTGGCTCGGGCTCGGTTCGATGCCGTGCGCCGGTTCGACCACCGCCGTCACTTCCAGGCCGAATTCGCGCAGCAGGTAGTCGTAGGCCGCGTGAACCGTGGCCACACGCAGTTCGGCGTTCGGCGCCTGGGTCAGCTTTGCCAGGGCGTCGGCGCGCATTTGCCGCAGGCGTTTGCCGTAGGCGCGAGCGTTCTGGGTGTAGGTCTTGGCGTTGTCCGGGTCGAGTTTGCCCAGTTCACGGGCGATGTTGTTGACCTGAGCAATCGAGGCGCTGATCGACAGGAATGTATGCGGGTTCACCACCTTGCCGGCTCCGCGCGCGGCCGTGCCGGTGGCGGCCAGTAACGGCACATTTTCGTTGGCTTCGATCACCGGTACGTTCGGCGTTTCGCTGGCAGCGATCATGCGGTCGGCGAAGTCGTCATGACCGACGCCGTTGAGCACGATCACGTCCAGCCCGCTGATGCGCTTGATGTCTTCGGAGCGGGGCTCGTAGGCATGCGGGTTGAAACCAGCCGGAATCAGCGGCACCACTTCGGCCTTGTCGCCGACGATGTTGGCCACGTAGCTGTAATAAGGGTGCAGGGTGATGCCGATGCGCAGGCGCTTGGCTTCGTCGGCGCTGGCCAGTGGGGTCAGCAGCAAGGCAAACAGGCCGATCAGCAGCGGGCGAAGGAGTGAGCGTTGAGATGAAATAGGCATGGGAAAGCGGTCTTCTCTCGGGTGAAGGCGAGGGTTCAGTGCCGGTGCTGGCGGGTCACGCCGGCATCGAATTGCGCGACGATCTGCTGCCAGCCAGCGCTTTCCAGCGTGGCGTCCGTGTGGTCGGCTGGCGCGTTGAGGTCGACGGCACGGTTGAGCCAGATGTCTGGCGCAGCGTCGTCAGCGGTCAGGCGCATCAGAAACGAACCTGCTACGGTGGGCGTCTGGCTCTGACCGAAGTAGGCCTTGGCGTCGAGCAATTGCCAGGCATGAGCGCCACGGCTGACGGAACTGGCGTCCTGGGCAAACGGCGCAAATCCTTCCTCGGCAAGCGCTTCAGGTGTCGGCAGGGTTGGCTGTTCCTGACGCAGCAGGTGAATCTCGTCCAGCGTCACCCGCAGGTCGGCGTAGATGCCTTGTTCGGAGGCGCTGAGGTCGCGACGCGCATCCAGTTGATGGCTGCTGACGTTGCTGATTTCCTGGGACTCATGACGCCAGGCGACCACCGAACCGGCGACCGCCAGGATCATCAGGCACAACAGCAGTACATACAGGGTTTCATGGCCGGCACCGGCCGGGCGGACGACGTGCGTAGTGGGTGTACTCATGGGGCTTGGATGTCCGCTTGGTCGATCTCGACAACGTGGCCGGGACCAGCGTCGAACAGCACATAAAACTCGGCGCTGGGTTTCTTGAAAGTCAATTTGGAATCGGCCCCGAGCTTGCCGGGCACCAGAATGGTTTCGTCGTAGCCGATCACATCCAGGGTCACGCCCGGTGCGCCGCTGCCGTCGGAGAAGCCGCCGGTGCACTGGATCTGCTCGGCGTCGATGGCCTTGCATTCGCACATCGGGTTGTGGGCCAGGGCGCTGGCGCTGAAACCGGCGCACAGCACCAGCAACACGGCGTAGAGAGGGCGAAAGGCGTGGCTCATGGTTTGCCTCCTTGTTTGTTCAGCCACTCAAGGGTGGCGGGGGATGCCTGGCTCAGCGGAATGGACGCTTGATGCATCGCGCCGTCCCAGCCTTCCATGGTGATCCACAGCTCGGCGTCGGCCTTGGTTTTTTCCGGGATCGGCAGCATCGCGCCCATGCGGTACGGCGTGCCGAAGAAAATCACCCCGGCGGCGCGCAGACTGCGCGGTTTGCCGATGCGCAGGTAAGTCGCCTTGACCTGCTCGCGGCAGCTGTCGCACAGCGCCGCGTTGAAACTCTTCATGTAACCGGCCGGGCCATCGGGCCGCGGTGCTTCGTTGCGAAGTTCCGCCAGGCGCAGACTCCACGGTCCGACCTGAACTTCCCCGATTTCCCGCTCACCCAGGCCGGTGTCCCCGCGAAAGAGAGCGGCATCGGCGAAGTACTTGGGCATAAAGCCCAGTGGCACCAGCAACAGCAGGACATTGATGTGGAAGCGCCATTTGTGCCAGAAGCGGCTGAGTCTGGAGCCCGGTTTTTCAGCGGCGAACAGGCTCATTGGCTGACCTCCGTGGTGTCGCGGCTCGTGACTTGAGTGGCATCGGCAGCGCGGGGACGTTTGTTGCTGCGCTTGAGGGCGTTTGCGGTGGCCAGGGCGGTGCGCTTGGTCCAGATCAGCAGGCCGCTGAGGACCATCATGCTCAGGAGCAGGCCGAAGAAGAACCAGATCAGCTTGATCCAGATCCCGCCAAAATCACCGGTGTGCAGCGGCCGCATCGATTCGGTCACCAGTTCCAGCCCCGAGCGGTCCGAGAGCAGGCGGGTGACGGCGACGTCGCCGGTGTACGGATTGATTTCAGCAGTCTGGAACATCAGCGGATACCAACTGCGGCCGCCCACCGAGAGGTAGCTGTAGGCATTGGCGGGCAGGCTGACGAAGCTGTCTTCGAGGCCGGGAATGCGTGCTTTCGCTTCACGGATCGCCGTTTCCAGGCTGATCATCGGTGCCGGCGTGCCATCGGCGGTGAGGGGCACGCTCTCACGCGGGACCACGGGCGCCACCGGGGCGGTGGAAATCGTGATCTGGTTATCGAACATGAACGCTTCGATCAGGAACCAGGTGCTGGTCACGGAAATCACTGCGATGAACCAGATCGACCAGATGCCGCTGAGGCGGTGAAAGTCGCCCCAGAAAATCCGCGCGCCATGACGAATGCGCAGGGTCGGTCGCAAGAAACCTTTCCAGAAGCGCTTGTAGACCACCAGCCCGGTAATCAGCGAAGCCAGCAGCGGCAGGCTGAGAAACGACACCAGGTACCAACCCCAGCTGTAGCCATTGGTGAACGGCACCAGCCACCAGCCATGCAAGGCGCGGGTGAAGGCCCTGAAGTTGAATTGCGGAGCAGTGCCCTGGATCACGCCGCTGTAGGGGTTGACGTAGACCACCACCGAACGGCCGTCGGGGTAGGTCACTTCCACATCCAGGGCGAAATGCGTTTCGTCCGGTCGGCTGATGCTCTCGACCAGGATCTGCGGTTCGGCCTGCTTGATCGCGGCAATGAGCTGGTCATAGCTCAACAGCGGCGCATCATCGGAGGGTTGGCTGGCGCGCATCTGCGGGTTGGCCAACCAGACGATTTCCTGGCTGATCACCGCCAGCGTGCCGGTCACACAAACGATCAGGACAAAAAACCAGATCGGCAGTGCCAGCCAGCTATGGACCAGAAACCAGAGTTTTGAACGGGATTTCTTCGACATGAATTAGGTCTTGTATCGATGAGAGGGCCTCTGCTGCGGGCTTCCCAGCGTGGGTCCATGAAAAGTACGGCCGTGGCTTTTGCCTACGCGAACCGTCTGCATCTATATAAGACGAATGAGAATCAGAAATCCCGAAGCGGGATATGAAAGTAAATGTTTCGTGTTCCGTGAATGCAATTAACTGTGGGCGCGGGCAAGCTCCCACAGTTGATCCGCGGCGCACACAAAGCCTGTGGGAGCGTGGCTTGCCCGCGATGGGGCCTGGTCAGGTACGGAAGATCTCAATCCTGCTGAAACATCTCCTGCGCCCGCTGCTCAATCTGCTCCTGGGTCAAATCCTCCTTGCGCGTGGCCAGAAACCACAGATGCCCATACGGATCTTTCAACGTACCCGAACGGTCGCCGTAAAACTGATCCTTGACCTCGGACACCACCGTGGCGCCGGCCGCAATGGCCTGTTTATAAGACTTGTCCACATCGTTCACATACAGATGCAGCCCCACGGACGGTGATTTATCGGGATTGCTCAACGGCCCCTGATCGCACGGCGTGCCGAGCATGATCGGGCAGTCGCCGATGCGCAGTTCGGCGTGACCGATGCTGCCGTCGGGCATGGACAGGCGCATGACTTCGGTCGCGCCGAACGCTTTCTTGTAGAACTCGATGGCTTCGGCCGCTTTTTGAATGCCCAGATAGGGGGTGATGCTGTGATAACCCTCTGGAATAGGTTTGACGCTCATGACGATTCTCCCTGTCTATTGTTCTGAGTTGAAGGTAGCCCTTCGCCGATTTCCGGCCGGATAACTATAGGTCAGCGGCTTTTACGCAGCCGAGTGCCCGACGAGCAGCAACGCCACTGTTCAGCCATAAACAGTGAAGCAACAGAATGCTCGGGTTTCTCACTGAATGCCCCTTCAAAACCCCCGGAACCACCCGAAAACATTGGCCCAGGCGCTCAGGCACAGAAGCTGCAATGTCCTCCGGTAAACACCGTTGCCGAGAGTCACGTATGCCTGAATCTGCCGTTTATCCGATCAACCCGCCGGCCGCCCATCGGATCGCCGATGAAGCCGAAGCCTTGCGCGTGGCCGAGCGCGTCGCTTTGGTCCTGCTGGAACAGGACGCCGAGCGCGACCGCACGCGCCAGGTGCCAGCCGAGATCGTCGATCTGTATTCCAACAGTGGCTTGTGGGGCATCAGCGTGCCGAAAGCATTCGGTGGCGCGCAGGTGTCATACGCGGTGCTGGCACAGGTCATCGCGATCATCTCGGCGGCCGACCCGTCGCTGGGGCAGATTCCGCAAAACCACTATTGCCTGCTGGAAGACATCCGCCTGCAAGGCACGCCCGAGCAGCAGGCGCATTTCTTCGGCCTGGCGCTGCAAGGTCAGCGCTTTGCCAATGCGCTGTCGGAAACCGGCGGCAAGAACGTGCAGGACATTCAGGCGACCATTCGCCCTTATGGCGACGGCCATCTGATCAACGGCCGCAAGGGATATTGCACTGGCTCGCTTTACGCACATTGGCTGGCGGTGTTGGCGCTGGATGAAGAACAGAAGGGCCAGTTGTCCTTCGTCGAACGAGGCACCCCGGGGCTGGTGATCGTCGACGACTGGGACAGCATCGGCCAGCGCACCACCTCCAGCGGCACCGTGCTGGCCGAGGACCTGCACGTCCCGGCGTTCAATGTGTTCCCGACGTGGCGCTCCTATGAAAGCCCGACCCTGGCCGGTCCGTTCGCGCAACTGACCACCGCCGCCACCGCCGCCATCGACGCCGGCATCGCCCGCGCAGCGCTGCGTGACACCATCGCCTTCGTTCAACAATTTGCCCGGCCGTGGATCGATGCCGGGGTGGAAAAGGCCAGTGAAGATCCGTTGACCATCATTCAGGTCGGCGCTCTGGAGATTCGTCTGGAAGCCGCCGAAGCCTTGCTCGAACGCGCCGGTTGGGCGCTGGACGCGGCGCGCCCGGCACCCGATGAAGACAACGTCGCCCGAGCGTCCCTGGCGGTGGCCAAGGCCAAAGTGCTGACCACCGAAATCGCCATCGAAGCCAGCAACAAGCTGTTCGAACTCGGTGGCACCCGTTCGACCCTGAAGAAGCACAACTTCGACCGACACTGGCGCAACGCCCGGGTGCATACCCTGCATGATCCGGTGCGCTGGAAATACCACGTGGTCGGCAACTGGCTGCTCAACGGCGTGAAACCGCCGCGCCACGACTGGTCCTGATCATGGCCGAATTGTTCAAAAACATTTATTGGGCCGACATCGGCCAGGCCTGCCTCGATACGTTGAGCATGCTCGGCGCGGCCCTCGGTTTTACCGTGCTGTTGGGGTTGCCGTTGGGCGTGGTGCTGTTCCTCACCGGCAAGCGCCAGTTGCACGAAGCCATCGGCGTTTACCGGGTGCTGTCGGTGGTCGTGAACATGCTGCGTTCGCTGCCGTTCATCATTTTGCTGATCGTTCTGATTCCGCTGACCACGCTGCTGGTCGGCACTTCGCTGGGTGTGCCGGGGACTATTCCACCGCTGGTGGTCGGGTGTACGCCGTTCTTTGCGCGACTGGTGGAAACCGCGTTGCGTGAGGTAGATCGCGGAGTCGTCGAGGCGACCCAGGCCATGGGCGGCACCACTTGGCAAATCATCCGCCACACCTTGTTGCCCGAAGCCCGGGGCGGGTTGCTGGCAGCGGTCACGGTCACCGCGATTGTACTGGTGGATTACACGGCGATGGCCGGGGTGATCGGTGGCGGCGGGCTGGGTGACCTGGCGATTCGCTACGGCTATCAACGGTTCCAGACCGACGTGATGGTGGTCACCGTGGTGTTGCTGGTGATCCTGGTGCAAGCCCTGCAAATGACTGGCGACCGCTTGGTGGCACGTTACAGCCGACGCTAATTTTTTACTCAAAAAAACAGGCCCACGTCCGCCCCACGACGGCCATTCAATCTGCCTTGGAGCACAGCATGAAAAAGACCCTGGCCATTCTGGCTGCCGTCCTGTCGTTCAGCGTTCACGCCAACGAAAAACTCATTGTCGGCGCCACCCCGGTGCCGCACGCGGAAATCCTCGAGTTCGTCAAACCGACCCTGGCCAAGGAAGGCGTGGACCTGGACATCAAGGTCTTCACCGACTTTATCCAGCCCAACCAGCAACTGGCGCTGAAAAACCTCGACGCCAACTATTACCAGTACCGACCGTTCCTCGATGATTTCAACAAAACCCGCCACACCGACCTGGTGCCGGTGGTCGGCGTGCACATCGAGCCGTTCGGGGCCTATTCGACCAGGATCAAAAACATTTCCGAGCTGAAGGATGGCGCCACCGTGTCGATCCCCAACGACCCGGTGAACACCGGCCGCGCGCTGGTGCTGCTGCACGAAGCCGGGTTGATCAAACTCAAGGACCCGAGCAACACCCTGGCCACTCAGCGCGACATCGCGGAAAACCCGAAACACCTGAAAATCCGTGAACTGGAAGGCGCGTTGCTGGCGCGTTCGGTGAGCCAAGTGGACCTGGCGTTCGTGTTCGCCAACTACGCCCTGGAAGCGGGGATCGACACCAACAGCGCGTTGATCGTCGAGAAGGGCAAGAGTCTGTATATCGAATTCCTGGTCGCTCGGCCGGACAACATCAATGACCCGCGGATTCAGAAACTGGCCAAGGCGTTGAATTCGGACGAGGTCCGCCAGTTCATCCTGACCCGTTACAAAGGGCAGATTGCGCCGGGGTTCTAAATTTTTGTTGATAGACAGGACGCCATCGCGGGCAAGCCACGCTCCCACAGGTTTTGTGTCGTTTGTAATAATGGTGAACAACATAAACCCTGTGGGAGCGTGGCTTGCCCGCGATGGCCGCGCCGCTATTTAGGATCTGTCCCCGATTCAAGAAGCTGCGCCCCCGGCCCCTGTTCCCCCAACACATCACCAAAATTACGCAACGGACACGCCTCCATCGACAAACACCCACAGCCGATACAGCCGTTGAGCTTGTCCCGCAGCAAGGTCAGCTGATTGATCCGCTCATCCAGCTCCCGACTCCATTGCGCCGACAACACCTTCCAGTCCGCCGCCGTCGGCGCCCGGTTATCCGGCAGGGTTTTCAACGCCTCACCAATCTCCGCCAACGGAATCCCCAGGCGCTGTGCGACTTTGATCAGCGCCACCCGCCGCAACACTTCACGCGGATAACGCCGCTGGTTGCCCTGATTGCGCGTGCTTTTGATCAGCCCTTTGGATTCATAAAAGTGCAACGCCGTGACCGCCACGCCGCTGCGGGCGGCGACCTGGCCGACGGTCAGTTCTTTATGCAGGTGTTCCGAGGTGATCATGTGAAAAATGCCCTTGACCTCTAGTTAGCTTGAGGTTTTACCCTGCAGGCCTTCGGATCGCAAGATCCGCCTGACACGTCAGTGGGGACTTTCATGCAAGCACCAGAGAAAAATCGCAGCTTCACCCAATTGATCGAATTCGAGATCGAACCCCATCAGCAGCCCGCCCTGGTCTCGGCGCTTTCGCTACAAACCGAACGTCTGGCTCAGCGCTACAGCGGTTTTCTCAGCGCGAGCATCCAGGCCAGCGACGATGGCCGGCGGGTGCTCAATTACCTGCAATGGCAATCGCGTGAGGCGGGGGAAGCCGCGTTTCAGAGTTTTGAAAGCGGCGAGCAGGATTTCTGGCAACTGATCCGCGCCCATCAGGCGAAAACCGTGACGTTCGGTTCGTTCCAGGTGCTCCACAGTCTGGAGCGCAGCCATGACAACGCGCTGCACTGCAATCTGGTGGGTTAGATCGACAGTTGCATCAAACGCTCGCCCTGCACGTTTTCCGTGGGGCGGCGTTTGTTCACCGCCAGTTCACCGATCTTGATCAGGCGCGTGCGCGTGACGTTGCGGCTCAAACCGAGCAGCGCGGCGGTGTGCACCTGGTTGTAATGGCTGAAACGGTAAGCCGCACGTAGCAAGGCGTCCTCGACTTTCTCGTGCAGCGCGCCGGCCTGTTCCTCGAACAGCTTCTGAAAGGCCCGATCGAGCAAGGCTTCCGGGGAATCGTCGAGTTGGCTGTGGTAGTCGTCCTGACGCTCGATGCGCATGTTCGACAGCCGCAAGTCATCGCGCTCGATCACGCCGTTCCGGCAAATCAGCAGGGTGTGGTGAATGACGTTTTCCAGCTCCCGGATGTTGCCCGGCCAACTGTAACTGCGCAGTTTCAGTTCAGCGTCTTTGCTGATGGCGATGGTGCCGTAGCCGAGGCGCTGACTGTAGGCTTCGACGAAGTGACGGGTCAGCGGCAGGATGTCGCCGGGGCGATCACGCAGCGGGCTCAGTTCCAGGCTGACCACGTCGAGGCGGTAATACAGGTCTTCGCGGAAATGCCCGGCGTTGATGGCTTTTTCCAGTTGCACGTTGGTCGCCGCCAGCACCCGCACGTTGATCGGAATGCTTTTGCGCGAACCCAGGCGCACCACTTCGCGCTCCTGCAACACCCGCAGCAATTTCACCTGAATCGCCATCGGCAGATCACCGATTTCATCGAGGAACAAGGTGCCGCCGTCGGCCTCTTCGAACCAGCCGGCCTTGGCGCTCAAGGCACCGGTGAACGCACCTTTTTCGTGGCCGAACAACTCGGCCTCGACCAGGGATTCAGAGAACGCGCCGCAGTTCACCGCCACGAATGGCCGGTTGCGTCGGGCGCTGAGATTGTGGATGTGCCGCGCCACCAGCTCCTTGCCAGTGCCGGTTTCGCCGATGATCAGCACACTGGCTTCACTCGGCGCGACCTGCTGCAAATGCGCGAGCAAGGCCTGGGATTTCGGGTCTTCGAACACCTGCGCGGTGGCGCGGATCGACGTGGCCAGGGCGGGCGAGGGCGGTAAGGTCAGCAGTTGCATGGGGCAGGCTCCATGAGAAGGCTATGAATAGAAAGTCGGAATCGGCAGGGACTGGTTCAGTGCCCAATCGCCCAGTTCATGGAGTTTGTAATCCACCGGGTCGTGCAGGGTTTGCGTGCGCAGGTTGCGCCAGTGGCGGTCCAGCCGCAGTGAGGCGTGAGTCGAGCGCGCGCCGGTCACTTCGAACAACCGGCTGCAGAGTTCGAGGCCGTTGCGCGTGGCGGCGACCTTGGCCGTGGCGATGGCGGTGGCCAGGTGTCCGCGTTCTTCGGCGCTGAGGTTCGGGCCTTTCGCCCAGGCCTTGTCGAGCAGGTCGGCGGCGCGTTCCACCAGCAAGCGAACGCCCTCGAGCGCGACCCAGAATTCGCCGTAATGGCTGAGGACATACGGGTCCTGGCGCACATCCCGCGCACTGGATTTGTGCCACGGGCGGGTTTCGGTGAGGGTGTATTGCCGCGCCTCTTCGAAGGCGCCTTCGGCAATGCCGAGGAACATGTGGGTGAACGTCAGCTGCGCGATCAATGGGCGCAGGCAGGCGAACGGTGTGCTCAGCGGCCCCGGGTCGAGCAGCAATTCCGATTCCTCAACGCGCACCCGTTCGAACGTGGCGCTGCCGCTGTCGGTCTGGCGCTGGCCCATGTTGTTCCAGTCGTTGTGCAGGGTGATGCCGCTGCGGCCGCTGGGGATCGCGGCGATCAACAGCTTGCCGCCGGCGCTTTCATCCACCGCCGAGGCGATCAGCATTTCCGAATCGCTGGCGCCGGAGCAGAAACTTTTCTTGCCGGAAAACTCGCGCCAGCCGCTGAGTTTTTTCACCACGGTGCGAGTGTCGAGCGGGTTGAGGGCGTTACCCCAGAACCAGTTCTTGCGCGCGGTCTGTTCGAACCACGGCTGCCACTGCTCTGGCCGGGCGAACAGACGCACGGTGGCGAGCATCAGGTGATGAAAACCGAAGACGTGGGCGATCGAACTGTCGACCTTGGCGAACTCGCGCACGATGGTCAGGGTTTCACTCCAGCTGGCGCCGAGGCCGCCGTACTGGGTGGGAATGCTTAACGCGAGCAGGCCGCTGTGGCGCAGGGCGTCACGCTCGGTTTTCGGCGTACCGCCACGTTCGTCGCGCTCGACCGCGGTCAAGGCAAACTCGGCGGCCAACTGGCGGGCGGTTTGCAGGGGGGATAACAGGGCGCTTTGCGGCTTGGCAGTCACGCGGGGTTCCTCAGTGAAATCAGCGCAGATCCCTTGTGAGAGCGGGCTTGCTCGCGAAAGCGGTGCGTCAGTCAAAAATCAGGTGGCTGACACAATGCTTTCGCGAGCAAACCCGCTCCCACAGGGATTGGTTGTCAGGCTTTGGCGTGAGCCGGGAGGACATCATTGGCGATCATTTCGCCAAACGGACCGGTGAGGTTGGTGACACCGCGCCCCGCCAGGCTCGCGTACGGTTCAGGCAACAGCGGGAACACCAGCTCGGCAAAGCGATACGCCTCTTCGAGGTGTGGATAACCGGAGAAGATGAAGCTCTCGATCCCCAGGTCCGCGTATTCCTTGATCCGCGCCGCCACTTGCTGCGGATCACCCACCAGCGCCGTGCCGGCACCGCCGCGCACCAGGCCGACACCGGCCCACAGGTTGGGGGCGATTTCCAGGTTGTCGCGACGTCCGTCATGCAACGCCGCCATGCGCCGCTGGCCTTCGGAGTCGAAGCGCGAGAACGACTTTTGCGCCGCCGCGATGGTCTCGTCGCTGATGTGTTCGATCAGTTTGTCGGCGGCTTTCCACGCCTCTTCGGCCGTCTCGCGAACGATCACGTGCAAGCGAATCCCGAACTTCACCGTGCGCCCGTTGCGTGCCGCGCGCTCACGCACATCGGCGAGTTTTTCCGCGACGGCGGCCGGTGGTTCGCCCCAGGTCAGGTAGACATCAACCTGCTCGGCGGCGAGTTCATGGGCGGCTTCGGACGAACCACCGAAGTACAACGGTGGATAGGGTTTCTGCACCGGCGGATAAAGGGCTTTGGCGTTTTGCACTTGCAGGTGTTTGCCGTCGAAATCCACCGTTTCGCCTTGCAGCACGCGACGCCAGATGTGCAGGAATTCGTCGGTGACTTCATAGCGTTCGCTGTGATCGAGGAAGATCCCGTCGCCACGGTTTTCATCCGGGTCGCCACCGGTCACTACGTTGATCAGCAAGCGGCCGTTGGACAGACGATCCAGGGTCGCGGCCATGCGCGCCGAGACCGTCGGCGAAATAATCCCCGGACGAATCGCCACCAGATAGCGCAGGCGCTCGGTCAACGGCACCAGCGCCGAGGCGATCACCCACGAATCCTCGCAGGAACGCCCGGTGGGAATCAGCACGCCGTGGTAGCCGAGGCTGTCAGCGGCCTGCGCCACTTGTTTCAGATAGTTGAGCGTCACCGGGCGAGCGCCCTGGGTGGTGCCCAGGTAATGGCCATCGCCGTGGGTCGGCAGAAACCAGAAAACATCCATGAAGAGATCCTTAAGCGATTTTCAGCAGATTTTTGGGGTGCACGCCGAACAATGGCGCGGCGCGTTCTGCAGCAAGACGAATGCGCGCCTTCAAGGGCTCACTGGTTATTTGGTAATTAGCGAAATCGGCTTCGGTGGCGTAGACACCGATCGGCAGGGTCAGCGCCTGGAAGAAACTGAACAGCGGCCGCAACTGGTGATCGAGCACCAGCGCATGCCGTTCGCTGCCACCGGTGGCAGCGAGCAGCACCGGCGTATCAATCAGCGCGTTCAAGTCGATGAGGTCGAAGAGGTGTTTAAGCAGGCCTGGGTAGGAGCCGCGATAAACCGGCGCGGCGACGATCAGCAGGTCTGCGTTTTCGATGGCTTGCAGCTCGGCTTCAATGTCGGCGCTCAGTTCCTGGCGCGACAGTGCAGCGCCCAGTGGTCGGGCGATGTCGCCCAGTTCGATCAGCTTGCTCTCGATCGGCAATTGCTCGGCCAGTGCGGCCAACAGCGCTTGGGTCAGCACCAACGTGCGGGACGGACGCCAGGTACCGCCGGAGAGGGCAACGACTTTCAATGGACGCGACATGATCAGTTCCTTTTTAAACAGTTGCTCAGCGAGCAGTGAGTAGTCACAGGGCTTGAGCAAGAGCTGTACCAATCCATCGAGCCCACGTTTTGCGTGGCTTGCAGCGTATTGATGCCTGCGTGTTGTTCGATTTTAAGGACTGTTTGTTGAATGACTGTTGCCTGGCAAACAGTTGCGTGGGCAACAGTTGTTTGCGGCGATGAGGTTGTTATAAAGGCTGTTTGTTATTCCTCAAAAGATCAATGCAGGATATTTATAGATCATTAAGAAATATGCACGATCCTGTAGGAGCCGGCTTGCCGGCGATGACGGCCGCAAAAACACCACAAGGTTCAAGGTCCCCATCGCCAGCAAGCCGGCTCCTACAGGGTGAGTGATCCAGTCTCAATACCCACTATCGAGAGCGTTGATTTCTGCCCATCCAAAGGCGCGAGTAGCCTGTGTTCATTGCCCCGAACCCAGATGCCAGGACGCCACACGATGAAACCTCTAATCGCCACTTTCTTGCTGCTCGCGGTCTCCGTTCTCGCCGGATGTGCCAGCCACGTGTCCCCGGAGTTGCGGCCGTACACCGCTGAAGAAACCCGGCAACTGGCGTTGGAATCGCTGAATCGTCGCGGTTTGTCTTTCGATGAGTACCATGCGCAAAAAGCCGCATTGCTCGGTCAGCCGCAGAAATCCTTCAGCTTCGATAAACAGGGTGAAATGAACGCCGAGCGCGCTGTTCAACTGCACGGCCGCCCAAGCTGAGCGACTGTACCGCTCGAAGTTTCACCTAACTGTCCATGGGTTTCCCGGCAGGCGTGCGATAGGGTCAATACCTGACTGACCCTGATGGACTGCCTCCGATGACGCTCTCATTCGATCTGCTACTGGGCTTCGCCCTGTTTGCTCTCGTTACTTCGATCACCCCCGGCCCGAACAACACCATGTTGCTGGCATCTGGCGTGAACTTCGGCTTTAACCGCACCATCCCCCACATGCTTGGCATAACCTGCGGCTTTTTTGTACTGGTGGTGGCGGTGGGTTTTGGTCTGGGCGCCGTGTTTCAAACCTATCCGTTGCTCTACACCGTGCTGCGCTACGTCGGCGCGGCGTATTTGCTCTACCTGGCGTGGAAAATCGCGCATTCCGGGCCGGTATCCGACGCCGAGAACGGTGAAAGCAAACCGATCAGCTACCTCGGCGCCGCAGCGTTTCAGTGGGTCAACCCCAAGGCCTGGATCATGGCCATCGGAGCAATCAGCACCTACACGCCGATGCAGGGCTATTTCACCAACGTCATCGTGATTGCGGCGGTTTTTGCCCTGATCAACCTGCCGAGCGTCGGCGTCTGGGCCGCGTGTGGCACGCTGCTGCGCAATGTGCTCAAGGACCGCCGCTGGTTGCGCGTGTTCAATTGGGGCATGGCCGCGTTACTGGTGGCTTCGCTGTATCCGTTGTTGCTCGAAAGCTTTAGCTGACGCATTGCTTCAACCGGTTGCCCGATGCCTGTTAAGCTCGACTTCAGGAGCGTTCCTACGCACTTTCAAGCGAAGTCGTACTTTTTTAACGCATCCGATCAGGTAATGCTGGCGCACGGGTCGCCAGCACCTGATCCCGGAACAAGCTCTGCGAGCCTTTTATGAATAAACGTCCGTTGTATTTCGACTACGCCGCCACCACGCCGGTGGACGAGCGGGTCATCAAGGTCATGGTCGAGTGTCTGGGGTTTGCCGGGAACTTCGGCAATCCTGCGTCCAGCTCCCATGCATTCGGCCAACAGGCCCGGCAATCGGTCGAGCAGGCGCGACAGCAAGTCGCTGAACTGGTGGGGGCAAAAGCGGACCAGATCGTCTGGACTTCAGGCGCCACCGAATCGAATAACCTCGCCCTCAAGGGCGTGGCCCAGGCGCGCGGAGTGTCCGGCGGCCACATCATCACCAGCCAGATCGAACACAAGGCAATTCTCGACACCGCGAAACAATTGCAGGATGCCGGTGTTGCCGTGACGTATCTGGTGCCCGACGCGCAAGGTTTGATTACCCCGCAAGCGGTCAGCGAAGCGCTGCGCGAGGACACCTTTCTGGTCTCGCTGATGCTGGTCAACAACGAATTGGGTACAGTCAATGACATCGCGGCCATCGGCGAAGTCGTGAGGGCCCGCGAGGCGTTGTTCCATGTCGATGCGGCCCAGGGCGCGGGGAAAGTGGCGATCGACCTGGCGCACTTGCCGGTGGACCTGATGTCGTTTTCGGCGCACAAAATCTACGGACCCAAAGGCATCGGCGCACTGTATGTCGGGCCCCGCGCGCAACAGCGCTTGCAGGCGCAGATCCACGGCGGCGGGCACGAAGGTGGCTTGCGTTCCGGGACCCTGGCGACTCACCAGATTGCCGCGATGGGCGTGGCGTTCGCCTTGGCCGCGCAGCTGTTCGATGAAGAAAAAGCCACGATCACCCGCCTGCGGGAGCGCTTGCTCGAACATCTGTTGAGCATTCCCGGCGTTCGCCTCAATGGCAGCGCGACCCAGCGCATCCCTCACACCTTGAGCCTGACCTTCAGCGAAGGTGAGTTCAATTCCGCGGCGTTGAGCGCCTCGATCGCGTTTTCCGCGACTTCGGCCTGCAACTCCGCGAGCAATGCGCCGTCCCATGTGCTGCTGGCACTGGGGCATGACGCTCGCTCGGCGGGCCGCACCATTCGCTTGAGCCTGGGACGTTTCACCACCGAGCAGGACATCGATCAGGCGGCCCAACTGATTAAGTCGGCCTGCGCCAGTGCTCCGGCATTCTGGCAATAGGGCCTTAAGTGCCGACGTTGATCGGCACTCAACAATAATGATGAAGTGATTAGCAGGAGACATGATGAGTACGCAGCCTTCGATCAATGGGTCGGTGCCCGAGCGCCTGGCACACACCCGCGAGCTGATGAGCCGGGAGGGCATTCATGCCCTGCTGGTGCCGTCGGCCGATCCGCATCTGTCGGAATACTTGCCGGGCTACTGGCAAGGGCGGCAATGGCTGTCGGGCTTCCATGGCTCGGTCGGTACGCTGATCGTCACGCCGGACTTTGCCGGTGTCTGGGCCGACAGCCGTTATTGGGAACAAGCGAGCAAGGAACTTAAAGGCAGCGGCATCGAACTGGTCAAGCTGCAACCGGGCCAGCCCAGCCCGCTGGACTGGCTGGCCGAACAAACCCCTGAAGGTGGCGTCGTCGCCGTCGACGGTGCGGTGATGGCCGTGGCCTCGGCACGCACGTTGGGCAGCAAGCTCGAAGAGCGCGGCGCCCGTCTGCGCACTGACATCGATCTGTTGAGCGAAGTCTGGAGCGATCGCCCGACGCTGCCGAACGAGCCGATCTATCAACACTTGCCGCCGCAGGCGACAGTCAGCCGTGGCGAAAAACTCGCCAACCTGCGTGAAGAGCTGAAAGAGCGGGGCGCCGATTGGCATTTCATTGCCACCCTCGACGACATCGCGTGGCTGTTCAACCTGCGCGGCGGCGATGTGTCCTTCAATCCGGTGTTCGTCTCGTTCGCGTTGATCAGCCAGCAGCAGGCGACGCTGTTCGTGGCCCTGAGCAAAGTCAGTGCCGAGTTGCGCGCGATCCTCGAACAGGACGGCGTGACCCTGCGCGATTACAGCGAAGTGGCCGACGCCTTGCGTGCAGTGCCGAGCGGCGCGAGCCTGCAAGTCGATCCGGCACGCGTCACCGCCGGTTTGCTGGATAACCTGAACAGCGGCGTGAAACTGGTCGAAGGCCTGAACCCGACGACATTGGCCAAATCGCAGAAAAGCCTGGCCGATGCCGAGCACATCCGTCGTGCCATGGAGCAGGACGGCGCGGCGTTGTGCGAATTCTTCGCCTGGCTGGAGTCGGCGTGGGGCCGCGAACGCATCACCGAACTGACCATCGACGAACACCTGACCGCAGCGCGCACGCGTCGTCCGGATTACGTGTCGTTGAGTTTCAACACCATTGCCGCGTTCAACGCCAATGGGGCGATGCCGCATTACCACGCGACCGAAGAGGAACACGCGGTGATCGAGGGCGACGGTCTGTTGCTGATCGACTCCGGCGGCCAATACCTGGGGGGCACCACCGACATCACGCGGATGGTCCCGGTCGGTACGCCAACCGATGAGCAGAAACGCGATTGCACGCGAGTGCTCAAAGGTGTCATCGCATTGTCCCGTGCGCAATTCCCTCGGGGCATTTTGTCGCCGTTGCTGGACGCCATCGCCCGTGCGCCGATCTGGGCGGAGAACGTTGATTACGGTCACGGTACCGGTCACGGCGTCGGCTATTTCCTCAACGTTCACGAAGGCCCGCAAGTGATTGCCTATCAAGCCGCTGCTGCGCCGCAAACCGCGATGCAGCCGGGCATGATCACCTCCATCGAACCGGGCACCTACCGTCCGGGCCGTTGGGGCGTGCGGATCGAGAACCTAGTGTTGAACCGTGAAGCGGGCAAGAGCGAATTCGGTGAGTTCCTGAAATTCGAAACCCTGACCCTGTGCCCGATCGACACGCGCTGCCTGGAGTCGTCGCTGCTGACTCAGGATGAGAAGCAGTGGTTCAACGCCTACCACGCCGAAGTGCGCGAGCGCTTGAGCCCGTTGCTCGACGGTGCGGCCCTTGAGTGGTTGAACACCCGTACCGCCGCTATCTGATCGGCTTGAGTTCAGGCGCTGATGCCAGCGCCTGACTCATGTAGTCGACAAAGGCTATGACCCTGGCGGATTGGCGACGATTCGCCGGGGACACGGCATGCATCGGCAGTGACTGCGCGGTGTAGTCCTGCAAAATCGCGGTCACTCGCCCGGCTTTCAACTCTTCGCTGAACAGCCACACCGGCGACCACGCAATCCCCAGTCCTCCCAGCACCATCTCGCGGATCGCCTCCGAGTTGTTGCTTTGCGCATTGCCCTTGATCCGCACCTCGTGGCGTTGATTGTTGTTCTCGAAAACCCATAAATTCTGACTGTTCAACAGATTGAACTGCAGGCAATTGTGCCCGCTCAATTCTGCTGGCGTTTGCGGCTGGCCGTGTCTATTGAGGTAGGCGGGCGCTGCAACGGTTACGCGGTGGGTGGTGCCGATGTGGCGGGCGATCAGGCCGCTGTCATTCAGCTCACCGATCCTGAAGGTCACATCCAGTCCTTCGCTGACCAGATCCTGGTTCTGATCACTCAGTTGCAGGTCGATTTCTACGTCGGGATGGCGTTCAAGGAATTCCGCCAGGCGTGGGGCAATCTGCAAACGCCCGAAGCTGACCGAGGAGCCGATGCGCAGGTGACCGGCAATGCGCTCCCTGCCGGACTGGAAGCTGTGCTCGGCCGCATCGACGGCCGCGAGGATTTGTCGACATTCGTTGTAGTACCGCTGACCTTCGTCCGTCAGGGAAAGCTGACGGGTGCTGCGGCTAATCAGTTTTCCACCCAGTTCGGCCTCTAGTGCCTTTAGTACTTTGCTGATGGTGGGCTGGCTGGTCTGCATCTCTCGGGCGACGGCAGAAAAGCTGCCGCGCTCGACGACCCTGACGAAGATCGCCATTGCATTGAGTTTGTCCACGGGATTTCTCATTAATGCCAGATGGGCATGATCACTATAGCTATTTAGCTTCTTATCAGCATGAGTCGGTTGGCCGAAGATTTATCCCACAGCCACCTCCGACGGAAATATGCGAAATGACTGACTCACTGGAAATGCGTGCTCTGATTGTCGACTCGGCCAACGCGCCGCTACGCTTGGCTTCCATTCAACGGCCAGTGCCGGAAGCGGGGCAGGTGCTGGTGCGGATCAACGCCAGTGGGGTAAATCCTCTGGATGGGAAGATTCGTTCAGGTCAGGCCGCCCATGCGCGTCAGCCATTGCCGGCGGTGTTGGGCATTGATCTGGCGGGAACCATCGAGTCAGTGGGGGAGGGTGTCAGTGGATGGCGGCCGGGCGATGAGGTTTATGCCATGGCCGCGGGAATTGGCGGTGCGCAGGGTTCGTTGGCGGAGTACGCCGCGGTCGATGCGAGACTGCTGGCGCGCAAGCCATGCAATTTGAGTATGCGTGAGGCGGCAGGGTTGCCGTTGGTGTTGATTACTGCGTGGGAAGGGCTAGTGGACCGGGCGCGGGTACGTCCGGGGCAGAAGGTGCTCATTCATGGCGGTGCGGGTGGTGTGGGGCATGTGGCGGTGCAAATTGCCCGCGCCTTCGGTGCCCAGGTGTTTGCCACCGGGTCTGCCGGGCAGCAGGCAATCATCGAAGGCTTCGGCGCGACGTTTATCGATTACCGCCATTCTTCGGTCGAGCAATATGTTGCGCAGCACACGGGTGGGGACGGCTTCGATATCGTCTACGACACGGTGGGCGGTGACACCCTGGATGCGTCTTTCAAGACCGCACGGGTTTATTACGGCCATGTGTTGAGTTGCCTCGGTTGGGGGCAGCACAGTTTGGCGCCGCTCTCGTTTCGTGGTGCAACCTATTCCGGCGTGTTCACGTTGTTGCCGTTGCTCACCGGTGTGGGGCGCGAGCATCACGGGGAGATTCTTCGTGAGGCGGGTCGACTGATCGAGGCGGGCAAGTTGAAGCCGTTGATGGATCCTCGGGCGTTCACCTTGCAAACCGCCGAGGCCGCCCATGAGCTGCTGGTTTGCGGCGCGGCTCAGGGGCGGCTGGTCATAGAGATCTAACGCAGGGCTTCAATCACAAAGTCGAGTCGATCCTGGCCGAAGAACAGCTGGTTATCGATGAACATGCTGGGTGCGCCGAACACGCCGCGTTGCACCGCTTTTTCGGTGTTGTTCTTGAGCGCTGCCTTGACGTCGTCATCGGCAGTCAGGGCCAGCACTTCATTGGGATCAAAGCCGTTCTGCGTCAACACTGAAACGACGGTCGCCGGGTCATCGAGGCTGCGTCCCTCGACCCAAAGCGCTTTAAACAGGCAGTCGATGAATGCCTGAAAGCGCTCGGGATGGTGCAATTGCATGCCCGTGACGGCGCGCATCAGCATCAATGTATTAATGGGAAAGTGCGGATTGAACTTCAGTGGCACGCCATAACGTTTGGCGTAGCGGTCCAGGTCCTGAAACATGTAGAGACCTTTGGCCGGAACGGTCGCGGGGGACGCGTTGCCGGTGGCTTTGAAAACACCGCCAAGCAGCATCGGAATGAAGACCAACTGGCTGTCGGTCTGCTCGCAGATTTTCGGCAGCTGGGTATAGGCCAGGTAGGTGGCAGGGCTGCCGAGATCGAAGTAGAACTCCACGGTTTTGCTCATGTTCAATGCGCTCTGTTTATTGTTGTGGGGGAGGACTTACCAGCGTTCGTTCCAGGGACGCAGATCCAGCTCGAAGGTCCAGGCGTCACGGGGCTGACTGTGCAGGTACCAGTAGTTTTCGGCGATGTGCTCGGGATTGAGGATGCCGTCCTGATCCTTGGTGGCGTACTTCTCGGGAAAGGTGTCACGGATGAAGTCGGTATCGATGGCGCCGTCGACGACAACATGGGCAACGTGAATATTCATCGGCCCCAACTCGCGGGCCATGCTTTGAGCCAATGCACGGATGCCGTGCTTGGCACCGGCGAATGCTGCAAAACCGGCGGCACCACGCAGGCCGGCGGTCGCGCCGGTAAACAGGATGGTGCCCCGTTGGCGCTTGGCCATGCGCTTGGCCACTTCTCGGGCATTGAGAAAGCCCGAGAAGCAGGCCATTTCCCATATCTTGAAATACTTGCGGGCGGTTTCTTCGAGAATGCTGCAGGGCACATTGGCGCCGATGTTGAACACAAACGCTTCGATCGGGCCGATCTGGCTTTCAATCTGCTCGACCAGCGCAATCACGTCCTCTTCCTTGCGTGCATCACAGGCAAAACCATGGGCTTCACCTCCCTCGGCGTTGATGGCATCCACCAGCGGTTGGAGTTTGTCCGCGCTGCGTCGGGTAACACAAGCGACAAATCCTTCTCGAGCAAAACGTTTGGCAATAGCGCCGCCCGTTGCATCACCGGCGCCGACAACCAGTACGACCTTCTTGTTATTCATGGTGGCTCCTTTGCTAAACGATCGTTAACTAAACGAACGTTATGCTACGATTCGGCGGGCGTCAAGATGATCAATACTGAGGGCAAGGCTATGCGCTATTCGGCCAATCACAAACTGGAAACCAAACAGAAGCTGTTGGAAAGCAGTGCGGTGTCAGCGAAGAAGTCGGGTTTCGCCACAGTCGGTGTCGACGCCTTGATGAAAGCGATCGGTTTAAGTGGCGGTGCTTTTTACAGTCACTTTTCGTCGAAGGATGAGCTGTTTGCTTCAATTGTCGAGCGGGAGCTGGGGCAAAGCCTGGAGCGATTGGGGGCAGATCAGGACCGTGACAGGCTCGAGCGCTGCCTGAAGCATTATTTGAGCATGTCCCATGTTGAGCACCCGGAGTCGGGTTGTGCCTTGCCGGCATTGGGCGCGGAAATAGCCCGTTCAGACGTATTGATTCGCCAGCAGGCGGAGAACTGGATTTGTCGGCTACAAGAGAGTTGGGCGCGGATTCTGGAGAGCGACAGCCTGGCCTGGGCGATTCTGTCGCAATGCATCGGTGCGTTGGTTGTGGCGCGGATGCTGGCCACCCCTGACATCCAGCGCACGGTACTGAAGTCCAGTTACGATGAGATCAGCCGTCAGATCGCCGGTCCGCGGACCTGAAGAGGCGGCCTATTTGCAGATGACAATCATGCTGCGGCTGGTATAGCCAGCCGGGTTGAGACCAAATGGATAATCGCCAGGTTCTTCCACGCCATCCCCTGACTTGGCGATGACCTTGTATCCCTTGGGCGCGCAGGAGTTGGCTGCGCTGGTGTAACACTTATCCCAGGATGACGACAGTCCGGAACAGTTGATGTGCAATCCTTTCTTGCCACGTTTGGTATGAGTTTCCGAAGTCGCCGCGCAGCCCGCAACTGCAAGTACGGCGATCAGTATCAAAATTCGTTTCATTGCTGTCCTTATAGCGTCCCCGGATCTTTGCGCCCGGGTCTGGCCGTGTTCGCATTAGCTTGAAGCGTTCTGATATCCCTATCGTGAAAAATCCATGTCTGACACTGGGTTGCGGACCTAAACATGGCCTAATTGCGCGGCAAATACCAGACCTTCATCAAATCCTCTATTAATCCACGGCAACCGCAGGCTTGGTGGCACTGCCCATGGTCATGGTCGCGCCGACGGAAGCCAGAATGATGCACATGATAGCCATCCACTGTGACAGTGAGAGGTATTCATGGAGGAACAAAAGGCCTGATAGTGCACCGAATGCAGGTTCAATACTCATCAGCGTGCCGAAGGTCCGAGCTGGCATTCGGGTAAGGGCGACCATTTCCAGCGTATAGGGCAGGGCGGTGGACAACAGGGCGACGCCGATCGCTATGGGGATCAGCGATGGCGTCAGCAGTGCGGTGCCGGCATGCACAATGCCGATAGGCGCTACGAACAGTGCGGCGATCATGACTCCCAGTGCCGCTGTCTGCACGCCATTGTCTGCACCGGCCTTCTGGCCAAAGAGAATGTACAGCGCCCAGCAGGCGCCTGCTGCCAGGGCATAACCCGCGCCGACCAGATCGATGCCGGCAGTCGTGGTTCCCGTAGGTATTAACAGCAGCAACCCGACGGCGGCCAGGGCGATCCATAAAAAGTCGATCGCGCGACGTGAGGCATAAATGGCGACCGCCAACGGCCCGGTGAATTCCAGTGCTACCGCGATTCCCAGAGGGACTGTGCGTAGGGACATATAGAAGAGGAAGTTCATGCCGCCGAGTGCCATGCCGTAGATAATGACAGTGCGCAAGGATTTTGCCGTGAGCTTCGCACGCCATGGGCGCAGGAGCACCAGCATGATCACGCTGGCGAAAATCAACCGCAGGGTCGTTGTCCCCTGCGCACCGATGACAGGGAACATGCTTTTGGCCAGTGAGGCTCCGGACTGGATCGACGCCATGGCTATCAATAGCAGGCCAACCGAGAACAGGGTCGAGGCAAGACTGCGGGGCTGGTCATTCATGGCGTGGCATCGTCCAAGGCAGGAAACGAGAGTATTATTCTGGTGCTGGGCAATATACTGCGCACTCACGGCTTTCGCGTCTATATATAAGCATTGATTTTGGACATCTTGA